>DATFPL010000144.1:0-18765 GCA_035264845.1 Candidatus Limnocylindrales bacterium | reverse complement strand
GACCCCGGCGAAGAAGAACCAGACCCAGACCGGGAGCCCGTTAGCGCCCGTCGCCCCGTTCGTGTTCATCATCACGTTCGTCGTGATTGCGAGCCCGATGACGGACAGGATCGTCGTGACCCAGTAGCCGCGGTTGAGGATGTTCATCGGGTTCTCGGTCTCGTTGCCGCGGATGAAGAACATCGCGACGATCGTGGCGAGTAGCCCGAACGCGCGGACCACGAGCGGGAAGAAGATCCATGCCTCGGGGCTCGGCCAATGGCTCGAGACCGCGATCGTGTAGACGGCGACGCCGAGGATCATCGCGCCGATGTTCTCCGCGGCGGTCGACTCGAAGAGGTCCGCGCCGCGGCCGGCGCAATCGCCGACGTTGTCGCCGACGAGATCCGCGATGACGCCGGCGTTGCGCGGGTCATCCTCCGGGATACCCGCCTCGACCTTGCCGACGAGGTCAGATCCGACGTCCGCGGCCTTCGTGTAGATGCCGCCACCGAGCTGGGCGAACAGGGCAACGAACGAGGCGCCGAACCCGAAGCCGACGATCAGGAACGGCGCGTCGTGCGTCGCCTGGCTGCCGCCGAGCCCGCCGTACGCCGCGAAGATGCCCCACACGCCGAGGAGCGACAGCGCGACGACGAGGAACCCGGACACCGCACCACCGCGCATCGCGACCTGAACGGCCTCGACGAGCGAGCGGCGGGCCGCGGCGGCGGTTCGGACGTTCGAGCGAACGCTGACGACCATCCCGATGATCCCCGATGCCATCGAGCATGCCGCGCCGACGAGGAACGCGATTCCGGTTCGAACGCCGAGCTCGACGCCAAAGACCTTCGTGTCCGCGACCTGCTGTGTCTCGAACACGGCGATGACGAGGCCGATGACGACGGCGCCGACCAGTGCAAGGATCCCGATCGTCGTGTACTGCCGCCGGATGAACGCGTCCGCACCCTCGCGGATCATGTCGCCGACGTCCTGCATCGCCTGGGGGCCCTTGTCGCGTCCCAGCACGTCGCGCGCGAGGTAGATCGCGAACAGGACGGCGGCGAGGCCAGCGATCGGGATGATCCAGCGGAGCGCGTCGGCATTCATCGGGGTCTGCGTGTCCTCCAGGAAGGCGAATGGGCACCCCGGCGCCGGGACGCGCGCCGCCCGCGGGCGGACTCGGGGAAGGATCTCGGGCAGGCAGGAAAGCCCCGGTACGATCGGGACTGGAACCTTTCAGGCCGGGCGGAGTGTAACAAGCGCCGCGAGCGCGGGTCAAACCGCGGATACGCGCGGTTATGCACGGTTTCCGGTCACGGGAGCCACCGCGGATATGCGCCGTCGGACGACAGCGCGGCAAGCTTCCCGGTCGCGGGATCGACGACCCAGATGCCGGCCGAAACGTCCGGATTGTCGGTTCGGACCCGCCCGAACAGGACGGACTTGCCGTCGGGCGAGAACGCGGGCCAGCGATCGGACGTGTCGGTCGCGTCCGTCAGCGCCCGCGGCGCCGCGGACGACGTCGCGCGGGCGACCGCGACGTGACTGATTCCCGCCGCGTCGCGATGCAGGACCGCGACGGCGCCGTCCGGCGAGGCGGCGGCCGAGCCGTCCGCCGCAACCCGTTGCGTGACGCCGCCTTCGATCCCGACGACGTACAGGGAGTCGGACGCCTCAGCGCCCCGCCGGCCGACGACGACGAACTGGCCCGCCGGCGCCGACCACGCCGGCGCGCCCCCGGCGACGATCCCGGTGTCCGCAATCGCTAGCTCGGGGTCTGTCGGCTGGAGGTCGACCAAAGCAACGGCCCCGGTGCCCGTCGTCACGAGCACGTGCCGGCCGGCGGGGTCGAACGCCGCCCGCGACGACCACACCGGAGTCCCGGCGTCGCGGGAGAGGGCATCGCCGGAAACCAGCGACGACCCGAGCACCGGCGCTCCGGTTTGCAGCACCTGGCGCTCGGCCGGCGCACCTTCCGCGACCGGGACGAGCCAATAGCCCACGTCCGTGCCGTCGCCGCCCCGCCGCCCGACGAGGAGCGACCGTCCGTCCGGGGTAAACCGCGGCCCGTACTCGAAGCGGCCGTCGCCGGTGACCGTTCGCCCGTCGGTGCCGTCGATCCGCATCGTGCGGGCGACGCCGCCGGCAGACCACGCGACGCGGGAGCCGTCGGCCGTCACGTCGAATCCCACGACGGGCACGATCTCCGTGGTGAGCTGCCGCGGATTCGAGCCGTCCGGGTTCATCAACCACAGGTTCGCGACGCCGCCGCGCGACGACAGGAACGCGATCTGGTTCTGAGCGGAAACCGTCGGCTGCCCTGTCGTGAACGTCCACGTCTTGCCTGCGGCGACCTGCGAGGGCGCGCCTGGGCGCGCGACGACGGACGCGAGCGTGACCGTGTAGGTGGTGTGCGGGGCGAGCGGCGCGGATGGGACGAACAGCAGGACCTGGCCCGTCGGTTCGGTCGCCGACGGCGTGGCGCCCGGCGTCGAGTCCGCGGGCAGCGCGGCGATCCGGACATCGCCGGCGACGGACGGCGTGATCCGAATGGCGTCGGCCGTCGACGCGGGGTCGATCGTGCCGTCGAAGACGATGGCGATCGCCGTCCTGACACTGATTCCCGACACGCCATCGGCCGGGATGGTCGTGCTGACGCGGAGGCCCGCGGCGACAGTCGTGAAGTGCGTGGTGAGCGCGGACTGGAGCCGGTTCCCGCCCGTGTCGGCCGCGGTCGTCCCGATCGTGACCGCGTACGTCGTCCCGAACAGCAGCCGCGGATCGAATCCCAGCGTGAGCGTCTGCCCGCTCCACGACGGCCTGATCGTCGTCGCCGGCTCGACGCGGATCGCTGACTCGACCGACCGGGTGTCCATGTATCGGTCGAACTCGATCGTCAGCGCGCCCTCGACGGGGACGCCGTCGCTCCCGTCGGGCGGGGTCGCCGCGAGGATCGCCGGTGGGCCGACGGTCTCGAACGCCCATGCGTCGAGACCGGTCGTCGCGGCGTTTCCCTCGACGTCCTCGAAGCCCGAATCGACGAAGACCTGGAACGCGGCCCCGGCCGGAAGTTTGGCCGAGGGCGTGAAGATCGCCATCGTGCCGTCCCATGTCAGCGTTCCGGCTACATACGGCACGATCCGGAACCGACGCTCGACCGTCGAGGTGCGTACGGGCTCGCTGAACACGATGTCGATGGCGGTCAGCGGCTGCGCCCGACGAGGGTCGCTGCCGGCCGGCGCGCTCAGGGAGACGCGCGCGATTCCGGGCGGCCGGCGGTCGACGAGCGTGGCGTTGTAGAGGACGACTCCGAGCGCGAAAACGGCGACGAGGAGGCTTCCGACCGAGATCAGGCGGCGGCGCACGCTACCTCCCGCCGGGGCCTGGGGTCACGGCGCGGGACGATAGCACAGCCCCTATACTGCCGACCTTGTGACTCATCGCCCGGCGCTCGGCTGTCTCTTTGAGATCGTCGAGACCCTCGTTCTCACCCTTGTCATCTTCCTGGTAATCCAGACCTTTATCGCCCAACCGTACCGGGTCGAGCAGATGTCGATGGAGCAGACGCTCGAACCAGACCAGTACGTCCTCGTCGACAAGCTGACCCCTCGCTTCGACACGTACAAGCGCGGCGACATCGTCGTCTTCAACCCGCCCGCCAACTGGACCCAGCAGAAGACACCGTTCATCAAGCGCGTCATCGGTGTCGGCGACGACAGGATCCAGATCCGCGAAGACGGCAAGGTCTACGTCAACGGCGTCGCTCTCGCCGAGCCGTATCTGTTCAAGGCCGAGGGCAGAGCACAGCCCACGACGATCTCGGATCAATCCGACTGGACGGTTCCGAAAGACGAGCTCTTCGTGATGGGCGATCACCGCGCAAGCTCCGCGGATTCGCGCGCCTTCGGGTCGATCGACGTCTCGAACGTCATCGGGCGGGCGTGGCTCCGATACTGGCCCTTCGACACCTTCGGGGTCCTTCAGACGCCGGCCCACCCGGAGCTGCAGACCTCGAGGCCGTGAACCCCGGGCTCGCGGCACTCGCGCTTGCGGTCGTCGCGGGAGGGGTCATCGCGGTCTCGGCCCGCGAGGCGCGCGTCGCAGTCACGGGGCTGACCGTCTCCGGGATCACGGCGCCGCTGATCGCGGACCCCTTCCCGGGCCCGCTGCCGCTCGCCGCGCGCCTGGTCGGGTCGATCCTCGCGGGGTACCTCCTGTGGGTCGCGGTCCGGCACGAACCGTCGACCCGCGGGTCGCGGCTTGGGTGGCCAGTCGAAGCGCTCGGTGCGGCGGCCGCCGGCGTCGCGGGCTACGGAGCGGCAGGGTTCGCAGGTCCCGCCACTGGCCCCGCGGAGGCACTCGGTGCCGCGTTCGCGCTCGGATACCTTGCACTGGGGCCGCTCGTCGTCGGCACCGACACGCTCCGGCTCGGCGTCGGGCTGATGCTCGTCGTGCTCGCGGGGAGCGTTGCGCGCATCGCCCTGGCCGGGTCGCCACCCGAGCTGGAGCAGCTGGTGCTGGCCGGCCTGACCGTTGCGGTCGCTGGTGCTGCCGGCGCGGTCGCCGCTGCCGCAGTGCGGCGGGGCGGTCTCGCCGCAACCTCGGCATCGCTGCCCGAGGCGACCGAGCCCGAAGCTGCAGCGGAGGCCGGCCGGAGGGTCGCGGAGGGTCCGGAATCGCGCCGGAGGGCAGCGGCTGTCGAGCCACCGCCAGCCCTCGCCGACCAGCGGCCGCGTCGGCGATCGAACCCGCTGGGCTGGCGGACGGCCCGGGCGCGAAAGCTCCTCGGGCGACGGTGAGTCTTCTGCCGTTCCTCGCGGTCACGTTCGGCGCGGGTGCGCTGTCGCTCCTGATCCGCCGGCCGCGGCCCTCGGCGATCGTCGGCATCGCAGGCCTCGTTGCGTCCGTGGTGCTCGCGCTCACGATCCAGCGTGACGAACCGTTTTCGCTCGCCGGCGGGTCGATCGCCGGAAGCGACTACGCGCGCCTGTTCCTCGCACTGGGCGCGGCGGCCGGCGTGCTCGTGGCGATCGTCGGCGTCGCGACGACATGGTCGCGGAACCTGCCGGGCACGACGCTTCTCGTCCTGGGAGCGGCCGGGTTCGCGCTCGGTGCGCTCGACCCCCGGACCGCCGTCCTCGGGGCTACCGCCGGGGCCGTCGTCGGTGTGCTCGTGCTGCTCACCGGCCCGCGGTCGGAGCGCGGGGTCATCGTCGCGGCGCGCGAGCTGCGCTCGCTCGTTCTGGCGGGAGTGCTCGCGCTCGCCGCCGCGGCCGCGATCGTCGCGCCGGCGACCGCAACACGGATCGACCCAGCGATCGTGGGTCTTGCTTACGTTGCGTTCGCGGCCGCGACCGCGATCCGCTTCGGCGCGATCCCGTTCAACCTCTGGACGGCACGGGTCGCGGACGCCGCCCCGGATGTCGGCCTGCCGCTCGTCGCGGCCTGGACTCCGGCGGCGTTCGCCACCGTGGCACTTACCTGGACGGCGACATCGATCGTCCCGATCGGCGAGCAGCTGTCGCTCGAGCGCGGGCTCGTCGTCGTCGTGGCCGCGGCGTCGATCATGCTTGGTACGGCGTTCGCCTTCCGCGACGACGACCTCGCGGGGATCGTCGGCTGGTCGATCGTCGCCGATGGCGGATTCGTCCTTTTGGGTCTTGCGGCGTTCGACCCCGCGGCCTGGGGCCCGGCGCGCGTGTGGCTCCTCGCCCTCGTCGTGAGCAAGACCGCGTTCGCCGGGTGGGCCGGCGCGATGCGGGCAACGTTCGGAACCGGACGCGTCGCGGAGCTCGGCGGCTGGGCGACGCGCGCGCCGATCCTCGCCGTCGCGCTGCTCGCGATCCTCGTCGCCGGTGTCGGTTGGCCCGGGATGGCGGCGTTCGGTGCTCGCGATGCGCTCATCGGGCTCGTCCTCGACCGGCCGTTCGCGACCCTGCTCCTCGCGGCAGGGTTGGCGTCGGTCTTCTACTACGGCCGCCTGGTGACAGTCGGCGTGTCGCGGGCGAGCGACGCGGTGGACGCGGTCGCGCGGAGTGAAGCGCGTTTGCCGTCACGGCCGCCCGGCGCCGAGTCCCCGGAACCTCGATCGAGGCTTCGGCGACGAGTCATGACGTGGAGGGCGAACCGGACGTCGGTTGCGGGGGCTGCGGTCCTCGTCCTCGGCGCGCTTGCCGTCGCCGTCAGTGGCGGTGGGCTGGGCGTCGTGGCCGCGGCCGGGACGCAACCGCCGGTTCCGGCGCCGGCCCCCGTCGCGTCGGGCGTTCCCGGGTCGTCCGGACCTCCCGTTGGGTCGGCCGCGCCGGCGAGGTCGATCGGACCATCGCCGTCCAATGGCGCCGGAGCGCCGGGAGCCGAGCCGCCAACGCCAAGCGGCTGACCTACTCGTCGGGCGCGAGCGCCCAGCGGTCGATGTCGCGCTCGTACTCGACGATCTCTCCCGCCTTGAACCAGAGAGCGAGCTCCGCCGAGGCCGTCTCGGGACCGTCCGAAGCGTGAACCAGGTTCTGCGCGGTCTCGAGGGCGAAGTCGCCGCGGATGGTCCCCGCCGCAGCCTCGTTGGGGCGCGTCGCCCCGATCATCGATCGGACCACGGCGATCGCGTTCGGGCCGTCGAGGGCCGCAGCGACGAGCGGGCTCGAGGTGATGAAGTCGACGAGGCCGCCGAAGAACGGCTTCGAGCGATGGACGGCGTAGTGCTGCTCGGCGAGCGCGCGGTCGACCTTGACCAGCTTGAGGGCCACGATCTTCAGCCCGCGCTCCTCGAACCGGGACAGGATCCGTCCCGCGAGCAGCCGCTGGACGCCGTCGGGCTTGATGAGGACGAGGGTCCGTTCGGTCACGAATTCTCCTCGTTCCGGGCGTGCCGCCCCTCGATCCGGTCCGCCGCGGTCGTCGCCGCCGCGTAGGCGACGCGGGCCTCGACCTCGTGACCGGCGAGCCGGTACGCGTCGCCGCGGACGATCTCGAGCGCGGCGGTCCTCCGCTCCGCGCCTTCGACGACGTCGAGGACCGCGGGCGCGAGCCCGGGAGCGAGCCTCAGCGCGAGCGCGAGATGGATCCCGGCCGCCCCGTGGCGGCCCTCCGCGATCGCTGTTTTGCCGGCCGCGAGCTCCGCGGCAGCGTCCGGCGCATCCTCCGCGCGCGCCCCTTCGCCACCGCCCCACAGTCCAGGCCCGACCGGCGCGAGCGCCCGTCGCTCCCCGGCGGCATCTCCCGCGGGCGCCCGAAGGGAGGACGACGGAGCCGGGAAGAGCATCCCGGCGGGCTGACCGGCCTCCGACGGATCCGCGGGCCAGATCATGCTCCGGGGGATCCCCGCGAAGATCCGGTCGAGCGGCACGTCCGCCTTCTCGAGCGCCTGGCCGGCGAGCTTTCGCGCCTCGGCGGGCTTCCCGACGGCGGCCGTCGCCTCCGCGGCGATGACGAGCGCGATCGCTGATTCCCGCCCGCCGGCGAGGTACGCCTGGGCGGCCTCGCCTGCGCCCGTCAGATCGCCCGTCCGCCACCGCGCCTCGCTCAACGCGAGCAGGCCGTCGTCGTCGAGCTGGCCCGCACCGGCCAGGGCCTCGAGCTCCGCACGGGCCAGCTCCAGCTGTCCCATCCGAAGGTGGAGGGCGGCAAGCCGGCGATCCGTCGGCGGATCGCCCGGACGCGGTCGGGCCAGGGGGCGCGGGGTCGTCGACGTCATGCGGCAGCTCCAGGCAGGTGCAGGCTTCGTTCGAGACCGCGGAGGTAGCGGGCCGGCGCAACGGCCGCGAGCCGGAGTCCGTCGTCGCGGAACAGCTCGCCGGCGAGGGACCGGATTGCGTCGGCATCGACCGCCGCGACGGCGTCGAGCGCCTCGTCGATCGTCATCACTCGCTGGTGGAGCGCCTCCTGGCCGCCGATCCACGACGCGACGTGCCGCGTCTCGTCGAGCCGCAGCTCGAGGCCGCCCGCGAGGTACGCCTTGGCCTTCGCGAGCTCGTCGGGGGAGACGGCCTCGTCGCGCATCCGTGCCAGCTCCCCAAGGATCGCGGCGATCGCGTCGCGAAGCTGGGCCGGGTCGACACCCGCGGACACCTCGAGCGCGCCCGCGTCGGCGTACTCGACGACCCCGGACGAGATGTCGTAGGCGAGACCCCGCTCCTCGCGAACCGCGAGGAACAGCCGGCTGCTCATCCCGTCGCCGAGGACGGCGTTAAGGAGGGCGAGCGTCCACGTCTTCGGATCATCGCGAGCGAGCGAGGGCACGCCGATGGAGAGCTGCGCCTGGTTCGTGTCGCGGCGGCCGGTGAGGACCCGCTCGCCCGCGGGCAGCGGCGGCGCGGCGGACCACTTGGGCACCGCGCCGTTGCCGGTCCCGAAGGCCGTCGAAGCGAGCGCGACGGCCTCATCGTGTTCCATGTCACCCGCGAGCGCGATGACGGTGTTCGCCGGGCGGTAGAGGGTCTGCCAGAAGTCCCGGATCGTCTGACGCGGGAGCGCCCGGATGCCGGCCTCGTCGCCGCAGATCTCGCGGCCCAGCGGCCCCGTTCCGAACATCGCCTGCTGGAAGAGGATCTGGCAGAACTCGGCCGGGTCGTCGAAGTACGAGCGGATCTCCTCGATGATGATCCCGCGCTCGTGGTCGATCTCGGCGTCGTCGAGGATGGGCCGGACGATGAGCTCGCCGAGGACGTCCATCGCGCGCGTCGCCTCACGCCGCGGGACGCGGACCCAGTAGACCGTCGACTCCCGGTCTGTCGCCGCGTTGAACGACCCCCCGACGCCTTCGATCGCCTCGGAGATCGCCCGGCTCGACGGGAACGAGCGGGTCCCCTTGAACGTGATGTGCTCCATGAAGTGGGCGACACCGGCCTCGTCCGGCTTCTCCAGCCTCGAGCCCGCGAGCACGTACGCGGCCACGGACACGGAGCGCGACCCGGGCACGCGTGCGCTGATCACGCGCGGCCCTTCAGCCAGCGCCGTTCGTTGGAACACGCTCGCGATGGTACAGGGAACCGGCCCTCACGGACCGCGGCCGGAAGCGGCTCGGACGGACGGCGCGCGATCCGCGGTGCCGGCCCAGCGGTGCGCCCCACACCTGGATCGCGGCTACATGATGCCGAACGATCCCAGGACCACCGCTAGTTCAGCGAAGCGAGCCCGTCGCGTCGCGGGGCAAATGCTCCATCACGAGCCGGCCGGAGAGATAACGCTGTTGAGCCAGTTCTGCGCGAAGTACACGACGAATGCCGCCGCGACGAGCCACATGAGCGGATGAACGTCGCGGGCCTTGCCGACGACGGCCTTGATGACGACGTAGCTGATGAACCCGGCGCCGATGCCAACCGTGATGCTGAACGTCAGCGGCATGAGGATGAGCGCGAGCAGTGCGGGCAACCCCTCCTCGAAGTCGGCGAAGTCGATGTCTCGGACGAGCGACACCATGAGGAATCCGACGACGATGAGGACCGGAGCCGTCGCAGCGAATGGCACGAGCGTCGCCAGGGGCGACAGCAGGATCGCGGCGAGGAACAGAACGCCGACGACGACTGCGGCGAACCCCGTCCGGCCGCCCTCCGCGACGCCGGCGGCGCTTTCGATGTAGCTCGTGTTCGAGCTTATCCCGGCGGCGCCGCCCGCAATCGCGGCGATGGAATCGACGGCAAGCAGCCGGCCGGTATTCGGGACGCGACCATCCGCCTCGGTGATGCCCGCCTGCTCGCTGATCGCGGTAGCGGTGCCCATGGTGTCGAAGAAGTCGGTCAGCATGAAGCTGAAGATCGTGAGGACCGCGGCGAGTGGCCCCAGGACGCTGAACACGTTCCCGAGATCGAACTGCCCGAGCGTGCTGAACGATGGCGCGACGACGAACTGGCTCGGCAACCGCTGGACGCCGACGACGATCGCGATGACGGTCGTGATGAGGATGCTGAGCAGCAGCGCCGCGGGCACGCGGCGCACGAACAGCGCGATCGTAATGAGCACACCGATCAGCGTCACCGCCGCCCCCGGTGCGGTCGGGAAGACGAACGCGACCGGCGGGTTCGGCGGTGCCTGTCCGACGATCAGTCCTCCGTCGAAGAAGCCGATGAACAGGATGAACAGCCCGATCCCGACCGCGATCGCCCGCTTGAGCGACAGCGGCACCGCGTTCATGATCGCCTCGCGGAGTCCGACCAGAACGAGCAGCAGCACGACGATGCCCTCGAGGACAATGACGCCCATCGCCCCCGCCGGTGTGAGACCGGCACCGAGGACGAGCGCGAACGCGACGAGGGCATTGATTCCAAGGCCTGCGGCGAGCGCGATCGGCACGTTTGCGACGACGCCCATCAGGATGCTCATGACACCCGCAACGAGCGCGGTCGCCGCCGCGGCGGGCGCCTTGAACCCCTCGGCCGCCGCCGATCCGGGCTCACCGAACATGTTCGAGAGGATGTTCGGGTTGAGGAACAGGATGTAGGCCATGACCATGAACGTCGTGAGGCCTGCGCGCGCCTCCGTGCCGAGGGTCGTGCCACGCTCCGCGAACCGGAAGTATTCGGCGATCGCGTTGTCGTTGCCGCGCGCCGGGCGCCGCTCAGCGTCCACTGCATCCACAGCCACGATTCCTCTCCTCGTGATGGCGCGCCGTCGCCGTTCGGCTCGGACCGCGCCGAATCCTCCGCATCCTCGATTCGGCCGCGGGCACGGCCGGCGACGATGCCGCTACTCGTCCTCCCCGGTGTCGAGTCCCTGCAGCTCCATCTGCACGTAGCCGCTCGTGTCGAACTCGAGCTGCCGCGGGGCGAAGGGCGATCCCTCCTCGGTGACCGCCACGGGCGCGAACTCGATGATCACTCGCTCGTCGTCCTGGACGAGCGTGTACACGAGCAGCTGGTCGGGCCGGGTCTCGAACTCGAGGTGCTCGAACGAGTCGATGTTGAGCGTGATCGCCAGCGGCGTGAAGTAGGTCGACACGTCCGGCTGATCGACGACGAGCCGCTCGACCCAGCCGGTGCCGTGCGCGACGAGATCGCGGCCGCGGAAGTAGCGGTAGCTGACGGTCTGCTTGATGAGCGGGCGGAGCAGGTTCTGGATGTCCGCGCGGCTCGAGACGACGCCCTGGTTGACGAAGAACTTCGCGGGCGAGGCGCTGGACACGAGCGTCTCCTGCGGGCTGGGCGACCTTGGAAACGGGGCGCGGCGCGAGGGCTCGGGCCGGATGGTAGCGCAGACCGCGGCACGTCGGAAGACCGAATCGCGGGGTCACGCAGCCCTTCTTGCGCGCGGTGCACCGGGGGTGTGCAACCGGCCGAACGACGGCACGGCTACGCGCGGCTCATCGGTCGTCTTGCACATGGCGCGTGCAGTTCGCGTGCTCTGCACACCGGCTGTGCAGAACGACGAACGACGGGCGCTTTGCATCCCGCGATTCACCTGTTCGTTCGTCACGTTGCACACCCCGTGTGCATATCGGAGCTCAGCGGCGGACGCGGTGTGCGGGACGCGCCGCCCGCGCGAGCCGCCACGGGCACCCGGAGCGTTCGGGACGCCCGCGTATCATCCGCTCATGCTGCTGGCGGTCGACATCGGCAACACGAACGTGACGATCGGGCTCGTCCGGGCCGGAACCCTCGTCGCGACCCGGCGTGCCGCGACGCAGCCGACCGCGACCGCCGATGAGCTCGAGGTCCTCCTCGAGGGCCTCCTGCGGCTCGATGACGTCGGGTTCGGCGACGTCTCCTCGATCGCCTGCGCTTCGGTTGTCCCCGCCCTGACTGCCGGGGTCGAGGCGATCGCCGCCCGCCGGGAGCGGCCGATCATCGTCGCCTCCGCCGGCACGGTGCCGCTCGCGATCCGCGTCGACCGGCCCGAGCAGGTGGGTGCCGACCGGCTGGTCAATGCGCTCGCCGCGCAGCGACTCCACGGGACGCCCGCCGTCGTCGTCGACTTCGGCACCGCGACAACGCTCGACTGCGTGGCCCAGGACGGCGCCTACGTCGGCGGAGCGATCGCTCCCGGGCTCGAGCTCGGGCTCGAAGCGCTCGCGGCACGTACCGCCAAGCTGCCGCGGATCGAGCTCCGCGCCCCCGACCGCGCGATCGGCCGCGACACCGTGAGTGCCATGCAGTCGGGGACGATCTTCGGCTACCAGGCCCTCGCGGCGGGGCTCCTCGCCCGCGTCCGCGCGGAGCTCGCCGACGCTGCAGCGATCGCCCCGAGCGACGTCAAGGCGATCCTGACCGGCGGACTGTCCGCCGCGCCGTGGGCGCGCTCACTCGAGGGGATCGACGCGATCGACCCGGACCTCACCCTGCGCGGGCTCGCGATCCTCCACGCGGAGGTTCTCGCGGGGAAGCGGCTGGAGCTGGGCCTCGGATGAGCGCGGATCGCGGCGCGCCGCCCGGTCGCCGGCTCGACGGTCGCCTCATCGCACTCGGCGTGACGGGCTCGATCGCCGCGTACAAGTCCGTCGAGCTGCTCCGGCTCCTCGCCGCGGAGGGCGCGGACGTGGCGGTTCTCCTCTCCCCCGCCGCGACGCGGTTCGTCGCGCCGCTCACGCTCGCGGCGCTGAGCCGCCACCCGGTCGAGTCCGAGCTGCTCGAGCTCCTGCCGGACGGCCGGATCGGGCACGTCGTCATCGCCGACAGCGCCGATGCGATCGTCGTCGCGCCGGCGACCGCGCACTGGCTGGGCGCCATGGCGAACGGGCTCGCTGGCGACGCTGTCACGGCCGCCTGTCTCGCGAGCGCCGCGCCCGTCGTCGTCGCGCCCGCCATGGACGGTGAGATGTACGCGCATCAGGCGACGCGCGCGAACGTCGCCCGGCTCCGCGACGACTTCGGCTACACGATCGTGGAGCCGGTGGAGGGCCCGCTCGCGTCCGGGCAGGTCGGCGTCGGACGGCTCGCGGAGCTGCCGTCGATCGTCGACGCCGTCGTCGCCGCCGTCACGGAGCGGCCGGTTCGCGCACCCGATCCGGCGGCGCGGCCGCCGCGCATCGAGCGGACGCGCGAGGCGGACCTGTCGGGACGTCACGTCGTCGTCACCGCCGGCGGCACCGCGGAACCGATCGATCCCGTTCGCTTCATCGGCAACCGCTCGACCGGCCGAATGGGCGTCGCCGTCGCGCAGGCGGCGCTCGACCGTGGTGCGCGCGTGACGCTGATCGCGGGCAACGTCGCCGTGCCGCTTCCCGCCGACGCGACGGTCGTTCGCGCCGAGTCGACCGCCCAGATGCGCGCCGCGCTTCTCGCGACGACGAGTGCGGCCGACGGCCGGGCCGGCTTCGACGCACTCGTGATGGCCGCGGCCGTCGCGGACTTCCGGCCCTCCCGCCCTGCCGAGACGAAGCTGACACGCGGCGACTCACTCACCCTCGAGCTCGAGCCGACGCCCGACCTTGTCGCGGAAGTCGCGCGGATCGCGCGCGGTCTCGATTCGGACGGCGCGCCGACGCGGCGTCCCCTCGATCCCGCGCCGGTGATCGTCGCGTTCGCCGCCGAGACCGGCGGCGTCGGCCGGGCCGCCGGAAAGCTCGCCCGCAAGCGAGTCGACCTCATCGTCGCTAACGACGTCAGCGAACCGGGCTCCGGCTTCGCGACGGACACCAATCGGGTGACGATCCTCGCCGCCGACGGGACACGCGACGAACTCCCGCTCCTCACCAAACGGGACGTCGCGGACCGGCTCCTCGACCGCGTCGCCCGCGCGCTGGACGACCGCGACGCGGCGGCCCAGACTGGATTCCCGCGTCCGAGCGAGGCCGCGGTCGAGGAGATCAAGCGATGAGCGCGACGAACGAGAAGGTCCGCCGACGGACCGTCGCCGACATCACGAAGATGGCCGCCGACGGCGAACGGATCGCGATGCTGACGGCATATGACTACCCGACGGCGAGGCTCCTCGACGAGGCCGGCATCCCGATTCTCCTCGTCGGCGATTCGGTCGGCACCAACATGCTCGGCTACGACAGCGAGAGCCGGGTGACGATGGCGGACATGCTCCACCACGTCGCGGCAGTCGTCCGTGGCACCTCCAGCGCCCTGGTCGTCGCCGACATGCCGTTCCTGTCGTACGCGACGCCGGACGAGGCGATCGACAACGCCGGCCGCTTCATCCAGGAGGCCGGCGCCCAGGCGGTCAAGGTCGAGGGAGGCGTCCGAACAGCGCGCGTCGTCGAGGCGCTGACGAAGGCCGGGATCGCGGTCATGGGCCACATCGGCTGGACGCCGCAGGCGAGGGAGACCCTCGGCGGCAAGGTCCGCATCCAGGGCAAGAGCGCGGACCGGGCGCGGAGCATCCTCGCGGACGCGCTCTCGATCCAGGAGGCCGGCGCCTTCTCCGTCGTGCTCGAGCTCCTCCCGGAGCAGCTCGCCGCGGCGATCACCGAGCGGCTCCGGATCCCGACGATCGGGATCGGCGCCGGTCCCGGGTGCAGCGGCCAGGTCCAGATCATCACCGACCTCCTCGGGACGGCGGCGTGGCACCCGAAGCACGCCAGGCCGTACGCCAACCTGCGCGACACGATCCTCGACGCCGTTCGCGGCTACGCGGCGGACGTGTCGGCGGGGACGTTCCCGGGCCCGGAGCAGACGGTCCGAATGGACGACGAGGTCCTCGACGAGGTGCTCGGCCGCGGGAAGCTCGACCGCCACGACTCCGGCACGCCGGTCGGCGGCATCCCGCTGGACCGCGACCTCTGAGAGTCGCCCGCTCTCGCGGCGAGCTCCGCGAGGCGCTCGCTGCGGCGCCACGACCCGTCGGGCTCGTCACGACGATGGGCTGGCTCCACGACGGCCACAGGTCGCTGATGCGGCAGGCGAAGGCGGCCAACCGAACGGTCGTCGCGACGATTTTCGTCAACCCGCGGCAGTTCAACGAGGCGTCGGACTACACGCAGTACCCACGGAACGAGGGGCGCGACCTCGCGATCTGCGAGGAGGAAGGCGTCGACCTCGTCTTCGCCCCGCCCGTCGAGGAGATTTACGGGCCGGGCTTCGACACGACGGTGTCCGTCGGCGCGGTCGCGCAGCCGCTTGAAGGCGCCGCGCGGCCGGGGCACTTCGACGGTGTCGCGACCGTCGTCGCCATCCTGTTCGGCCTGGTGGCCGCCGACCGGGCCTACTTCGGGCAGAAAGACGCGCAGCAGGTGATGGTCATCCGACGGATGGCGACCGACCTCGCGATCGGCACCGACGTCGTCACGTGCCCGACCGTCCGCGAGCCCGATGGCCTGGCGCTGTCATCGCGGAACGTCCACCTCGACGCCGAGCAACGCCGCGCGGCGGCCGTGCTCCATCGCGCGCTCCTCGCGGGTCGCGAGGCCAGGGAGCACGGCGAGCAATCCGCCGAGGCGATCCGCGACCTGATGCGCACCGAGCTCCGGACTGAACCGCTCGCCGACGTCGACTACGTCTCGGTCGCGGACGCGACGACGCTTCGGGAGCTCGATATTCTCGATGGCCCCGCGCTGCTGTCGCTTGCCGTGCGCTTTGGATCGACGCGGCTCATCGACAACGAGGCGATCGATTGATGGATTGCGGCGGGGCGACTGCCTGACCTGCCGCCCCGCCGGGCGCGTCAGCGGTACCGGTACGGCAGGTAGTAGCCGTAGTCGATGTAGTTCCACGGGTTGACTCGATACGAGCCCGAGTGCCACGGGTAGCCGTGCCAGACCTCCACGTGGAGATGCGTCCCGGTCGCACAACCGGAGCGCCCGACGGCGCCGATCGTCTCCGAGCCACCGGTCACGACTTCTCCGCGATACGTGTAGATCCGCGACAGGTGGTAGTACGCGGTGTAGAGCCCGTTGCCGTGGGATACCCAGACCTGGTAGCCCCCGCAATTGCTCCGGTAGCCGGCGAAGATGGTGGTTCCGGTGCGGACCGGGACGACGCGGGTGCCGCCGGCGGCGTAGATGTCGATCGCGCGGTGGTAGCTGCTGTACCACTGGCTGACGTACGAGTACCGACTTGCGACGGGCCAGTAGGCAGCGACGACGGATGGAACGAGGACGGCGATGAGGAGCGCCAGTCCAAGCGCGCGAAGAATCTTCTTCATTTCGGTTGGCGGGCACGCATTCGCGCTGCCCGTACTCCTTTCTTGCAGGGACGCCGCTGTGACGACGCCCGCGATGAACGACCCGCCGTGAGCGGGATGAACGCCTTGCCGGGGTTTCGACCGGGGCGGAGGCGCGAGGCGGCGAAATGCCCGCTGTCAAACGTGGGGCGATCAGGCCACCGGTTCCGCCGACGTGCGCGGCGGGTTGCGGCGCATGCTAATCAACGCTTTTCGTGCTGGAAAGCGCGCGGTTGAGCGTGATTCGTGCCCGCCAACGCTCGGCGGCAACGCGAATCGCGGGCTCAGCGAGCTGGTCGGGCCACCGCGAGGACGCGCTCGACGTCGAGGCACTCGGCCACGAGGTCCTTGATCAGCTCGATCTTCTCCCGGTCGGCGGGGTGCGTCTTGACGAGCAGGTCGTGCACCTCCGACGCCACGGAGTACGTGTCCTCCGGCACGATCGTCGCGAACAGGTCCGCATCCCGGATGGCCTCGAGGACCGCCGGCCGCGGGCGATAGCCGCCGGTCAGGACCAGTCCGACTGCCGCGCCTTCGTGCCCGTCGACGCCGGACGCGCCGACGTCCTCGGCCATCCGCATCGCCGCGCTGCCGGCCGGGGTGTCCTCGAGATCGCGGCTCACGAGATGCGCGGTCACGAGGGTCAGGATGACGTCCTCGCGGTCGCCCGGGACGATGACGAGCGTTCCCGGGCCGACGCGATCGAGCATGTGCCCGGGCTCCATCGCCCCGATCGCCACGCCGTCGATCACGCGATCGAGGTCCGGGCCGGCGTGAATCGTCTCACCGTGGACGCCGTCGACGATCATCCCGAGCGTCGGGTTGGAGAGCAGCGGCTTGACGGGCAGCACGCCGAGGAGGGGGATGCCGTGCCTCGCCAGCCCCCGCTCGAGGACGGCGGCAATTCCCGGCTGAGCCTCCAGGTCGACCTTGTTGACGATCGCGCCCGCCACCTCGACGCCATGGCTCGCGAAGAGTGCCGCGTTGAGGACGATCTCGTCGATCGGCCGCCCGACACCGCCCTCGCTGATGATGATCGCGGGGGTCCCCAGCATCGCCGCGACCGTCGCATTGGACAGCCCGATCACCGCGCCGACGCCCGCGTGCCCGGTGCCTTCGACGAGGACGATGTCGTGGTCGCGGAACGCGGCGTGGGCGTCCGCGATCCGCGCCGGGAGGTCCTCGACGACGTCGCCCGCGATGTACGACTTCGTGAAACCGCGGGGGATGTGGACGGGGCTCATGTCGGCGTACGACTCGGGCAGCCCGAAAACCGTCTTCATGAGGACGGCATCCTCGTCCGCCGGCACGCCGTCCTCGATGACCGTGCGCTGGCCGACGGGCTTCAGGAAGCCGGTGTGGAGGCCCCGGCCCAGGAACCCGTCGAGGAGCCCGAGGGCGGCCGTCGTCTTGCCGCGGTTCTGCCCGGTCGCGGCGAGGTAGAGCTGCCGGACCACACTGACTCCCCCGCCGGCGCGCGCTGCGCCCTTAGCCCCGCGCCGTCGTCTTCCGCTCGACCAGCTGAAGCGCGTCCCTGAGCCGGTTGACCGTCTCGCCGTCGACCGCGTCGGGCTCGAGGTACGGGCCCAGCCGCTCCATGATGTCGGCAACGAGGCTCAGGAAGACGCTCGCGTCGGCGACGAAGAACTGGGGCTCGTTGTTGTAGCGGACCAGGGTCAGCCGGCCCTGCAGGACGCGGCGCTCCTCGACATGGGCAATCTGGGTGGCGAAGTTGTGGCCCTGGATGCCGTCGGGGTTGTTCAGGAAGTTCAGGGCGTTGTCGATGGCCAGCCCGAACCGCGCCCGCCACGCGACCAGACGCTCATGGACCTCAGAGGGGATGCGGACCTCGGCGACCTCGTCGAAGACCTCTGGGGCGACCGTCAGGAGGCCGACGAGCGTCGTCCCGGCGCGGGGCCCGAGCATGACCTGGAGGCTCCGCTCGAGCGTGAACACCTCGGAATCGAAGCGCGGGCTCGTGATGACGTCGGTCAGGAGGTCCTCCACGTTGTCGAGGATTCCTGGCTCCGCCACCGAGTTCGCGAGGTGGACGATTTCCTCCTTGAAGAGGAACTTTTCTTCGTGATCGAGCATGCGCCCGATGGTAGCACCGGGGGTCGGGCCGGCCGCCCTCGTCCGTTGCCTCGGCGCCCCGGGAAGCCCCGATCCGCGTCCGCGCTGTCGGAGGCTCCGCCTCGGCGATAGGTCCGGCGCGCCCTGCTCACCTGCGTGCAACGTCGGTCGGCCCACGCTCGACGGGCCGGCGGAGGCGCCGCCGGGACAGGAGGCCCGACATGAGCGAAGACCGAGAGACCGAGCGGGAGCGTTTGCTCCCCGAGCACGAGACCGACGCCGACACCGGTGGCGTCGGCGGCGGGCTGATGTCGAGCGGGGGCACGGCCGTCGATCGCGGCACGGGTGAGCTGAGTGGACCGGGGCAGGGCGGCGGCGACGACGACGAGCCGTCGGAAGGCCTCGTCGACGACATCGGCACGCCTGGCGTCGTGACCGCGGGACCTCCCGGTGGCGGCGCGACGCCGTACATCGCGGGCTACGTCGAGGACCGGGACCAGGACGGCGACCGGGCCGACAAGGACTGAACGGACGACGGCCGGGTCAGGCCTGGCCCACGCGGGCGCGGCCGTCTCAGGCCGCGCCCCCTCCCCGACTTACGGGTACAGGCCTCGCATCTGGGTCGCGTCGGCGACTCGCTGAACCGCGAGGAGGTAGGCGGCCGTCCGCATGTCGCAC
>DATFPL010000143.1:0-4972 GCA_035264845.1 Candidatus Limnocylindrales bacterium | reverse complement strand
CGGGCTTCAGCTCCTTGAGGACACGCAGGACGACGTCCTCGACCTTGACCGCCAGCTCCAGCCACTCGGCCATCGACGCCATGCCCTCGGCGACCGTCCGAAGGGCGGCCGCGCGGGGGTCGTACGTGCGGTATACCCGGTGCCCGAATCCCATGATCCGCTCGCCGCGCCCGACGGCGTCGCGGACCCACTGCTCGGCGTGCTCC
Organism: Candidatus Limnocylindrales bacterium; assembly: GCA_035264845.1. Classification (GTDB taxonomy): domain Bacteria; phylum Chloroflexota; class Limnocylindria; order Limnocylindrales; family CSP1-4; genus JACDAV01. The sequence goes on along the minus strand of DATFPL010000143.1, from coordinate 4,766 downwards.
GCCGACCCGATCTCGTGGAGCTGGTTGACGACCTCCGACGGCGCTCCGCCGTGGAGAGGCCCCTTGAGTGCACCGATCGCGCCGCAGACCGCGGAGGCGATGTCCGACCGCGTCGACGTGATAACCCGGCCGGTGAACGTCGAGGCGTTGAGCCCGTGCTCGGCGCCGACGATGAAGTACGCCTCGAGCGCTTTGGCCGCCGCGGGATCCGGCGTCTCGTCGTTGAGCTGCTGCAGGAACGCGCCGGCGAGCCCCAGCGAGCGATCTGGCTGGACCGGCTCGAGGCCCTGGCGCAGACGGCCGAACGCCGCTAGCGCGCTCGGCGAAAACGCCGTCACGGCCCGCGCCTGCTCCGGCGTCGGCGGCCACGTCAGCTTCTGGGTGGCGCCCCAGACGGAGACGGCGGTCCGAAGCGCGTCCATCGGTGACGCGTCGCGCGGCAGCTCGCGAAGCGAGACGAGCACGGCATCCGGGACGGGCTCGGGTTCGAGCCGCGCGCCGGGATGCCATTCGCCGGTCCAGAGGAGGTCCGCGACCTCGCCGTACGTGCCGCGCTTGACGAGCTCGCCGATCGGGTAGCCGCGGTAGAGGAGCCGGCCGTTCTCGCCGTCGACGAGGCCGATCGAGCTCTCAGCGCCAACGACGCCCGCGAGGCCAGGTGAGAACGGGCGCTCGTCCGCGGCCTTCGTGGCGGTCGGCGGGGCGGTCGGCGACTCGGTCTTTGGCATCGGGACCTCAATCGTACCCGAGGCCGGGTTCCTACCCGGCGATGAATGCCTCGACCTCCGCCACGAACCGATCGGGATGCGTGTGGTGGGCGGCGTGGCGGGCGCCGTCGATGACGACGACGCGACCGTCTGCGAGCCGTGCGTCGAGCGCTTCGGTCGCCTCTCCAAATGCCGGCAGGCTGTCGCCGCCGAGGACCTGGAGGACGGGCTGGCGGACTCCGGCCAGCGCGTCCAGGCCTGCTGCCGCGGAAAGCTCCGCTTCCAGCTCGCGGACGATCGTGTGCGCTGCGGCCACCCGCGCGGGCCAGACCGGGTTCGCCCGGTACGCGTCGATGTCGGCGTTGGTCATGCCGACGACCTCGCGGAGGAACGTTTCGAGCAGGGCTTCCGGCCCGCGATCGGCGAGGATCGCGCGCAGCCGCTCGGAGAGGCCTTCCGACTGGTAGCCGTGCTCCCCGGCCGGCGGCGCTCCCTCGTACACGACAAGCCGACGGATCGCCGACGGGGCGACGAGCGCAGCCCCGAGCGCGACGCGCCCACCGAACGAATGGCCCACGACGTCGACCGCCTGTCCGTGCCCGGCGACGGCCTCGGCGACCGCCGCGACGTCCTCGAACTCGCGCTCGACCGCGTAGGCGTCGCCATCGCCGCTCGCACCGCGACCGCGCCGGTCGATCGCGTGAACGGTGAACCGCTCGGCCAGCATCGGCCCGACGACGCGGAACGTCGTGTGGTCCGCCGCGGCGCCGTGGACGAGGACGATCGGTGGCCCCGTCCCGGACGAGAAGACCGCGATCGGCGTGCCGTCGCGCGAGCGGACGACGCGAAAGTCGGACATCGGCGGCAGCGTACGGGACGAAACGGCCCGTCTGCCGCCGTCCGCGCTACCGACGAACGCGCTGGCGATTCTCGAGTCGGGCCGCGGCCGCGTCGTCGAGCAGCCACGTCGCGCCACGACGACGGGCGAGCTGCGCCGGCCAGCGCCGCGGATCGACGACGGAGCCGAAGACCTGTCCGAGCACGTCCGCCTTCGAGCTGCCCGTCGACACGACGAGGACCTCGCGCGCAGCCTCGATCACACGAGGATTGAGCGTCACCCGCGAGATGTGCGGCTCGACGTGCGAAGGCGCAGGGACCGGGAGGACCCACTCGCTCCGCTCGAACGCGGCGGACCCCGGGAACACCGACATGACATGGCCGTCCGGTCCGACGCCGAGCACCACGAGGTCGAACACCGGCCAACCTCCGTCGACCGCGATCCCCGACGCCCGAAGCTCCTCCTCGTACGTTGCGGCGGCCCACTCGGGGCCGCCGGCCCGGCCGATCGCCGGGCCCATCGGGATGGCGTGGATGTTGCTCACCGGGATGTCGGCGGCCGGCTTGCGATCGGTGAGGATGTCGACGCCTGTCTCGCCCCAGCCCGACTGTGCGCCGCGAGCACCGACGCGGAGGAGGATCTCGTCCGCCGGCATGGCGTTCGACAGCGGGTTGTCGCGCGGCACGTATCGCTCGTCGCCCCACCAGAGGTGGACGCGGCCCCACGGCACGTCGTCGTTGAACGGCGGCTCGGCGAGGTGGCGGTAGATCCCGGGCGCGGAGGAGCCACCCGTCGTCGCCCAGTCGGCGCGCCCGCGCGCCTCGACCGCCGACGCGAGCGCCGTCGCGATGCGTGATGCCGCCTCCGCGGCCACGCCGTCGGGGTCGGCGAGGACGACCACGTCCGGCTGCTCCGTCATCGGCCGTTCCCGCGGTTACGCGAAGCGTCACGCGAGTCCATCGGCGGGCCACCGGCGAGCGCGGCCGCCATCCGGATCGTGCCGACCGTGACGGCGTCGCGGCCGCCCGCCTCGATCGCCTCCCCGAGCAGATCGACGTCCGTACGGCGCGGGGCGACGAACGGTCGGTCGAGGGCCTCGATGCCGTCGACCCAGACGCGGACACGGACAGTCTCCTGCTCCGCCGTGACGTCGGCGCGGAGCTCGGAGCCGCGGCGCTCCGCGAGGAGCTCGACGCGCAGCGTCGTCCCCGAGGGCATCGGGGACAGCACGGGCCGGACGACGACGGCGATGTCCGCCCGTCCGTCGGCGAGTGACGCCGAGAGGCCGCGCCACATCTGCGGCGACGTCGCTCCCGTCGACCTCGTGCGCGCCGCCGCGGTGCCCGGGAGCGCGGCAAGCGGCCGCGTCACGCGCATCCCGAGACGCGACGCGAGCCACGCCACGTGGTAGACCGGCTTGACGAGGTTCGTCGACCCCGGCGATCCCGTCTCGTCGTGCGTCGCGTACGCGACCGCGATCCGCCGGATCGAGCGGAGGTACGGCAGGAACTCCGGCATGTCGAAGATCGAGGCGATCGCGTCACGCCAACGGGACTGCCGCACGAGCGCGAAGTCGCGGATCGAGAGTCCGGTCGTGTCGTACAGCGCGGCGAGCTGGACGAGTCGCGACAGTCCCTCCTCCGACCAGGTGGAACCGTCCACCACGAGCCGGTCTGCGGCTTCCAGGATCTCGTTCGCCTGGGCTGTTCCGAACGGCGGCTCGCCCGGCCACCACACGGTGACGGGCAGGTCGTGGATGAGCAGCGGCGTGACGATCGCCTGCAGGTGACGGCCGCTCTCGCCGCCCGCCGTGAGGTAGATCGACTCGGCGCAGATCTCCGGCGAGTCGCCGTGCGGCAGCACGCAATGGGCCTCGACCTGGGCGTCGAGCCACGACGGCCCGTCGGGATCCGCGGTCGCCACAACGATCGTCCTCGACGGATGGCGACCCGTCAGCTGCTGAATCGTCGCCGCGGCACGCTCGCCGACCTCGGTTCGGCGGGCGATGACGACAAGGTTCATCACGCTCGTCCTTGCCCCGATCCGACGGCCCGGCGCACCCTCGACGAGCGTCTCGAGGTTCGGCTCGGCCCAGATCCGCGACAGCTCCTGCTCGATCTCGGAGATGCTGTGGGCCCGGGACCGCCACCGAAGGACGGGTTCGCCCGGCTTCGCCGCATCCTGGAGTGCGATCCGGCCGCTCCCCGCGGGCCGCGACCCGACCGCGATGATCTCGCCGATCGCGGCGCGCCCGTTACCGCCCGACGGCCCCTCGACCATCAGTCAGCGCCGGCGCGGGGAACCGTCAGATTCGCCGCCACCGGCGTCCCTCGCGCGCGAGCAGCTCGTCCGCTGCCTCCGGGCCCCACGTGCCCGCGTCGTAGTTCGGGAAGTCCGGCGCATCGCCGTCCGCCCACGAGTCGATGATCGGGTCGACGATGCCCCATGCCTCCTCGACCTCGTCGGCGCGGGTGAACAGCGAGGCGTCGCCGAGCAGCGCGTCGAGGATGAGCGTCTCGTACGCGTCGGGCGAATCGACGGCGAACGCGGAGCCGTAGGCGAAGTCCATCGTCACGGACCTGACGTCGATGCCGAGACCGGGGATCTTGGCGCCGAAGCGCAGCATGATTCCTTCGTCCGGCTGGATCCGCATCGCGAGGAGATTCGGCTCGGGGTCCGTCCGCGACTCGCGGAACAGCCGGTGCGGGACGTCCTTGAACTGGATCGCAATCTCCGTCGCGCGCTTCGGCAGCCGTTTGCCGGTGCGGAGGTAGAACGGGACGCCCGACCAGCGCCAGTCGTCGACGAACAGCCGCGCGGCGATGAACGTCTCGGTCTCCGACTGCTTGTCGACCTCGGCCTCGTCGCGGTAGCCGGGAACCTCCTTCGCCTCGACCCAGCCCGGGCCGTACTGGCCGCGGACGACGTCCTGTCGGATCTCATCCGGCGACTTCTCGGCGATCGCCCGCAGGACCTTGACCTTCTCGTCGCGGAGCGGGTCTGCCTCGAACGTCGCGGGCGGCTCCATCGCGACGAGACTCATCAGCTGGAGGAGGTGGTTCTGGAGGAAGTCGCGCGAGGCGCCGGTCTCCTCGTAGAACGAGCCGCGGTTCTCGACCCCGATCGACTCGGCGACCGTGATCTGCACGTGGTCGATGTGGCGCCGGTTCCAGATCGGCTCGAAGATGCCGTTGGCGAAGCGGAAGACGAGGAGGTTCCGA
>DATFPL010000142.1:0-2665 GCA_035264845.1 Candidatus Limnocylindrales bacterium | reverse complement strand
GACGACAACGTAGTGCGTCGTGTCGCTGTTCCAGATATGGCCGGCCGCGCGCGTGCTCGGTCTGGTCGATAGAGGCCGGGTCGCCGACGAGAACGGTCTTGCCAGCAATCTTTTTCTCGAGGAAATGTGCGGCGTCCGCGTAGTCGACGCCGACCCACGCGGGCCAGCGGAGGTTTGGTCGTCCGACCCTGACACCTCCGCCCTTCGGGACCGCTGCGGCGATCCTGCGGTCTTGGGCACGTGGCATCGACGCGTCGCGGGTCGCGCGCGCGGCGCGCCGTCGCGGCCGCGTGCGCGCGTCCCCCGTCGGCCGCGGTTTGACACCTACCAACCGGGGTGGTCGTAGCCGGGGCGCGGACAGCTCAGGGGCATGGTCTTGCCCCGTTCGGCCGGCGCTCACCATCCGGGATCGTACGTGCCACACCGGAGATGGCTACCACTACCCGGAGTGGTAGATGATGCGAAACGAAGCGACTCGCCCGGATACCACCACCGGGCGTGGTGGGTGGCACGAAATCGCCGCCGCAATGCCCGCGAGCCGCGCTTCGAACGCGTGTAACCGCAACGGCGAATACTCCGCGCATGACGGACTCCCCTCCCCTCGACCGCGACGCTGCCGCCGCGCCCCGCGAAGACGCGGCGCTCGATGGCGCGTTCGCCGCGCTCGGAATCGCGACGCCGCTGCTCCGCGCCCTCGCGGAGCTCGGGTACGAGGAGCCGACACCCATCCAGGTCGCGGCGATTCCGCCACTCCTCGACGGCCGCGACGTCCTTGCGGAGGCACCGACGGGCACCGGCAAGACAGCCGCGTTCGCGTTGCCCGCACTCCAGCGGATCGGGGGCGGCGGGCGAGCTGCACGCGGGAGCGACGGGCGCGCGCGGGTCCTCGTCCTCGTCCCGACGCGCGAGCTCGCGATGCAGGTCGCCGAGGCGATCCATCGCTACGGCCAGCCTTTCGGTGCCCGCGTCCTGCCGGTGTACGGCGGGCAGGCGATCGGTCAGCAGCTCCGCGTCCTTCGGCGCGGCGTCGATGTTCTCGTCGCCACGCCGGGCCGCGCCGTCGACCACCTGACCCGCGGCAGCATCGACCTCGATGCCGTCGAGGTCGTCGTCCTCGACGAAGCCGACGAGATGCTCGACATGGGCTTCGCGGAGGACCTCGACACCGTCCTCACGGCGACGCCGAGTGAGCGCCAGACCGCCTTGTTTTCCGCCACGATCTCGCCACAGATCGCGCGGGTCGCCAAGCGGCACATGCGGGACGCGGTTCGGGTGTCCGTCGCGCGCGCTCGGGGCGAGCGCAACGACGGCGCGGCGCGCGTTCGGCAGGTCGCATATGTCGTGCGGCGCGCCGACAAGCCGGCCGCCCTCAGCCGAATTCTCGACCTCGAGGATCCGACGTCGGCGCTCGTGTTCGCCCGAACCCGCGGTGAGGTTGATGACCTGACCGAGCGGCTCTCCAGTCACGGCCACGACGCCGCCGCGCTCCACGGCGGGATGGCGCAGGAGCAGCGCGATCGGGTCATGGGGCGGTTCCGCGAAGGTGCGCTCGACGTGCTCGTCGCGACGGACGTCGCCGCTCGCGGCCTCGACATCGAGCACGTCTCGCACGTCGTCAACTACGACATCCCGTCGAACCCCGATTCGTACGTCCACCGGATCGGCCGGACCGGTCGCGCGGGACGCGAGGGCGTCGCGATCACGCTCGTCGAGCCGCGCGAGCATCGGCTGCTGCGGAACATCGAGACGGTGACGCGGACACGGCTCGAAGTCGCGCAGATCCCCACCGTCGCGGACCTGCGCGAACGACGTCTCGAGCTGCTGCGCGCGACGTTGCGCGAGGCGATCGCCGAGGACGGCCTCGACCGATTCCGGGCGGTCATCGAGCCGCTCGCCGACGAGTTCGACCTGGTCGACGTCGCGCTCGCTGCGGTGAGCGTCGCCGACGCGTCAAACGCGCGCGACGGCGAATCGCAGGAGGAAATCGCACCGGCTCGGCTGTTCGACGACCGCGGGCCGCGGAACGACGTCGGCACGCGGCGGGCGGGTCCGGGGGCGAGAGGGCCCCGGGGCTTCGGCTCCCGCGGCGGCGAGGGTGGCCGTGGGAACGACGGTGGCGCGCGCGACGGTGGTGGCCGCGACGGCGCAGGCCGCGGTAGCGGCGCCGGCGCGAGCCGCGCACCGGCCGGCGGCTGGGTGCGACTGTTCGTCGGTGCGGGGCGACGCGCGGGGATGCGGCCGGGCGACCTGGTGGGTGCGATCACGCACGAGGCGGACGTGCCGGGCAGCAGCGTCGGCGCGATCCAGATCGCGGACGGCTTCTCGCTCGTCGAGGTCCCCGAATCGCAAGCCGACGACATCGTTCGTGTCCTCCGCGGCGCATCGATCCGCGGGCGAAAGGTGCCGGTGCGCCGAGAGCACGAGGGATAACGGGCGCCCCGCTCGCCGGGTGTCACCTACCACCCCGAGTAGTAGTGGCCAGGGAGCGGACAGGGCTGGGACGGGTTTTTCGGCCGATTCGCTGCCGCTCACCATTCGGGGTGGTAGGCGCCGTACGCGACGGCCCGACAACTCGGCCACGACTACCAGGCGTGGTGAATGACCGAAAAAGAGCCGCGCGCGAGCGATACCACCATCCCGGTTGGTAAACGGCCGCGCGCCGGGT
>DATFPL010000141.1:0-8995 GCA_035264845.1 Candidatus Limnocylindrales bacterium | reverse complement strand
CCCGCGGGCCCTGTCGCGGTACATGCCGGAAGGCGACGTCATCCGCGCCCGGCTCCGGGCCCGACTCGCGGCGATGATGCTGCTGACGCTCCGCGGGACGCCGTTCATCTACTACGGCGAGGAGATCGGGATGTCCGATGCGCCGATCCCGCGGAATCGCGTCGTGGACGTCGCGGGCCGCGATCCGGAGCGAACGCCGACGCAGTGGGACGGGTCCCCGAACGCGGGCTTCTCCGCCGCGGACGGCCTCGGCCCGTGGCTGCCGGTCAATCCCGAGTCGCCGATCGTCAACGTCGAGGCACAGCGCGGCGACCCGCAGTCGATGCTGTCGCTCTACCGGACGCTCATCCGGGTCCGCCGGTCGAGTCCTGCGTTGCGACGCGGGTCGTACGTCACCGTGGCGGCGCCGAGGGATGTGTTCGCGTACCTGCGCGAGGCCGACGGGGAGCGGCGGCTCGTGCTGCTCAACTTCGGGGAGCGGCACGCGCGGGTGACGCTGGCGCGGGCGCTCGCGGGGACGGACGCCGACGCGGGCGCGGCGAAGGTAGTGCTGTCGACGGACCCGGCGCGCCCGCAGGAGCCGCTCGGAAAGGTGGTCGAGGTCGGCCCGGAGGAGGGGCTGCTGCTCGAGGTCTGAGGCTCGCGTTGCCTCTCGCCCCACGACCAACCCGGCGGTCGCGTGCGGCGCGGGACCCCGTTTCAGCCCCGCGAGGTTCGATCGGTCGCCATCCTGGTCGCCCCGCGAGCGGAACCGACGGGACTCGGGCGGGCGGAGCCTCTCATCCGCTCGGTTGGTCGCCCCACGAGCACATGCGACAGGAATGCCTCGTAGCGGTTGCGGGCGCTCGTGGCACGGGCAAGCGCGGGACGAACTGCTGTTCCTGCTCACGCCGCGAGCGGAACCGACTATTCGTGGTGCCGATCCGACCGATGTGCTCGCCCCACGAGCAACGGCGTTCGTGCCGCCCTGCTTCGCGCGGCGCGTCCCTACCGTCGTTCCCGCTTCGGCTCCTCGGCGAGCTGACGGTCGCGGTTCGCCTCCAGCGGCCGGTCCTTCGCGGGCGGCTTTGTCGTCTCCGGCGGCGCCTCCGCGCCCTCGAGCTCCCAGGTCCACGTCTTCAGGCGTCGCAACAACCGCCGCCCCGTGAGGTCGAGGTGGATGGGCGTCACCGCGATCCTGCGGTTGACAACCGCGTGGAAGTCAGTCCCCGGTACCGCCAGCCCCGACGGCGGCGGTCCGCCGATCCAGAAATAGGGAATCCCGCGCGGGTCGACCCGCCGGATCAGCTGATCCTGGTAGACGCGCTTGCCGAGCCGCGTCACCTCGAACTCGGCGGTCCCGCCGGGCTCGACCACCGGCACGTTGACGTTGATCAGCTCGCCAGGCGACAGGCCGTGCTCGAGGATGTTCTTCGCGACGGCAAGCGCGGCCTCGGCGGCCAGCGTGAAGTCGGGGTGCTCGTAGTACTCCTGCGACATCGCGAACGCGGGGCAGCCGTTGATGACCGCCTCCATCGCCGCGCTGACCGTCCCCGAGTAGGTGATGTCGTCGCCGAGGTTGGCTCCGTAGTTGATGCCGGACGCGACCAGGTCGAAGCCGTGGCCGAAGTAGCCCAGAAAGGCGAGGCTGACGGCGTCCGTCGGCGAGCCGTCGACCGAGTAGCCGACGGATCCGTCACCGAGCGTCCGCTCCCGGACGCGGAGTGGCCGCATGAGCGTCTTCGTGTGGCCGACGGCGCTCTGGTTCGTGTCGGGCGCGACGACAGTCGTCTCGCCGATGGGATCGAGCGCCTGCTTCAAGGCGAGCAGTCCGCGCGACTCGATCCCGTCGTCGTTCGTGATGAGGATCCGCGGCCGCGTCTTCCAGTCGGGGAGCGGCCGGGCCATTCGACGGAGGGCGCGCGGGCCACCGCGCGTCGAGCCGCCCGCCAGCGGTTCGCCGCGCTCGAGGTCGACGTCGCGTCGCTCCGTTCTCGCGCGCTCACGCGTCATGTCCGGCGGGCTCTCGCGGCTCGCGCCGTTCGTGTCGCCGCCGCGGCCCCGGGATCGGTCGTCGGTCACTTCGAGGGTCGAGGAGCCGGGCGAGGCCGCCGAACCCCTGCGGAACGCGGCCGCGCGGACGCGGTTGTGGCCGTGTCGCCGACGTCCGGATCGACGCCGGGCGCGGGCTCCCGCGGCACCCGGACTGGGTGCCCCTCGCGCGCCTCCAGTCGCGCCGCGGCGCGCGCGGCGACCGGGCCTGGGTCGCGAACGCGAGCGAGGTAGTTGAAGAAGAACGCCGACGCCACGGCCGCGATGGGGATGCCGAAGATCGCTCCGGTCACGCCGGCGACCTTCGAGCCGATGAGAACCGAGCCAAGGACGACGATCGGGTGGATCCCGACGGCCTGGGCCATCAGCCGTGGCTGGACGACGTTCATCACGAGGAACCAGCCGACCCCCATCGCGATGATCGCCGGAAGCGTCGCCTCGGGCTTCACGAGGACGGCCACGAGGACGGGCGGCGCCCACGACACGAATGGTCCGAAGAACGGAATCGCCATCAGCAGACCGGACGCGGCGGACGTCACGCCGCCATACGGCAGCACGAGGATCGCGTTGGTGAGAATCGCCACGGCGCCGTAGATGAGGCCGATGACCGCCTGCCCGCGAAGGAAGCCGCCGAACGAGCTCGCGACACTCGTCTCGAGCAGCCGCGCGTCGTCCTTGAAGTGCGGCGGGACGAGCCGGTTGAGGAACGACAGGATCCGCGCGCTGTCCACGACCATGTAGAGCGACAGGATCAGGACGATCAGCAGGTTGCCCATGACGCCGAGGCTCGCGACGGCGAGCTGCTGCAGGGGCGCCGACAGCTGCTCGGCGTAGCGATTGAGGTTGCGGAGGAACGTGCCCGCCTGGTCGGCCAGGTTGATCTGACCGAGTCCGAGCGAGTTCAGGCGCTCCTGCCAGGGCCGGACGGTCTCCGGGAGCCTGTTGGCGAGGTCCGGGACGCTGACGATGAAGTCCGTCACGGAGCGTGCCATCGCGCCGGCGGCGAGGACGGCGACGAGGATCAGCCCGCCGAGCAGCAGCGAGTAGACGAGGATCACCGCGCCGACGCGGGGGAGGACCGGAACGGCGTTGCTCAGCCGCGAGACGAGCGGGCTGAGGATGAACGCGAGCAGCCAGGCGAGGAAGAAGACGAGAATGACGTCGCCGAAGAAGAAGAACAGGTCGGCGAGGGAGCCGATGACGAGGAACGCGACCGCGAAGGTCGAGAGCACGAGGAGCGCGTCCAGCCAGCGGCGCTGGCGCTGGGTGAGCTCGATCGCCATTGGCGCGGTGGGGCTCCGCAGCGGTGAATCGTTGGGGAGTGGCAGCCCCTCCCCTGCCGTCATGGTAGCGGGGTCAACGTAGCCCCATCTTCTCCCTGACTTCACTCAGCGTTGCTTCCGCGAGCGGGCGGAGGCGGTCGGCGCCCTCTTCGAGGATGCCCTCGACCTGTGTCCAGTCCGCCATCAGCTCGAGATACCGCTCGCGCGCGGGCGCGTAGTGGCTGACGATCCGATCGGCGAGCAGCCGCTTCATGTCGACGCACCCCGTGCGCGCCGTCCGCTCGCCGTCCCAGAGTGATTCGTAGTCGCTGCCGAAGAACGGCTGGAGCTGGCAGACGTTGCAGACCTCGGGCCGACCGGGATCCGTCCGCTTGATCCGCTGGGTGTCGGTGACCATCGACATGACCTGCTTCCGGATCAGGTCCGGCTCGCCGAGGATGTCGATCGTGTTGCCCACCGACTTCGACATCTTCCGCACGCCGTCGGTGCCGAGGACGTTCGGCGCCTCGGTGTGAACGGCCTGCGGCTCGGGGAAGGTCTCACCGTAGCGGGCGTTGAATGCGCGGACGATCTCGCGCGACAGCTCGAGGTGCGCGGCCTGGTCGCGCCCGACCGGCACCTTCGTCGCCTTGTAGATCACGATGTCGGCGGCCTGAAGGACCGGGTACGTGAGCAGGCCGTGGTTGACGTCGTGGGGCTGCGTCTCGCGCTTCTCCTTGTACGTCGGCGTCCGCTCCAGCCAGCTCACCGGCGTGACCGTCGAGAGGAGCCAGGCGAGCTCCGTGTGCTCCGGGCGGTGCGACTGCACGAAGAGCGTGCACCGCCGCGGATCGAGTCCGAGGGCGAGGAGCGCGGATGCCATCTCGCGTGTTCGCTGCCGAAGCACGTCCGCGTCGTGCGTGCTCGTCAACGCGTGGTAATCGACGATGCAGTAGATCGCCTCGAACTCGTCCTGCAGCCGGACGTAGTTGCGGATCGCACCCAGATCGTTGCCGAGGTGGACCGTGCCCGATGGCTGGATGCCGCTGAAGGTCCGTGTCCGGGTGGGCGTTGCGGCGAACGGGGCGGGTCGCCCGAGCGCGTCGGTCGTCATGGTCCGCGGAGTGTAGCGGAGCCTCCCGGCCCGGCCCGCTCCGAGCCGACGCGTTCGGCTCGTCGGCTACCATTCCGGGGATGCCCAATCGCGGCGCCGGTCCGGCGCGCAACGATGCCCCGCTGCGTGTCGCCATCCTCGGCGGTGGGACGGTCGGGCGCGAGGTCGTCCGCGGGATCGTCGATTCGCCGGAGCGGCTCACTACGCCCGGGGGCCGACCGATCGAGCTTGCGGGCGTGGCGGTTCGCGACGTCGACGCCGCGCGCGAGCGTGGCCTGCCCGCGGACTCGCTGACCGATGCGCCCGCGCATCTCGTAGCGGATCGCGCGACCGACATCGTGGTCGAGCTGCTCGGCGGCGACGAGCCGGCCCGGACCCTGATCGCCGCCGCGCTGTCCGCGGGCAAACCGGTCGTCACCGCGAACAAGCACGTCCTTGCCCATCATGGCGCCGAGCTCGAGGCGATCGCGCGGCAGACCGGGACCGCGTTCCGGTTCGAGGCCGCAGTCGGCGGCGGAATCCCCGTCCTCGGCCCGCTCGCGGGCGATCTCGCGGCGAACCGCGTCGAGCGTGTCCGCGGGATCGTGAACGGCACGACGAACTACATCCTCAGCGCGATGGCCGACGGGCGCGGGACGTACGAGGCGGTCCTGCGGGAGGCGCAGGAGCGCGGCTACGCCGAGGCCGACCCGAGCGGCGACGTCGAGGGCCGCGATGCGATCAACAAGCTCGTCATCCTCGCCAGGCTCGCGTTCGGGTCGTGGCTCGATCCGCAGTTCGTCGTCGATCGGCCGCCGTCGCTCCGCGGGACGGGCGGACCTGGCATCACCGGGGTGACGACGACGGAGCTCGAGGCAGCTGCGGCGCTCGGGCTCGCGATTCGGCTCGTCGCGACGGCATCGGCGGGCGCGAACGGCGCGATCTCGGCGAGCGTCATCCCCACTGCGGTGCCCACGGACACCCCCCTCGGACGCACAGGCGGCGTCCGCAACCGGATCGAGGTCACGGCAACGCCGGTCGGGAGCGTGGGATTCGACGGTCCCGGCGCGGGCGGCGAGGCGACGTCGAGTGCGGTTCTCGGCGACATCGCGGCGATCGCTCGCGGTCTCGGCAGCACGTGGGCTGGTCTTCCGGCGGCCGTCGCCGCAACGGCGAACGACGGCGACCCCACCGGGTGGACGCGGCGCTGGTTCGCGTTTCTGCCCGGCGTGACGGCGGGCCCCGTCGTCGTGGAGCTCGCCGAAGCGCACGCCGAGCTGCCGTCGGGGACGGCCGTCCGGACGACGTGGCTCGCGCTCGAAACCCTCAGGTCGCGGATCCTGGAGGTCGCGCCGGAATCCCTCGACGCGCCGTGGTATCCGATCGATGACTGACGCTCGCGCATCCGCGCCGGCGACGCGCGACGGCTCCGCGAGTGCGCGGCCGCGCCTGATGGAGCGCTACCGCCGATTCCTTCCGGTCACCGACGCGACGCCTGCGTTGACGCTCGGCGAGGGCTCGACGTCGCTCGTCCACGTCCGCCGGTTCGGCGCGCGGATCGGGATGCCGAACCTCCACGTCAAGGTCGAGGGCCAGAATCCGACCGGCTCGTTCAAGGACCGCGGCATGGTCGTGGCGGTGGCGAAGGCACTCGAGGAGGGAGCGACCGCGATCGCCTGCGCGTCGACGGGCAACACGTCGGCATCCGCGGCGGCGTACGGGGCAGCGGCCGGCCTCGACGTTCTCGTCATCCTGCCGAAGGGCCACATCGCGCTGGGCAAGCTCCTCCAGGCACTCGTCGCGCGGGCGCGCGTCGTGGCCGTCGATGGCAACTTCGACGACGCGCTGCGGATCGTCCGGGAGCTTGCCGCGGACACGAGTCATCCGGTGACGCTCGTGAATTCCGTCAATCCGCACCGCCTCGAGGGCCAGAAGACCGGCGCGTTCGAGGTCTGCGACGACCTGGGCCGCGCGCCGGACATTCTCGCCATCCCGGTCGGCAACGCCGGCAACATCACCGCCTACTGGGCCGGGTTTCGCGACTACCGCGCGGCGGGCGTCACCGATTCGGTGCCGCGGATGTTCGGCTTCCAGGCCGCGGGCGCGGCGCCGATCGTGCTCGGCCGCCCGATCGACGCGCCGGAGACGATCGCGACCGCGATCCGCATTGGGAACCCGGCCTCGTGGACCAGGGCGACGGCGGCGCGCGACGAGTCGGGCGGCCGCATTGACGCCGTCACCGATGACGAGATCCTCGCCGCGTACCGCGACATCGCGGCAGACGAGGGGATCTTCTGCGAGCCGTCGTCGGCCGCGAGCCTCGCGGGGATTCGCAAGCTCGCCGAAGCCGGCGACCTCGAGCGCGACGCGCTGACCGTCTGCGTCCTGACGGGCAACGGTCTGAAGGATCCGACGACCGCCGAGAAGAACGTCGCGCCGATCGTCGACGCGCCGGCCACGATCGCCGGCGTCCGGCGCGCACTCGGCCGGTGATGCCCTGGCTGGCGGAGCTCGACGGGCGGCGCATCGTCGTCGAGGTTCCCGGCTCGTCGGCGAACCTGGGTGCCGGGTACGACTGCCTCGCCGTCGCTCTCGCGCTGACGAACCGGATCGAGGTCGAGGTCCTGGGGTGGGCGCGCGGCGACATCGAGATGACCGTCGTCGGCGAGGGCGACGGTGAGCTGGCCGCGGACGCCCAGAACCGGTTCGTGCGCGGGATGATCGCGGCGCTCGGTGCGGCGCGTGGCGACGTGCCGGAGACCGTTGGCTGGCGGATCTCGATGCACAACGAGATCCCGTTGAGCCGCGGCCTCGGGTCGAGCGCGGCCGCGACGGTGGGCGGACTCGTCGCCGGGAACGCGCTGGCAGGCGAGCCGCTGACGGCGCCCGAGCTGCTCCGCCTCGCGACGGAGATCGAGGGCCACCCTGACAATGCCGCCGCGGCGCTGCTCGGCGGATTCGTCGTCGTGGGTCCGGGCGCGGCGGGGACGGAGGCGATCCGCTTCGAGGCGCCGCGCGACCTCCGCGCCGTCCTCTTCGTCCCCGACCTCCGGATGTCGACGGGTGACATGCGGAACGTTCTGCCGGCGACGGTGCCACTCGAGGACGCCGTCGCGAACCTGGGGCGTGTCGCGCTCGGCGTCGCGGGGCTCGCGACGGGCCGCTACGACCTCCTCCGCGCGCTGACCGTCGATCGCGTCCACGAGCCGTACCGCGCGGCGGCGTACCCGCAGTTCCCGCGGCTCGTCGAGGCCGCACGCGGCGCCGGCGCGCTGGGGGCGTGCCTGTCGGGCGCCGGGTCGACGGTCGTCGCGTTCGCGGACACGATGTCCGGCATCGCGCGGATCGAGGCCGCGTTCGGCGCCGCTGCGGCGGACACGGACCTCCCGGGACGCGTCATCGTCGTGTCGCCGCGGAACATCGGCGCGAGGGTCATCGCCGGCCGCTAGCCGGTATCGCGCGGCTGTGCCGTCGTCGCGCGGAGGCCGCGCGTCAGCCCTCGGGCTGTTGCGCGTCCTCGTCGTCCGCCCGCCGCTCCCCGCCCTGCGCGGGTGGCGTCCACGATCGGTCGGCGTAGCGGAGCTGTCGCTGCTGAAGGTCGTCGAGCCGGCGCGCCTCCTCGCGGAGCAGGTCGAGCTCGTACGCGCGCTCCTCGTCTTCGGCCGCGGCGGGATCGGCCGGCGCGGCCGGCGCCGCCGGGGGCGACTTCCCCGTTCCGTTGGTGCTCGCCGGCTGGCCGCCGAGGAGGCGTCGGAGGAAGCTCATCGCGCGGTGGTGGCGTGTGGCGTACGAGATCGGACGAAGCTGAGGACCTCGTCCCATGCCGCACGTGATGCATCGGCGAACTCGTCCGCCTTCCGATCGAAGAACGAGTGCGGCGCGCCTGGGTACGCGATGGCGCGATGCTCGACGCCCGCGGTGACGAGCGCCTTGTCGAATGCGTCGATTGCATCGCGCGTGATCGCTTCGTCTGCGCCGCCGAACAGGCCGAGCGCGGGTGACGTCATCTGCCCCGCGACGTCCACGGGCGCCGGCATGCCGCCGCGACCGGGCCCGACGAGCGTGCCGTAGAACCCGATGACGCCGGTGAGGTCGAGGCCGAGGGTGGCCGACAGGAACGACAGCCGGCCGCCGAAGCAGAAGCCGACGGTGAACAGCGTCGCCGGCGAGCCCGCCTCCTTCGACCGCGCGTACGCGGCCCCGGCACGGACGTCCGCGGCAAGTCCGTCCCACGTCGTCTGCCCGACGTGCGGCATGAAGTCGAAGTCGCCGTCGCGGCGCCCGAGGCCTGCGCTTCGCCCGAAATAGTCGATTGCGACGGCGTCGACGCCGTGCTCCGCGAACCGCAGGGCAAGCTCGACGTAGTACGGGTGGAGGCCGCGGATGTCGGGAAGGATGAGGACGCCGGCGCCGGTCGGCTCGGCGGCGCGGGCACGGAACGCGGTGAAGCGGTTGCCGTCGGCCGCGGTGAGCGTCAGCTCGCCGGATTGGAGCGCACCGCCCTTGATCGGAACGATCGGCGGCCTGCTGTCGATGTCGAAGCACATCCCGCGCACCTCCAGGGGTGGAGCGGCATCGTAGGCCGAACCCCGTGAAGTGGCAGGTGAGC
>DATFPL010000140.1:0-45781 GCA_035264845.1 Candidatus Limnocylindrales bacterium | reverse complement strand
CCGGCCGACGTTGGGGCACGAGATGTTGAGCTCGATCGCCGACACACCCGGCACGCCCTCGAGCCGCCGCACGACCTCGACGTAGTCGCCGACCGATTCGCCGGCGACGTTGACGACGACGGGCGTCCGCCATGTCTGCCACGCCGGCGCGTACTTCTCGATGACCGCGTCGACGCCCGGGTTCTGGAGCCCGATCGAGTTGAGCATCCCGGCCGGCGTCTCGGTCACCCGCGGCGTCACGTTGCCGATCCGCGACTTGAGCGTCGTGCCCTTGCAGCAGATGGCGCCGAGCCGCTGGACGTCGACGACTTCGCCGTACTCGACGCCGTACCCGAACGTGCCGGACGCGACGAGGATCGGGTTGTCGAGTACGAGCCCGCGCCCCAGATCGACGGAGAGATCGACGTCCTCGGCACGAGTCGGTTCGACGGCAGGGGCGGGCGGCGCCGACCGCGCTCGGACAGGCGCCGCCACCGGTATTGGCGAAGGTCGCCGGGCCGCGGCAATCGTGGACCTGACGTGCCGAACCGTCGGCGTTCGGCGGCCGTCCCGCGTCGTGACGACCCGCTTCTTCGACTTCACCAGCCTGCCTCCCAGGCAATCTCCTCGGCCGCGAAGACGGGTCCCTCGCGACACACTCGCTGCGGCGTGCCGGAAGCGCCCATGACGACGCACCCGAGGCACGCCCCGACCGCGCAGCCCATGTTCTGCTCCATCGATACCTGCAGGAACGCCTTCCGTCGCGCCGCGGGCGAGCCCGGCTTCTCCTGTCGCCCGCCGCCGCGCTTGCGACCCAGCTTCGCCACGCCCATCCGTCCCTGCCGGCCCGCGGCAAGCCGCGCCAGCGCGGCGAGCATCGGCTGCGGCCCGCACGCGAACGCCTGGTCTGCCCACGCCTCGTACTCCGGGACGAGCTCCGTGACGTAGCCGCGGTGCCCCAGCGAGCCATCGTCGGTCGCGACGACGTATTCGACCTCGTCCGGCAGCAGGTTCGACGGGTAGACCTCGCGCGCGCTCGCCGCGCCGAACAGCAACGTCACCGCGCGGCCGTCGCGAATCGCCTCGTCGGCAAGCATCCGGACGCCGGCCATGCCGAGCCCGCCGGCCACGAGCAGCAGATGCCGCGACCGCGGATCGACCTCGAACGGCCGTCCGAGCGGCCCGAGCATGTCGATCGCGTCGCCGGGCCGGAGGCGGGTAAACCATTCGGTCCCGCGGCCGATGGTGCGGAAGTGGATCGTGACGATCCCGGAGCCTGCGTCGGCCGTGTTGATCGAGAACGGGCGCCGCAGGACCAGGCCCGAGTAGTCGCCGGTCCGGACGTGGACGAACTGCCCGGCCCGCGATCCCGTCGCGAGGTGCGGCGCGTGGAACGACTGGATCCACTGACCCGGGAGGATCTCCCGGCTGTCGACGAGCTCCGCCGCGACGAGGCGCATCGTCACTCGGGGGCCGGTCTCCCGCTGCCGTTCCGCGACGGCTCGTCGTCCGCGTCGTCGTCATCGTCGTCATCCGCTTCGGCATCGGCGGCGCCCTCGACGGCAGCGCCGCCGGCAACGGCACCGTCGGCGGCGATCGACGGCCACGCCTCGGCGAGCGCGTCGGCGAGGTCGCCGAAGACGTCCGTCGGGTCGTAGAACTCGACGAGCTCCTCGGGCGTCTCGAGCGTCCGCCACTCGCCTTCGGCTTCCTCGGGAATGACCTCGGCGCGGAACCCACCGCTCGCCGTGAGTGTCAGCCGCTCATCGTCGTCGTCGACGACGATGAGATCGCCGAGGCGCGACGTGAGGTTAGCGGACGCCGCCTCGAACTGGTCGAGCAGTTGCGCCTCGCTCCGCTGGCTCCGCTCCTGGTACTCGAGCGCGAGGTCATACAGCCCGCGCGCGGCGGATTCATCGTCGTCCGCCTCGACCGCCGTAGGACGTCCCGCGGCCCACTCGTCCGCTGCGGCGGCGTACGGGTCGTCGCCGACGGGAAAGCTCTCTTCGGGCGCGACCATCGCCGTGTCCATGAGGTCGTCCGTGGCGGTCGGCTCGGGTTGCAGTCCCGCAGCCTCGCGAGCGGCCTCCGCGAACGCGGCGTAGATGTCCGCGGGGTTGTACAGCTCGACGAGCTCCGCGGCGCTTTCGATGACCTCCGTCTCGCTCGTCCACTGTCCCGTCGTGTTGTCGAATTCGCGCGTCCGGCTGCGGAACGTGAGGTCCGGCGCGATCGACAGGTAGTCGGGATCCTCGTCGATGAGCGTCAGGCCGCCGAGCTCCGCGACGCGGTCGCGGTTCGCATCGAGGAAGCGGCGCAGCTGTTCGGTCGCCTGCACGAGGAAGTCGCTTCGCTCGAGGGCGGCGTCGGCCGCGAGCTCGCCGAGCTGGTCGTTGCGGCCGGTGTCCATCGCGTCGCCTCCGTTCGGTGGTCGCGCTCGTCGTCGTTGCGGTGTCCGTTCGCCGCGGGTCAGCGGTGGTATTCGAGGTCGGGGCCCATCCGCTCGCGGAGGAACATCGAGTGGTGGCGCTCGAAGATCCATTCGCCGGCGCGGTGCCCCAGGGCGCGAGTCGCCTCGTCGGCTTCGAGCTTGTCCAGTGTCGCGTAATCGGGCAGGTCGAGCAGGATGACGTTGTCGAAGTCCCACCCGTGCGCGACGTTATACCAGCCGATGAAGCGGATCCCGAACTTCTGCTCGTATTCGCGGACCTGGCGGGGAAAGATCGTCTTCATGAAGAACTTGAAGAAGGGATCGCGGCCGCGTCGGACGGAGAAGTAGGTCGCGAGCACGGGCACGGCGAGGCTGTCCTCACTGCAACGGGTTCCGGCGGGGCGAGCCGGGGCGGCCTATTGTCGCACGGGCCCTTCGTCGGACGGCGCATCCGCCGGGCTGTCCCGCTGCAGTTCGTGCCCGGTGTCCTCGAGCTCGCCCACCGTCGGCGTTCGACCCGCGAGCGGCCTCCGCCGGCCCGCGGCACGCCTGTCCGCGGCGACGAGGCGGAGCAGGAAGATGATCGTCTGGCCCGCGAACAGCAGCAGCACGATGACCGCGACGAGGAGCGCGGTGCTCACCCAGATCGGCCAGCCCCACGCGACGCTGAGCGGCGTCAGGACGACGAGGACCGCCAGCACTGCGAGCTGGAACCGGAAGCACCCCAGTCCCGGCCCTCGTTCGCTGTCGAGCGGTTCGCCCTTGTAGTTGACGTCCCGCGTCGGCGGCGTGGCGGGAGCCCGGTCGGTCACGGCCGAACTGTACGGGCTCACCGGCGGGAACGCCCCCGGCGCCCGTACCATCGCGGCGATGGCAACCGACGACCTGATGGCGGACGCGCCGAAGGCCGAGCGCAACCGCTTCGACTGGCACCCCGAACCGGAGCTCATCGACGTCGCCGCGCCGGGCGGGCGCGAAGCGCTCGATGCCGCGGGCCGAGCCGCGTGGTCCACGGCGCTCGACTACCTCTACGACGAGGCGCTGCGGCGCGCGACGGGCGCGCCCGCGGGATATGCGGAGCTCCGTCGCGAGTTCTTCGGCCCGACGGGCCGCCCCGCGGCCGCGCCGGCGCGACCGACCGCCTCGTCCGACCTCCTCGAGGAGTTCCGGACGCGGATCGCGCCTCACCAGCTCAACGCCTGGCACCCCCGGGCGTTCACCTACTTCACGCCGCCACCGCTCGTCATGTCGATCCTCGGCGAGCTGCTGGCGCAGGTCGCCCACCAGGGCGTCGACGTCTGGCACGCGGGACCCGTCGCCGCGTTCGTCGAGGAGGAGGTCGTGCGGTGGCTGTGCGACGTCGTCGGCTACGACGGCGGCAGCTTCGGGCTGCTCACGTCCGGTGGCGTGATGGCGAACTTCATCGCGATGGCGCTCGTCCGCGACGTGCATCTGCGGCGGCTCCTCCGGGCGTCGCGACCGCCGCGCGGCGCCGCGCTCGACGGCGTCCGTGTCTATGCGTCCGACCAGACGCACTTCTCGATCGCGCGGGCGCTCGACGAGCTGGGCTTCCCGCCCGAGACGCTCGTCGTCGTGGCCGCGGATGACCGGTTCAGGCTCCATGGCGCGCCGGTCGCGGAGGCGATCGCGCGCGACCGCGCGGCGGGACTCCGACCGGTCGCGATCGCCGCCGTCGCGGGCTCGACCAACACAGGATCGGTCGACCTCGTCGAAGAGCTCGCGGACGTGGCAGCGCGCGAGGGTCTGTGGCTCCACGTCGACGCGGCGTACGGCGGCGCGGCGCGGCTGTCGAAGCGCGACGCGTGGCGCGTTCCGGCGCTCGACCGCGCCGACTCGGTGACGGTCGATCCCCACAAGTGGTTCTTCCAGTCGTACGACATCGGAGCGCTCGTCGTGAAGCGCGGCGACGAGCTCGCCGCCACGTTCGACCGAAGCCCCGAGTACTACCGCGGCGGCAGTCCCGTTTCGGCGGAGGGATTCGCGGACCCGGACGGTCACGACGCGGAGCCCGGGCAGCTCAACTTCTACAAGCTCGGCTTCGAGGGGACGCGCCGCTGGCGCGCGCTGAAGCTGTGGCTGTCGTGGCGCCATCTCGGGACGGACGGCCTGGGCCGCCTGGTCGAGATGAACGACGACCTTGCCGCGTACCTCGCGCGGCAATGCGCGAAGAGCGACGACTTCGAGGCGATCCCGGCGGAGCCGGAGCTGTCGGTCGTCTGCTTCCGCCACGTCCCCGCGGTGCTGCGCGGCAACACGGCCGCGCTCGACGAGCACCAGGATCGCCTCCAGGAGGCCCTGGAGCGTTCCGGCGAAGGGTGGCTGTCGACGACGCGGCTCCGGGGCGCGACGTGGCTGCGCGCCGGGATCCTCAACTACATGTCGACCGAGGCTGACGTCGATCGACTCCTCGCCACGCTTCGCGACCTCGCCGCGCGCTAGCCGTCTTTCGGGCGCGATCGGGCGGCCAGCCGGTCCCGCAATCGGTAGTACTCGCCGACCACGGGGAGGAACCACGGCCGCCCCTCGTACGGCGCGGGAACGATCGGGAACCGAAGGCGCTGGAGCGCGGGCGGTTCGGCGCCACCAATCCAGTCCGCGACCCGCGTTCCGAGGTACGCGGACATCGCGACGCCAGTCCCGCAGTAGCCCATCGCGTACGTCACGCCGTCGATCCGCCCGACGTGCGGCATCCGATCGAACGTGAACCCGACGTTGCCGCCCCACGCGTACTCGATCCGATGGCCGGCGAGCTGCGGGTGGACCGCGAGGAGTCCGCGGTGGAGGATCGCGGCAGTCTGGTCGAGCGTCGTCGGCATCATGCTTGCCCGCCCGCCGAAGACCATCCGGCCGTCCGCCGTCACGTGCCAGTAGTAGAGGAAGTTCTTCGTGTCGAAGAACGCCCGCCGGCGCGGCGACAGCTCCGCGACCACATCGCGCGGCAGCGGCTCCGTGGCGATGATGTAGCTCTTGACCGGAATGACGCGGCGGCGGAGCGCAGGAACGACGCCGTCCGTGTAGCCGTTCGTCGCGACGAGGACGTCTCCGGCCTCGACCGACCCGCGCTCGGTGTCGACGATGAACCGCTTTTCCTCTCGGCGGACGCGCCTCGCGCGCACGCCCTCGTGGAGGTCCACGCCCGCGGCGGTGGCGAGGGAGGCGAGGCCGGCGAACCACTTCGCGGGATGCACCGTCGCGCCGACCGGGACGACGAGCGCGCCGTGGTACGCCGTTGTCCCGACCTCGGCGCCGAGCTCGTCGCGCGAGACGATCGTCGACTCGACGCCGGCCCACGCGAGCCCTTCGTGCGCGTCGCGGAGGTCGTCGACGTGGGACGGCGCGTAGGCGAGCTCGACGTAGCCGCACTCGCGGAAGTCGCAGTCGATCCGCTCCGCCGCGATCGTGTCGCGGACGAACCGGTACGCGTCGAGCGTCTCGGCGAACAGCGCGCGTCCCAGGTCGTGGCCGTACCGCTTGGCGAGCGTCCGCGGCCCGTACTTGTAGCCTGGATGGACGATCCCGCCGTTTCGGGTGGACGCCCCGGACCCGAGCTCGTCTGCCTCGAGCAACGTGACTGACGCGCCGTTCTCGGCCAGCCGTCGCGCGGCCGCGACGCCGGTGTACCCGCCACCGATGACGACGACGTCGGCGCGGTCCGGAAGCGGGCGTCCGCTCCGGTCGGGCAGCGCCGGCATCGTCGCGCGCCAGTACGACGATCGCTCGTAATCGCTGTTCATCGCGCGTCCCGGCATCGGTCGAGCGTATCCGACGCAGTCGCGCCCGAACGGCTTGTTACCGCTGCGACGCTTCGTACGCGACGCGGCCGCCGGCGACCGTGAGGAGAACGATGCCGCTCAGCTCGCGGCCCAGCAATGGCGAGTTCTTGCCCCGCGACAGCAGCCCATCGCGAGTCACCCGCCAGGATTGCGACCGATCGAAGACGACGAGATCGGCGGGCGCCCCGACGCGGATCGCGGGCTCGCCGCCGAGCCGCCCCAGGACGCGCGCGGGTCCCACGGTGAGCGCCTCGATCGCGCGGCGCAACGGCAGCCTCCCGGCGCCAACCGCCGCGAGCACGAGCCCGAGCGCCGTCTCGATGCCACTGATGCCGTTGGCCGCGAAGCCGAACTCGACGTCCTTGTCGACGGCGGTATGCGGCGCATGATCGGTCGCGATCGCGTCGGCGGTCCCGTCGACGACTGCGGCGAGGCACGCGGCCGCGTCGTCGCTCGATCGGAGCGGCGGGTTGACGCGGAGTGCGGTCGAGTACTGCGGCGCCACTTTGACGTCGTGCCGCCATGGGTCCCCGTCTGACTCCCAGGCCCAGCGTCGCGCGCCGGCGATCCACTCGTCGGAGAGCGCGAGGTGATGGGGAGTCACGTCGCACGTCACGGGGAGCCCGGCCGCTTTCGCGCGGCGCACGAGCTCCAGCGAGCCGGCCGTCGACAGATGCGTCAGGTGGAGCCGCGCTCCGGGCACGTCGCGGACGACGTCGGCGAGGATCGCGAGGTCTCGCCCAACCGCCGCTTCCTCTGCGGCCGCGGGCCAGCCGCGGAGTCCCAGCACCGTCGCGACGAGCCCGTCGTTTGCCTCGGACCCCTCGGTCAGCGTGAGATCCTCGGCGTGGTCGACGACCGGCAGGCCGACCATCCCGGCGTACGCGAGCGCGTTGCGCATGATCGCCGCCGAGCGGACGGGTGACCCGTCGTCCGAAAACCCCACGACGCCTGCGTCGGCCAGCTCGCCGATAGCGGCCAGCTGCTCCCCACGCCTCCGTGCGGTGACCGCCCCATAGGCAACCACGCGCACCGGCGAGCCGGACGTCGCGGCGAGCGCGTGGACGCGCCCGAGGACCGACGCGTCGTCGATCGCGGGTTCGGTGTTCGGCATGACGGCGACCGTCGTGAACCCGCCGTGGGCCGCGGCCGCGCTGCCGCTCGAGATCGTCTCCGCATCCTCGAACCCGGGCTCCCGAAAATGGGCGTGGAGGTCGATGAACCCGGGCGCGACGACGATGCCACGCTCGTCGACGCCGTTGGCGTCCTCACCATCGAGCCACGTGACCGCTTCGACGACGCCGTCGCGAACGACGATGTCGGCCGCGCCCTCGCGGCCGGTCGCCGGATCGACGAGCCACGCCCGCGACATGTCGAGGTCGGCGACGCGTCCGACCGCCGATTCGGCCAGGGTCATCCGGCGCGGCGAGCGCCGGCGGACGCCATCAGGTAGAGCAGCGCCATCCGGATCGCGACGCCGTTCGCGACCTGATCGGTGATGACCGAATGGGCGCCGACCGCGACGTCCGGTGAGATCTCGACGCCCTCGTTCATCGGCCCGGGATGCAGCACGATCGCGTCCGGGCGGGCGAGCGACAACCGCTCGGCCGTGAGCCCGAACCGGGCCGCGTACTCGCGCAGCGACGGAAGCAGCCCCGACGCCATCCGCTCCCGCTGGATCCGGAGTGCCATCACGACGTCCGCGTCGCGAACCGCCTCGTCGACGGACGACGTCACGTGGAACCGCCGCCCCGCCGCTCCGACGGATGCCCACCGCTCGAACCCGCGTAGCAGCGTCGCCGGCCCGCACAGCCAGACGTCGGCGCCCGCCGCCGTCAGCGACCAGAGGTTCGACCGCGCCACCCGCGAGTGGAGGACGTCGCCGAGGATCGCGACCTTCCGCCCGGCGACGGAACCCCCGGGGAGCCGCTGCCGCATCGTGTAGAGATCAAGGAGCGCCTGCGTCGGATGCGCGTGCCAGCCGTCTCCGGCATTCACGACGGAGCCACCGAATGTCTCCGCGGCGAGTGCGGGCGCGCCGGACACCGAGTGGCGGATGACGAGGACGTCCGCGCCAAGCGCCTCGACTGTCCGAACGGAGTCGACGAGCGACTCGCCTTTCGCCACCGACGAGCTGGAGACGGCGATGTTCACGACGTCGGCCGACAGGTTCTTCGCGGCGACCTCGAAGCTCACCCGCGTCCGCGTCGATGCCTCGTAGAAGAGGATCGTCACGCTCCGGCCGCGCAGCGCCGGGACCTTCGGGATGGGGCGCGCCAGCACCTCGCGCATCGCGTCGGCCGTCCGCATCACGAGCTCGATCTCCGGCCACGTGACGACGTCGAGGTCGAGCAGATGACGGTGCGGCCAGCCGATCTTCTGCGTCTCCGGCGCGTCGTCGACGGAGGGAACGGCGGGGATCGGGGGATCGGCCACGACGTCGCGAACGACCGTCACCCCGCGGCCCCGACGGCCGCCGAGATCCGGTCGATGTCGACGCCGTCCTCGCCGTCGACTTCGGCGAGGTGGACATGGACGATCTCCTCGCGCGATGTCGGGACGTTCTTGCCGACATGGTCGGCGCGGATCGGCAGCTCGCGATGGCCGCGGTCGACGAGGACCGCGAGACGGATCGCCTGGGGGCGACCGAAGTCGACGAGGGCATCCATCGCCGCCCTGATCGTGCGCCCCGTGTACAGGACATCGTCGACGAGCACGACCGTGAGGCCATTCAGGTCGAACGCGAGGTCGGTCCCCTTGACGACGGGCTGCTGGGCGACGAGCGAGAGGTCGTCGCGGTAGAACGTGATGTCGAGGGCACCGACCGGCACGTCCGTTCGCTCGTGTTCGGCGATCGCGGCCGCGATCCGGTGGGCGAGCGGCACGCCGCGTCGCTGGATCCCGACGAGCGCAAGACCCTCCGTCCCGGCCTGCTTCTCGACGATCTCGTGGGACAGCCGCACCGTCGCCCGGCGGATCTCGTCCGCCGTCATGATCTGGCGGCCGCTCACGGCGAGCTCACCCGGCCGCCGCTCGCGACCGCGCGACGTGGCACCAGCGCTCCTCCTTTCCGGCCTCGCCGGGCCGGTCGTTAAAGGGACGCGGGCAGTCTAGCGCAGGGTCCCGCGCGAGCGCCGGCCAGGAACCCGGGTCAGTACACGCTGACGGTCACCTTCGCCGTGCCCGCGAACGACGGACAGCCACAGACGGCGAAGAAGTCCGGCCGGTAGAGATCCGCGATCCGCTCCGGGTGCACAGCCGCGTTCGGGCCGTAGTCGGACACCCGTCGCTCGACGCAGCCGCCCGTGCCGCAGATCACGACGAGCGTGCCACGGGGCAGCCGCATCGCGGTCGTCCCGTTGTCGTAGAACGAGGCCCACCCTGACAGCGTGTACCGCGGCGGCTTCAGGTCGAACCCGGGGGCCGCTCGCGGTGGACCGACCCACGGTCGCGCAGCCGCGTCGGCGACGAGCCTCGGTTCGACGAGCGATGCGTCCGGGTCGATGAAGCCATCGGACCGCAGCGCAGCGTCGGGCAGCCGCGGATCGAGGGCGTCGCCGGCGAGCGCCGACGTGGCACCCTGGAACAAGGCCGGGTCGAGTGGAAGGGTCGGCGAGCGCGAGCCTGCCAGGCTCGGCAGCGCGGCGACGGCGAACGCGGCGGTGAGCGCCAGGCCCGCGAGCAGTCGCGTGGGTCGCACGACCGCACCTTACGCCATCGCATTTGCCCGCCGCGGGTGGTCGTGCGACGCGGGACGTGACACGTTGCGCGACATCACCACCCGATCGGGGCGGCCCCCCGGGGCTCGATGGTCCCCCGCGCCGATGTCAGCGGATGATGACGACTTCGCTGTCGGTGCCCTGCGACTCGATCGACCCGACGGCATCCTTCGTCCACGCGACGACCTGGACCCGGCTGCCCTTGGCGTCCTGCCCGCGCGGCGTCGCCCAGGCGAGCCGACCCTTGCCGATCGAGAACCCGGCAAGCGCGCGGACGTCGTGGAGGGCCTTCTCCGCACGGACGACACCCGTCTCGGGGTCGACGGAGAAGAGCGTCAGCTTGCCGATCTTCGCGTCCGAGCCATCGGCGACCCAGACGGCGAGCCTGGTCCCGGTCTCGTCCCAGCGGGCGTCCCAGTCCGAGACCTTGCCCGTGGCGAGCTGCGTAGTCGCGAGCCTTGAGCCGTCCGGGGTCGACAGTGGCGGGGACTGATTCGGCGAGCCGGACGGCGCAACCGTCGCCAGCGAGTCGCTCCACGGCCCGACGACCAGACGGCCGTCGCCGGGGCGAAGATCCGCGTTCGCGGCGTCGGTCGACAGCGTCCCGTCCCAGTACACGGCGAGGCGGCCGTGCGGATGGACCGACGGGCGCCAGACGGCCGCCGATGCGAGTGCCGTCTCCTTGCCGCTGACGGGATCGAGCACGAACGATTGGGGAACGAGCGACCGCGGCGCCGAACCGGCGACCGCCCGGCTGGCGACAATTTGGCTGCCACGCCAGGACGCGAAGACGGACGCGTGATCCGTCGTCACCGGCCGGGCCTTCGCGTCGCCGACGTGCCATGTGTAGATGTCCGGGCCCTGCGACTCGTCTTCCGGGCGGGCGGAGAACGCGAACCACGCGCCGTCGGGAGAGTAGGCCGCGGCCTCACCGACGACGATGACGTCATTCGCGATCTGCTGCGTGCCGGGGGGTGCGCTGGGCGACGCGGGCGTCGTCTCCGGCGTCGCAGATGCGGTCTGGATCGGCGTCGGGCTCGCGGTGGGGCCCGACGTCGCGAGCGCGGTGACGCTCGGCGTCGGAGCGACGGTCGGGGTCGGCAGGTCGACGGGCGTGGCGCTCGGGGATGGCGCGGTGCTTGCGGTCGCACTGATGGACGGGGTCGGGGAGGCGCTGGCCGGAGCGGAGGAGGCCGGCGTCGTGGGGCTCGCGCTCGGCGTGACGGACGGCTCGACGGGCGTGGGAGCGGTGGATGGCGTCGGGCTCGCGATCGGGCTCGCCGACGCGGTGACGCCGTTGCCGGGCACGACGTACACGCCGTTGCCGGCCCGGACGACGATCTCGTCGTCGTTCGGCGACTTGACCACCGACGAGGGCGACCCGGGAAGCCGGAGTGACTTCGGCGACGGTTCCGCGATGGGCGGGCAGTCCGCGCCCTGCCGTTCCGGGCAGACGCGCTGGACCTGCGAGTCGAAGATCTCGATCTGGTTGTCGCCACCAAGCCGGAGCCAGTCGACGTTGCCGGCCGCGACGGCGAACGGCGTGGCGCCCGGGAACGTGACGCGCGGGCTGGCGACCGCGACCTCCGTTGGATTGGACGTCCCGGCGGGACCCGGGATGGAGCGCTGCGAAAGCAGGGTCGCGCCGACGACGACGACCACGACGAGGAGCGCCGACAGGGCACCGAGCGGCGCGGCCGCGGGCCGAGCGCTTCGTCGCGCGGCCCGCGGAACGGCCGTGTCCCGACCGACGCCCGCGCGGTTCGACTCGCGCTCGATCGCGGCCGCGGTCCGTGCCCACAGGTCGCGCGGCGGGTCGGGCATCCGGTTGCGGTGGATGCGAAGGGCAAGGCGCTGCGCCTCGTAGTCGGCGACGACGCCGCGACAGTCGGGGCACGCCTCGAGGTGGAGGTCGACCCACTTCGCCTCCTCGCGGTCGATCGGGCCGTCGAGGCGCTCGGCGGCGCGGCTCCGGGCGCGCTCGTGCA
Source organism: Candidatus Limnocylindrales bacterium (assembly GCA_035264845.1). Taxonomy (GTDB): domain Bacteria; phylum Chloroflexota; class Limnocylindria; order Limnocylindrales; family CSP1-4; genus JACDAV01. The sequence continues at coordinate 33,870 of DATFPL010000140.1, read as the reverse complement.
CGCTGGGCCATGCCGGGTGGCGTCGGAACCGGCGATTCATCGGTCTCGGCCGATCGGCCGCGCTGTCGCAGTCTCGGCCGCCAATTCGGCTGCCCGTTCCGCGGCGAGCGCCTGCCGCAGGCTCTCGCGGGCCCGGGTCAGGAGCGCCCGCGCCGCGACGTGGCTGACGCCGAGCGCGGCGGCGAGCTCCAGCCCTGTCAGGTCGTGGAGCTCGGCGAGGAGGAGCGCGGCGCGCTGGCGCTCGGGGATCTTGTCGAGCGCGCGCTGGAGGTCGCCGGAGAGGCGCAGCTCCATCGCGAGGTGCTCCGCTGAGGGAGCCGCGCCGCGGGACTCACCCGTCCACGGCAGGAATCGCACGATCTTGCGGCGGCGAAGCTCGTCGAGCGCGACGCGGTGGGCGATCTGGTACAGCCAGGCCCGCGCGTTCTCCGCCTTCTCGAGGGTGTCGTAGTTGCGGTAGGCCTTCACGAACGCGTCCTGCGTGAGGTCCGCGGCCAGCTCACCGTCGCGGAGCATCCGAAGGAGGTAGGCGTAGATTTCGCCGTGGTGCCTGGCGAACAGCGTTTCGACGAAGGCGCCGGCAGTGTCCTTGTCCCACGTGCCGCTCACGGCGTGGCGACCGTGAATGGATCGCGTCGCGCCGAGTTCGCCGCTGAGCTGGCTGACCATTCGCCCTCCGGGCGGGGGTGAGGTCGAGGCGCACAGGACGGATCGCACGCGCTCGGTGGCCAAAGGACGAGGCGACAGGTCGGCGTGTGACGCCCCTCGACGGGCCGACCGCGATCCATCAGCCCGGCGCTCCTCCGACCGCGACGCCGGTCCTCCCGAGCAACTCCTCGACGGCGTCCTCGGGGGAGACGGGATTGACCGGCAATCCGGTTCCGAGCTCGAGGCCGGCGATCTCACGGAGCCGGGGATGGACCTCCCAGTGCCAGTGGAACGTGGCGTCGACGCGCTCGCGGAGCGGCGCGGTGTGGAGGACGAGGTTGTAGGGCGGTCCGTCGAGTGATGAAGCGAGCCTCGCAAGGACCTGCCGGAGCGCCTCCGCCGTTCCCGCGACATCCCGCGCGGTCGCCTCGGCGAAGTCGGCGTCGTGGCGGCGGGGCACGATCCAGACCTCGAACGGCGATCGCGAGGCGTACGGCGCGAACGCCACGGAGTCCTGGTCCTCCCAGACCAGGCGGCCCGGACGGCGGACCTCATCGCGCACGAGGCGGCACCACGGGCACTCGCCCTCGCGGATCACGAACCGGGCGGCGCCGCCGAGCTCCTCGGCGATGCGGTGCGGGACCAGCGGCAGGTCGTAGACGTCGAGGCAGAGATGGTTCGTCCGCGCGCCTGCCTGTCCGCCCCAGTTCTGGAGGACCTGGACGTAGTCGGTCTGGGCGGCGTCCTTCGCGGCCGCGAGCGCGGCGCGCGCGCCGTCGACGAGCCGCTCGATGGTTGCCATGCCCACGGCGTGAAGCGGCCGATGCTCCCCGGGCGGCGCGACGATGGTCCGCCAGCTCCCGGCCGCTCGCGCCTCTCCGATTGCCACCTGCGCTACCGCCTGGTCGAGCTCACGAGCCTCTTCGTCCGTCCCGATGGTATGGAACGCGAAGTCCTTGAGCGTCCGGAGTCGCACGCCCTCGCCCTCGGGCTGGCGGCAGTTCTGGCAGTCGCCGCCGTCGTCGACGGATTCTGCGGCGCGGGCGAATCGGTCGCGATGGAACTCGCGGTCGACGACGGTCGCGACCCACCAGCCGGTGATCGGGTCCTTGCGCAGCTCGAACAGGCCGGCTGCCATGTCAGGCGCTCGCGGCGAGGGACGCCGCGGGCGACCACTCGATCGAGGCGGGGAGGTGCGAGCCGAAAGCGGACGCGAACAGGTCCGCGGCTCGGCGGACGGCATCCGTCGAGGGCCGCTCGTCGCGGCGCCCCGCCTCGACGGCGACGGATGTCGACGCGACGCCGGGCATGCCGCATGCGTCGATGAGGTCGAAATCCGCGAGTTTCGGGGCCACGTTCAGCGCAATCCCGTGGTACGTCACGCCGCGTTCGACTCGGATGCCGAGAGCGCCGATCTTCCGCGGTTCGCGGCCGTCGGGATCGCACCACAGGCCCGGATGGCCTTCGCGACGGGCCGCCTCGACGCCCAGCGCCGCGCACGTATCGCGCATCGCGGCCTCGAGCGCGCGGACGAAGGGCCGGATGAGCACGCCGCGGTCGGCGAGCGCGATGATCGGATAGGCCACGAGCTGGCCCGGGCCGTGGTACGTCACCTCGCCGCCGCGCTCGACCCGGATGACCTCGATCCCGCGGCGTTCGAGCTCGTCCGCGGTCGCGCGCACGTGCGACTCGTCCGCGTGGCGACCGAGTGTCAGGACCGGAGGGTGCTCGAGGAGCAGCAGCTGATCGGCGATCGTGGCCTCCACGCGCGCGGCCGCGAGCCGTCGCTGGAGGTCCCACGCCTCGCGGTACTCGATCCGCCCCAGCCAGCTCGCCACGATCGGCGCGGGCGTTTCGGGCGTCTCGGCGGCGGTTCGGTCGAGTGTGGTTCGGGGAGGCGCGATCACGCCCTGCACGATAGCAGGGGCAGCTTCGCGAGCGGTCTCCGGGTGACCACGGAGTCGCTGCGTCGTTGACCGCGCGCCGCGCCGTCCGTAGAATCCGGGCCTCTCCCGAGCGGGAGTAACTCAGTTGGCAGAGTGCTTGCTTCCCAAGCAAGATGTCGCGGGTTCGAATCCCGTCTCCCGCTCCACTCGCCTTCCCGTCAGCGGTACCGAGTCCCGGTCACGAGCGCCGCGGCGATTCCCACGAGATCCGGACGCTCGGATCGACCGACGAGAGGATCCTCACCGCGGAACGCGAGCGGCGCCACGGAACGCGCCCGCGGACGACGACACGTGCCGGCTCCGCGCCCTCAGCGTCCGCGCCGTCGGGCGCGAGGGCGACGTCGACGTCGGGCAGCTCGTGCCGGAGACGGGCGGTCGCCCGGAACGCTGCCCTCGGGCTCTCGAAGATGGCGCGCAGCGTCCGGCGGACGCTCGGCTCTCGTGCGACTGCCATTTGGCTCCCCCACTTCGTCGCGGTCGGGTCGCACCGTACCGGCGCGGCGTGCATAGGTGCCGCGCCGGCGTTCGGGTCCTGTTGCAGGTGTCTCGCGTTCGGCTCCGACCGATGAGTTCCGCCGAACCGGATCGTCCAACGGGCAGATGGTTCGTTTCATCGCGGTAGGCTTGGTCGAGCAGATCGACACTGTGCCCGGGCGGGCAGGAGGAGCGACATGGCACAGCGACCCGTGCTGCTGGTCGGCACGCGGAAGGGCGCGTTCGTCATCGAGCGCGAGCGCGGCGGCGACACGTGGTCCGTGCGCGGACCGCTCTGCGAGGGTTGGCCGATCCACGACGTGACGATGGATCCCGCGAGCGGCGCGATCCTCGCCGGCGGTGGCAGCCCGTGGTATGGGCCTGCCGTCTGGCGCAGTGACGACCTGGGCGAGACGTGGACCCACTCGAGCGAGGGGCTGACGTACGGCGACGACGGGCCGAAGGTCCCGACGGTCTGGAACGTGACCGCCGCGCATGGCTCGATCTACGCCGGCGTGGAGCCCGCGGGCCTGTTCCGGAGCGACGACGACGGCGCGACGTGGCAGCACGTCGAAGGCCTCCGCAACCACCCGAGCCGCCCCGAGTGGCAGCCCGGCGCCGGCGGGCTGTGCCTCCACTCGATCGTCCCGCACCCGTCGGACAAGGACCGGCTGTGGGTCGGCATCTCCGCGGTCGGCGCGTTCGAGACGACCGACGGCGGCAGGACGTGGGAGACCCGCAACCGCGGCGTTCGGGCGGACTTCCACCCCGACAAGTACCCGGAGTTCGGGCAGTGCGTCCACAAGCTCGTCATGGCGCCGGACGGCGGCGAGCTGCTGTACCAGCAGAATCACTGCGGCGTCTACCGCTCCACGAACGGCGGCAAGGAGTGGCAGGAGATCACGCCCGGCCTTCCGTCGCAGTTCGGGTTCCCGATGGCGGCCCATCCGCGCGACCCGCAGACGGTCTGGACGATCCCGCTCAACGGCGACGACCGGGGCCGCTACATGCCGGACGCGAGCACGGCCGTCTGGCGAACGAGCGACGGCGGCGGCTCGTGGACGCGCTTCGGCGAGGGTCTCCCGCAGACGGATGCATACGTGTCGGTGCTCCGCGAGGCGATGGCGGTCGACGCGGGCGATCCCGTGGGGGTCTACTTCGGGACGAGCGCCGGGGAGCTGTACGGCAGCGCCGACGAGGGACGGACGTGGCGGCTCATCGCCGGCCACCTGCCCGGCATCTGGTCGGTCGAGGCCGCGGTCGCGGGCTGACGGCGCGATGGCAACGGTGCTGCTTCCGCGGTCGCTCATCGCGCTGTTCCCCGGGACGCCTCGCAGCGTCGACGTCGATGGCGCGACGGTGCGCGACGTCATCGACGGCCTCGAGCGCGAGGTCCCCGGGATGCGCGATCGGTTGTGCGACGCCGGGCCGTCGATCCGGACGCACATCAACGTCTACGTCGCCGGCGAGCGCGCCGCGCTCGACACGCCCGTCCCGAGCGGCGCGACCGTGCACGTGATTCCTGCGGTGTCCGGGGGCTGAGCTTCGGGGCGCGAGCGCCGACTCAGGCGATCGGCACGAGGTCCGGCGCGAGCGGGTCGAACGTCTCCGTGCGCTCCGCGACCGCGTCGGCGCCGATCCGGAGCGGCTCGCCGCCACCCGGGGCCTCTCCCAGGACGGACCGCCAGCCGACGTCGCCGAGCTGCTCCAGTGTCCGGATCGCAGCGGTGACGACGCCGCGCGCGTGCTCGAGCGCGACTCCTTCGAGTCGCCGCTCGCCAAACGCTGCCGCGAGCGCAGTGCCGACCGTCACCGCGGAGCGCCCGGCGTTGACGAGCGACCGCATCTCGCCGTGCGGCGGCCGACGCATCACGAGCGCCGCGGCGGGACCGGGAGGCAGCACGCCGGCGAGCACGAACGGCCACGCCTCGGCTCGGTCCGGGAGTGACACGGGCTCGTCGAAGCCGAGCGGGTGGTCGGGCAGGAGCACCCGCCGAAGCGCGACCTCGGCCGCTGCGCGCGCGGCCGGTGCCGACTCGTCGAGCAGCCATGGCGGCACGGCCCCGACGATCACGTGATCGGCGGTGATCCGATCGCCGCGCGCGAGCGCGACGCCGACGAGCTGGAGGGCCAGCGCGCGACCGGCGCGGGTCGCGGGATGGGATGGCACGCCGGCGGCGAGGTCCGGCGCCACGACGAGCGGCCCGGCGCCGACGACGACGGTCGTCCCGGCACGGCGCAGCAGCCGATGCGCAAAGGCGTGGTCGGCAAGCGCGCGATCCGGGTCGACGCTGCCCGCCACGATCTCCGCGATCGGGTCGGCTTCGACGAGGTCGACCCGCTCGAACGACGCGACGACGGACTGCTCGGGCGCGGCAAGGGCCGGGGAAGCGGTCGCAAGGCGAACGTACCCGCGGCGGCCCGCGGCGACCTCGTCGAGGACGTGGCGCAGCTCGGCCAGCCCACGCTGGCTGCCTGTCGGCGCGTGATCGTCCTCGGATCGGCGCTTTGCCTCTCGGTCGATCGCCTCGACCGATGGCACGTCGGGAAGGTCGACGCCGGCATCGGTGAGCAGGACCGCGAGCTCGCGGCCGACAGGGACCTCGACGCGGACGACGTCGATGCCGTCCGTGATTCGGGAGGTGGCCTCTGTCACCGCGCGGTCTACGACGGCCTCGACGAGCGTCGTCCCGATCCACGGCCGCGGCGCGTCGCCGAGGAGCCCGACGAGCTCACGCCGCGCGGTCCGGTTGGCATCGATCCGCGCGATCGCGGCGGCACCTAGTCGCCGTGCCTCCTCCTCCGCCACCTGCCGCCGGTCCCCCTGGCGGAGGAGCTCCGCCTCGAGTCGCAGGTCGATCGCCCCGGACGCGACGTCGAGGGCGAGCTGCTGCGGCGAGACGTCGTATTCGAGGAGCGCCATCGCGAACGGCAGGGCGATCCCGCCACCGAGCCGCGACTGGTCCCCGGCGACGAAGCGATCGACGACCTCGCCGGCGAGCGGCCGCCCCGCGACGTCGAGCCCCTGAACGCCGAACAGACGGAGCATCGCGCGCTCCTGGCCGAGCGTCGTCGACGCACGTGCGCGCGCGCCCCACGCGCCGGCGAGCGTAGAGGCGAGATCGGTCAGGTGGTCGAGCGGACCCCAATCGGCGGTCATGCTCGACGACCGGGCGCGAACGGCACCGACGCGCTCACGATGTCCCTCGTCATCGACCGGCGGCCGGGCGGGAAGGCCACGGCGCTGACCGCCAGAGTACCTTCACGACGTGGGATCGGGGCGTCAGCGCAGCGGTGCGAGCGCTGCCGCGGCGAGACGGATGCCGGCGAGGAAGCCCCGGTAGGCGGTCTCCGCGTCCGGCGCCGTGAAGCGCACGCCGCGGTCACCGTACCGCTCCGCGCCCGGCACGACCGCCGCGTGGTCCGCGGTCCCGGCGTCCACGTACTCGACCTCGATCGTCACCGGCCGCGCGATCCGCAACGGCTGCAGCTCCCCCGCCGAGGCGCGTCGGACGGCGCGATCCGCTCCGGCCCGAACGAGGTCCTGCGCCGCGAGGGGATGGACGGACGCGGCCGCGTTGCGGCTGATGCCGCGTTTGACGACGACACGCTCGGCCCACGGGAGCCAGGTCTCGATCTCCGCGGCGAGGGCGTCGTCGCCTGAGACGAGCCCGACCGGGATCCCCCACTCCCCGAGGACCGCGGCGTTGATTCCGCTCTCGCCGACGGGACGGCCGTCGAGCGTCGTGAGCGTCGGTGCGCCGGAGTACGTATGAGCGATCGTCCCGCTCGGGTGGCCCGCACGCGCGTGGTAGCCGACGAAGAGCGCGACGCCGAACGCTTCGCTGCCCGCGGACGCGCGGGCGCCCTCGATCATCGACCACGGCTTCTGGCCCTGGATGACGACGGCGCGCCGGTCGAGGTCCCGCGGCAGGAGGTTGAACATCGAGCCGTGGCTGTCGTTGACGACGACCTCCGACGCGCCGCCGTCGTACGCGCCCTCGATCGCCGCGTTCGCCTCGCCGACCATCAGGGCGACTGCGGCGGGATAGCCATCGTCGCCACGGCCCGTCGGCGCGTGATGCGAGATGCCGGCGATGCCCTCCATGTCAACGCTGATGTAGACCCTCATGGATGCTCCTCCGCGGGCCCCGTTCGCGCCGGCTGGCCGATCCAGACGTGGCCGTCCGCGAATCGCTCCGCCTTCCAGATCGGCGCACGCGCCTTCGTCTCGTCGATGGCATACCGCGCGGCGCGGAACGCCTCATCGCGGTGGGGCGAGCAAGCGACCACCGCGATGCTCGGCTCGCCAAGCGGGACGTCCCCGGTACGGTGGACGATCGCGACGCGCCGGACGCCGAAGCGACGCTCGATCTCGTCGGCGATCTCGCCCAGGACGGCGATGGCCATCGGCTCGAGGGCCTCGTAGCTCAACGACTCGACGGCGCGACCCGCGTGACGCGCCGCCTCGTCCTCCTGGCCGGGCGCCGGTGTGCCGGGCGTCGACCGCGTCCGGCCGAGGAACCCGACGACACCGCCGTCGGCGGGATCGGCGAGGGCGGCGGTCAGCTCCGCCAGGATCGTCGCCTCGAAAGGGTGCTCGCGTAGCTCGAGGGTGCGCCGCGCCGGAGCGTCGTCGGGTGCGTCGTCCGCGCCGCCGCTGACAGGCGGGATGAACGCAATCTCGTCGCCGTCCTCGACGGCGACGCCGGGCTCTGCGTAGGCACCGTTTCGGGCGAACCGGACTGACGGGCGGCCCGGTTGGAGCAGTGGGTGGCGCTCGACGACGGCGCGCCACACGTCGTCGATCGTAGCCCCGGCCGGCAGCTCGACCGGGAGCTCGCGCGCGCCGACCAGCTCCCGCTGGATCGCGAAGAGCCGCACGCGAACGCGGAGGGACACGCCGTCGCGGTTCTCGACGGTCACGGCCGGAGCGTCGCCACGAGCAGCCCGTCGCCCACCGGGAGGATCGCGGCGACGAACCGCCGATCGGCGAGCACCGCCTTGTTGAACGCACGCAGCGCCGCCGTGCCCTCGTCGCCCGCATCGGCCTGCCGCTCACCGGAGACGCGGCCGCTCCACAGGACGTTGTCCGCGACGACGAGCGCGCCCGGAGCGAGTCGCGGGACGAGCGCCTCGAGGTAGTCGAGGTATTCGGGCTTGAGGGCGTCGATGAAGGCGAGATCGAACGGACCGTGCAGCGCCGGCTCGTCGGCCGCGAATGCGTCGAGAGCCGGGCGATTGACGACGCGGATCCGCTCCCCGGCGACGCCCGCGCGCGACCAGAAGCCGCGGGCCAGGTCCGTTCGCGCGCGATCGGGGTCGATCGTGGCGATCGTGCCGTCTGGGGGCTGCGCGAGCGCCATCCACAGCGTCGAGTAGCCGTAGGCGGTCCCGACCTCGACGATCCGTCGCCGCGCCGCCGCAAGGACCGCAAGCACGCGGCCGCTCGACCGATCGAGGATCGGAATGCGGTCCGGTTCGGCCGCGGCTTCGATCTCCGCGAGGACCGGGTTGGCGGGCTGGCCGGACGACTCGATCCAGTCGAGGTCCGTTTCGGTCGGAATCCAGCCACGATCGGTCTTCATCGTGTCCTCATACGAGCAGGCCGCCGCCGAAGTAGAGGCCCGCGGCGAGGATCGTGCCGGCCGCGATGGAGCCGACGTTGATGTACAGGAGTCCGGTCGCGGACTCCATCGACCGGCTTCGCGCCGTCTGCGTCGCCGCCCACGACACGATGAGCGGGAACAGCAGTCCGACGATGAGCCTGAGCCAGACGAACAGCGCCCACGGCCCGACGAGCACGCCGAATGCCGCCGCGCCGCCGGGGCCCGCCCCGAGCGCGACCCAGACGACGAACAGCGCGACCTGGACGGCGATGACGGCGGTGAGGAGCCGCGAAAGCAGGATGAGCGGGCGCTCGCTCAGCCGCGGCGTCACGAGGTACCAGTGACCCAGGATCATCGCCGCGAACACGCCACCTGTCGCCGCGCTCAACGCGACGAGCTGGACGAGGAGCGGGACCGCGCCGAGGATCCCGCCACCCCAGCCGAGCGCACCGAAGCCGAGCACGAGCGCCGCCGCGCCGACGCCGCCGACCGCAATTGGAAGCGCCCGGCGGCGTCGCGCGATCGCGATGACGTACGCCGTCGCCAGCGCGCAGAACGCCGCAAGCGCCACTCGCCGCGGAACGTCCCACGCCGGATTGGCAGCAATCGGCGACCCGGCGAGGGACGGCGGCAGCGCCCAGTCGGACGCCAGTGCCAGCAGTCCGAACACGACCGCGCACGCGCCGGTGAACCCGAGGAACCCGCGGGTTGCGTCTGTCCTCTCACGCGCGAACCCGACCGCGGCGAACGCACCGACGGCGAGGCTCGTCAGCACGGTCCAGTTGATGAACGCGAGGTTCTCGGCGATCCGCTGGGCGGGCACCGGCCGAGTGTACGGCGCGGGCGGCGGTTGCCCCGGCAGGTTGTCGAACCGGTGCTGGTTACGATGCGCGGACTGGAGGTTCCTCGATGGCAATCGACCGCGACACGACGATCACCTGGTACGGCCATGCCTGCGTCGAGATCCGCACGCCACAGGGCAAGACCGTGCTCATCGACCCGTGGTTCGGAAACCCGCGGAGCACGAAGAAGGCGGACCAGGTCGATCGCTGCGACCTGCTGCTCGTGACGCACGGCCACGGCGACCACCTGGGCGACGCCGTTGCGATCGCGAGCCGGACGAGGCCCGCCTGGCCCGCCATCCACGAGATGTCGCTGTGGCTCGCGCGGAACCTTCCCGGCGGCGCCGACGCCGTGATCGGGATGAACAAGGGCGGGACGGTCGACGCTGCCGGCATCAAGGTGACGATGACGACGGCCGACCACTCCGCGGGCGACTGGAACGGCGGCGCCGAGACGACGCTCTACCTGGGCGAACCGGCGGGTTTCGTGCTCGAGCTCGAGAACGGGTTCCGCGTCTACCACTCCGGAGATACGGCGGTCTTCGGTGACATGGCGCTCATTCGCGATCTGTGGGCGCCCGACCTCGCGCTCCTGCCGATCGGCGGCCACTACACGATGGGACCGCGGGAGGCGGCGCTCGCCGTCGAGCTGCTCGGCGTGAAACACGTCATGCCGATCCACTACGGGACGTTCCCGCTCCTCGCCGGCACGCCAGATCAGCTTCGGAAGGAGCTCGCCGGACGCGGGCTCCGCGACGTCGAGGTCCATGCACCAGAGCCGGGCGGCTCGATCAGCTAGACGCCGCTGGAATCGAAGAGGGCTCCCCCGACGCGGGAGCCCTCTTGCCGGTCGCGTCGTCGCGGCGCGCGGTCAGGCCTGGGTCTTGCGTCGGTCCGCTGTCGGCGCGGGCGCGGCGGCGCGCCGCGCGTCGAGGTACGCCTCCATGACCCGACGCACGTCGTCGTCGTCGAGCTGATCGTCAGCTCGCAGCGCGCGCTCGACCTCACGTACCGGGTCGAGGCTCTCCGCCGTGAGCGAGCCGAAGAACCGCGTGGCGCTCGACTCGTCCCCGGGGTCGTGCACGACTCGTGCGAGGCGCACGGCGGTGTTGAGCGTGGGACGGCGCTCGCCACGAACGATCCGCGACACCGTCGACACGTTGACACCGGACCGGTGCGCGAGCTGCCGGAGGGACATGCGCCGGGCGCGGAGCTGGACAGCGAGCCAGTCGCGGAACTGGACTTCGTTGGCGTCGTTGATGACGGTCAATCGGGCCTCCTCGGCGGTCGCGGAGCGCGGGGATCATCCGACCACCGACGAGTTCAGCGTCCGGCCTGCTCCGTTGCAGGCTGTCCGTCCGGATCGGCCCTCGGGTTGCGCGGGCATGACGGGAACCTTGCGTACGCCCGTGCCCGCGTGCGGCGCGTCAGCCGTCGCTGGTCGCGAGCGCTCCCAGCCGCTCCGTCAGGCGGAGGTTCTCGCGGTAGTCGATCGGGACCTCGACGACGCTCGGACCGTCGTGATCGAGCGCCTCCATGAGAACGCGAAAGAGGTCGCCGGCCGTGTCGGCCCGGAAGCCGGCGATGCCGAACGACCGCGCGTATGCCACGAAGTCGGGGTTGCCGAAACCGACCCCGAACGGCCGCCCGAACTCCGCCCGCTGCTTCCAGTCGATGAGCCCGTAGCCGTCGTCGCGCCAGACGACGACCGTGATGTTCGCGCCGATCCGCTTCGCGGTCTCGAGCTCCTGGCTGTTCATCAGGAAGCCGCCGTCGCCGCACAGCGCGACGACCTTCCGATCCGGGTGGACGAGCTTTGCGGCGATCGCGCCCGGCAGGGCGATGCCCATCGCCGCGAAGCCGTTGGAGATGATCACGGTGTTCGGCTCATACGTCTGGTAAAGACGCGCGACCCAGACCTTGTGGGCGCCGACGTCGGAAACGACGATGTCCGACGGCCCGAGCGCGCGGCGGAGCTCGGCGATCGCGCGTTGTGGCTTGATCGGCGCGTCGTCATCGTCGGCAGCGAACGTGTCGAGGTCCGTGAGGAGCGCGGTGCGAAGGTCGGCGTGGACGAGGATCTCGCGCGACTCGTGGCGCTGCGTCGCTGTCCGACCGCCGATTCCGAGTGGCTGGACCGCGGCGAGCAGCCGCCGCAGCGTGCCGTCGATGTCGCCGACCAGCTCGATCTCCGGCCGGTACGCCGCATCGACCTCGGCCGGTTGCGTATCGATGTGGATGATTCGCTTCCGGCGCTCGCGGTTCCACTGCGACGGTGCGTATTCGACGAGGTCGTAGCCGACCGAAACGACGAGGTCGGCGCGGTCGAAGCCGGATAGCACGTGGTCGCGGGCCTGGAGCCCGACGGCCATGAGCGACAGATGGCTGCGGTCGTCGATCGCGCCCTTGCCCATGAACGTCGCGGCGACGGGCACGTGAAGGCCGCGGGCGAGGTCGCGCAGCTCAGTGGAGGCGCGGCGCCGGAGGACGCCGTTGCCGGCGAGGATGATCGGGCGCTCCGACGACGCGAGCAGGCGGGCCGCTCGGTCGATCGCGTCGTCGGTCGGCTCGGGGAATGGCGTGTCGATCGGCGGGAGCGGCGCGAGGACGTGCGCGTCGTCGTCGAGACGCTGGGCCGCCAGGTTCTCCGGCAGCTCGATGTGCGTCGGCCCGGGCTTCTCGAGCTGGGCGACACGGAACGCGCGGGTGACGATCTCCGGGATCGTGTCCGGCCGCTCGACGCGGACGTTCCACTTCGTCACGGGTTCCAGCATCCGGACGATGTCGACGACCTGGTGCGCCTCCTTGTGGAGCTTGTCGGAGCCGGCCTGGCCGGTGAGGGCGACCATCGGCGACCGGTCGAGGTACGCGTCCGCGACGCCGGTCACGAGGTTCGTGGCGCCGGGGCCAAGAGTCGCCATCGCGACGGCGGCGCGGCCGGTGAGGCGGCCGTAGACGTCGGCCATGAACGCGGCGCCCTGCTCGTGGCGGGTCGTGACGTGACGGATCCCGGGCACCCGGCCGAGCGCGTCGAGGACGTCCATCGTCTCCTCGCCCGGAACGGAGAACACGAGCTCGCAGCCCTCGGCAGCCAGGCACTCGACAAGCAGGTCGGAAGCGGTGCGAATCGTGCGGGGCACGGCGGTCACGCGGCGGAGTGTAGCGTCGGGGCCTCCGCGGGCCGGGCCGGCGCGACCACGAGCGCTAGCGGACCTCGACCACGAGCGCGTCGACGATCGTCGCGCCGTTGGCCGCGGCGATGACCGGGTTCAGGTCCAGCTCGAGGATCGCGGGCCGCGCGAGGACGAGGTCGCCGGCGGCGACGACGATCCGGGCGACCGCGTCGAGATCGACCGCGGCGCGGCCGCGGAACGGCCCGAGAACCGCCGACCCGCGCAACGCGCCGAGCATCTCCCGCGCCTCGGCGAGCGTCACCGGGGCGAGCCTGATCGCAACATCGTCGAGCGCCTCGGCCACGACGCCGCCGAAGCCGACGAGGACGACGACGCCGAACTGCGGATCGCGACGAGCGCCGACGATGAGCTCGACGCCGGCCGGCGCCATCGGCTGGACGACGACGCCGCGCGGTTTCGCGCCGGCGACAGCAAGCCGGAGCAGGTCCCGCGCGGCGGCCGCGACACTTTCTGGGTCGGGGAGCGCGAGTCGCACGCCGCCGATCTCTGTCTTGTGCCCGACGCCCTCGGCGTCCAGCTTGACCGCGACGGGGAACCCAAGGGCGGTCGCGACCGCGACCGCGGCGTCCGGCGTCGCCGCTCGGGCAAACGCCGTTACCGGCAGGCCGTGAGCCGCGAGCATCTCGAGGCTCGCCGCTTCGTTCAGGGTCTTCGTGTCGCCACTCCGAGCCGCAGCGGGGGACGCGTCGAAGCCCCACGAGGTCCGGGCCGCCGCGATCGCCGGCCACGCCGGCCGCCTGGCGCCTGCAACCGCGCGCGCGGCTCGGGCAGCCTCCCATCGACCGAGCGCGGCGATCGCGGTGAAGGCCTCCACGGCGCCGCGCAGGATGGGCATCCCGCCGCCCTCGGCTTCGAGGAGGCCGACGGTCTGCGGCGGCGGCTCGCCAGACGTGAGCGAGACGTAGACAGGGAGGATGTCGGGCCGGTCGCGTGTCGCGGCAATGAGGGCGCGAGTGACGTCGGCCGCCACCGCCACCTCCGACGGCAACGAGCGATACGGAAAGTCGTGCACGATCGCCAGCACGTCGTAGGCGCCGGATGCGGCGAGCGCGTCGAACGCCGCGCGGTAGGCGATCGAGGCGTCCGCCGCGCCCCACGGGTCGAGCGGGTTCCCGATGTACGACATCGTCGGCAGCGCGGTCGCGATCGCGGCCACGGTCTCGACGGGGATCGACGGCAGGTCGACCCGGGTTCGCGGCGCAAGGTCCGCGATGAGCGACGCCTCGCCCGTCGACACCGTGACCGCTGTCGTCCGCGCCCGACCGACGCCCCGCCCTGTCCGGCGACAGCCCTCGACGAGCGCGCCCGCCTCGAGCAGCTCGTCGAGGTCGCCGAACCGCTGGACCCCGACTGCGTCCAGCGCCGCGTCCGTCACCCGTGTCTCGCCGGCGAGCGAGCCGGAGTGCGCGACGGCGGCGGCCTGTGCCTGCGGCGAGCGGCCGACCTTCACGCAGAAGATTGGCTTGCCGAGCTCAAGCGCTCGGTCGGCCAGGGCGAGGAACCGCTCCGGCCGCTTGAACCCCTCGAGGAACAGGATGACGGCGCGCGTGTCCGGGTCGTCGAGGCACCAGGCGAGGTAGTCGCAGACGTCGAGGACGACCTCGGACCCGCAGCTCACGATTCGCGAGAAGCCGATGCGCGATCCGGAGTGGATGAACGCGTCGGTCACGGAGCCCGATTGCGCGATGCCCGCGACGCCGCCGCGCCGGATGTACGGCGAGACGTCGCCGATGTACACGGAGCTGTTCGTCGTCAGGTCCCAGACGCCCATGCAGTTCGGCCCGACGAGGGCAATGCCGTGGTCGCGGGCAATCGCCGCGACCTCGGCCTGCATCTGCGCCGCGGCCTCGCCGCCCTCGACGACGCCGCCGCCGGGGATGACGACCGCGGGCACGCCGGCCTGTGCCGCTTCGAGCGTGGCCGCGGCCGCGCGCAGCGGGTTGAGTGCCACGAGCACGACGTCGGGCCGCTCCGGGAGCGCGGCGATCGAGGGGTAGCACGGCTCGCCGCCGAGCTCGGTGTAGCGCGGATTGACGAAGTGGCACCGCGTCTCGCTGCCCGTCACCAGGAGGTTGTTGCGGAGCGTGGCCGCGATCCCGCCCCGCGCGGATGCGCCGACGACCGCGATGGAGCGCGGCGCGAATAGCGGCCCGAGATCGATCCCCTGCGAGGCGCGGGCGGCGGTCGTGGCCGCCTCGCCGCTCACGCCTGGCCGACGACGTGCTCGACGCCCCGCTTCTCGAGCGCCCGCGCGATGATCAGGCGCTGGATCTCCGACGTCCCTTCCCAGATCCGGTCGACCCGCAGCTCGCGGAAGAAGCGCTCCGCCGCGGTCTCGCGCATGTAGCCGCGGCCGCCGAACACCTGGACGACACGGTCGGCGCAGCGGAACGCCGCCTCGGACGCGAACAGCTTGGCGACCGACGCGCGGGCATGGACGATCTTCGGGTCGGCGCCCGTGTCGGCGAGCCAGGCGGCTTCGCGGGTGAGCAGCCGCGCCGCCGACGCGTCGGCCGCGGAATCCGCGAGCGGGAAGCTGACCCCCTGGAAGTCGTAGATCCGCTGCCCGAACTGGATCCGGCCGGTGGCCCACTCGACAGCCTCGCGGAGCAGCCGCTCCATCGCCCCGCTGCAGCGTGCCCCGATGTGAAGCCGCTCCTCGACGAACCACTCGTTCGTCAGCTCGTCCGCCGCACCGACCGCGCCCAGCACCGCGTCGGCGGGGACGCGGACGTCCTCGAGGACGAACTGCGGATGCCGGTCCGCGAACGTGTGCATGTAGTCGGGATCGTGCGAGAGACGGACGCCGCGAACGTCGTAGTCGACGAGGAACAGTGTCGGCAGCCGACGGTCGCCCTCGACGACGAGGCAGTGGAAGATCATGAAGTCGGTGTCGTCCGGGCCCGTGACGAACCACTTCTCGCCGTTGAGGACGTACTCGCCCGTCGCCGTATCGCGAAGCGCGGTCGCGGCGAGCGTCCGCGCATCGGAGCCCGCGCCCGCCTCGGTGATCGCATAACTCCCGGAGCGTTCGCCGCGGAGCGACGGTGTGAGGTAGCGGTCGCGCTGCGCGGGCGTCGCGCGGGCGAGGACGTTGTATGCGCCGGGAATGAACGACCAGAGACCGCCCGTCGCCTGGCCCAGCTGCTCGTGAACGAGGACCTGCTCGGTGGCCGTCCAGCCCTGGCCGCCGACGTCCTTGGGCAGGCTCCCACCGTGCACCCGCGCCGCGATCGCGGCCTTCCGGATGTCGTCGCCCCAGCCCCGCGGAACACGTCCGCTTGCGCGTTCGAACTCGACCTCACGCGGCTGGAGCTGCTCGCGGACGAAGGCCGCCGCGCGATCGCGAAGCTCCGATTCGGCCGGTGTGAGCGTCAGGTCCATCGCGACGAGGATGGCCCGGCGCGTTCGGCGCCGAGTCTTGCGTCCCGGGCGCCGGGACGGAGTTACTGCGGCTGCGCCATCACCATGATCCGGATCTCGGTCATGTCCTCGATCGCATAGCGGAGCCCTTCGCGGCCGAGCCCGCTGTCCTTCACCCCGCCGTACGGCATGTTGTCGATCCGGTACGTCGGGACGTCGTTGACGATGACGCCGCCGACCTCCAGCTGGTCGAACGCGGCCCATGCATTCGACAGGTCGTTCGTGAAGACGCCCGTCTGCAGCCCGAAAAATGAGTCGTTGACCTGCCGGACCGCATCGCCGAAGTCGCGGAACGGGAACGCGACGACGAGCGGTGCGAACGCCTCGTTCGAGCAGACCTGCGCGCTCGCCGGCACGTCCGTCAGCACCGTCGGCGGGAAGAAGTTGCCGTCCGCCTTGCCGCCGAGGTGCACCTTCCCGCCGAGCGCGACGGCCTCGTCCACCCATCGCTGCGTGCGGCCCGCGGCGTTCACGTCGACCATCGGCCCGACATCCGTCTGGGGATCGAGCGGGTCGCCGACCTTGAGCTTCCGCGCGCCGTCGACGAGCCGCCCCATGAACGGCTCCCAGACGTCCTCGTGGACGAACATCCGCTGGACGCTGATGCAGACCTGACCGGCGTAGCCGAACGCCCCGACGAGCGTTCGTCGGACGGCCCAGTCGAGGTCCGCCGATTTGTCGACGATGACGCCCGCGTTCCCGCCCAGCTCGAGGACGACCTTCTTCTTGCCGGCGCGCTCCTTCATCCGCCACCCGACGGACGGGCTGCCGGTGAACGTGAGCAGCTTGAAGCGCTCGTCCGCGACCATCCGGTCGCCGAGCTCACGGGTCATCGGCAGGATGCTGACCGAGCCCGCCGGCGCGCCGGCCTCCTCGACGATCTCCGCGACCGTGAGCATCACGAGGGGATCCTTCGACGGCGGCTTGAGGACGATCGGGTTGCCCGACGCGATCGCCGGCGACAGCTTGTGGGCCGCCAGGTTGAGCGGGAAGTTGAAGGGGCTGATCGCGGCGATCGGACCAATCGGGAAGCGGCGGGTGATGCCGACGCGGCCCTTCGACGCGGGCATCAGGTCGAGCGGCACGACCTCGCCGTAGATGCGCTCAGCCTCCTCGGCACCCAGGCGGAACGTCAGAACGGCCCGGTCGACCTCGACGAGCGAGTCCCGGATCGGCTTGCCGGCCTCGAGCGCGATGAGCCGCCCGAGCTCCTCCCGGCGCGCCTTGATCCCGTTGCTGATGTTGCGGAGGATCGCGCCGCGCTCGTAGGCGGGGAGGTTCCGGGTCGTCTCGAACGCCCCGACGGCGGCGGTGACCGCCTCCTCGTACTGCTCCGGCGTCGCGTGGAAGGTCGCGCCGGCGGGCTCGCCGGGCTTGGCGGGGTTCGAGATGACGAGGGGATCGGGCGACTCGACCCATTTGCCGGCGAGGAAGATGGGATGTGGCTTGGCGCCGGTCACGGTGGCCATCGAGGGGCTCCTGGAGCGGGAATGGCGCCATTCTACGACGGAGGCCGAACGTCTCCTGTCACCCCGGCCGCCAGGCGTATCGAACGTCCGGCTCCTTTTCCTCGTTCCGGCTGCCGTCGTTGCGGTCGACGACCTCGAAGCCGTGGCGCTCGTAGAAATGACAGGCGGCGACGTTCACCTGGAATGCGTAGAGCGACAGGCCCTTCGGGCGGCGTTCCTTCGCCAGCGCGATGAAGCGGTCGCCGAGGCCGCGGCCCCGCCAGTCCGGCCGGAGGTAGAGCTGGTCGAGCTCGTCATCGCCGAGCGCCATGACGCCGACAACATCCCCGCTCTCGTACGCGACCCATGTCTCGCACTCCGGGATCAGCGTCGAGCGGATCCAGCCTCGGACCTCGTCGTCGGTGTGGGCGAGCCGGACGGTCGGCAGGGCGGTGTGGAACGACGCGAGCCACACGTCGGCGACGGCGTCCGCGTCCGCGTCGGTCGCGCGCCGGATGGCGGCGCGGTCGGCGTCCGCCGGCATCAGCGCGACCGGCCGCCCCCGAACAGCGTGCCGAAGATCCCGCGGAGCGCGGCCTGGCCCGCGCGGGATGTCAGGACCCGGCCCGCCGTTCGGACGCCCGTCTCTACCTGCCGCTGCCGTGCCCGCGAGTCCGCGCGCGCCTCGCGCTGCGCCGTCCTGCGGTCGCGCTCGGCTTCGCGCTCCTCGCGGCGCTGCTCCGCCGCCATCTCGCGGGCCTGGCGGGCGATCTCGCGCTGCTGCTGCGCCGGCGTCATCGTGTTGAGACCGCCGGCCGTCGTGGGCGGCACGCCGTTGCGATATGCCTGCTCCGCCGCAGCCTGGGCGGCCGCCGCGCGGGCTGCTTCGAGCCGTGCGGTGATGATCTCGTGCGCGCTTTCCCGGTCAACCGTCTGGCCGTACTTCGTGCGCAGCGCGCTCGTCGCGACGCGGCCCATGAACTCGACCTCGTCGATCGGCGCCATCAGCGAGTCCGGCGGCAGCAGCCGCGTCGCGGCGAGCGGCGTCGGGACGCCTTTCGGCGAGAGCACGGTCACGAGCGCCTCGCCGATCCCGAGCGATGTGATCGTCTTCTCGACGTCGTAGAACTCGGTCGTCGGGAACGTCCGTGCCGTCTTGCGGAGCGCGTCGGCGTCGTCGGGCGTGAACGCGCGCAGCGCGTGCTGGACGCGGTTGCCGAGCTGGGCGAGGACCGACGACGGGACATCGGTGGGTGCCTGCGTCACGAAGTAGACGCCGACGCCCTTCGACCGGATGAGGCGAACCGTCCGCTCGACCTGATCCATCAGCGCATGGGATGCCTCGTCGAACAGGAGATGTGCCTCGTCGAAGAAGAAGCACAGCTTCGGCTTCGGCAGATCGCCGACCTCGGGCAGCGCCTCGTAGAGCTGCGCGAGCATCCAGAGCATGAACGTGCTGAACAGCCGCGGCTTGTCCATGACGTCCCGCAGCTCGAGGACAGTGACGATCCCCTGCCCGTCCGGCGCCGTGCGGAGCAGGTCGTCGACATCGAACTCCGGCTCGCCGAAGAACACGTCGGCGCCTTCCTGCTGGAGCACGACGATCGACCGAAGCAGCACGCCGACCGACGCCTTCGACATCCCGCCGTAGTCCTCGAGCACGGCCTTGCCGTCTTCGGACGAGAGGAACTTCAACGTCGTCGCGAGGTCGTGGAGGTCGAGGAGCGGCAGCGAGTTGTCGTCGCAGTACTTGAAGACGAGGGCGAGGATCGAGGTCTGCGTCTCGTTCAGGTCGAGGACCTTGCCGAGCAGCAGCGGCCCGAACGAATGGACGGTCGCCCGAACCTGCGCGCCGAGCTGCCCCGACAGCGACAGGAACTCGACCGGATGGGCCGACGGCGCGTACGTCCAGCCGAGCGACGAGGCGCGGTCGATGACCCTGGGATCGGCCGCATTGCCAGGCGCCGCGATGCCGGTCACGTCGCCCTTGATGTCCGCGACGAACACCGGGACGCCGGCCTTCGACAGCTGGCCCGCGATGAGCTGGAGCGTCTTCGTCTTGCCCGTCCCCGTTGCGCCCGCGATCAGCCCGTGGCGGTTGAGCATCGCGATCGATGCCTGGACGCGGGTGTCGTTGAGGAGCTCGCCGTCGTGCATCGCACTGCCCAGGACGACGGACGGCTCGGACAGCGTGTAGCCGGCGGTCATGGCGTCACGGAAGGGCTGGTCCATGGAACCTCGCAGCGTCGACAAAGGCCTGGGGCCGGGAGCGTACCATCGGCCGCGGGGGCTGACGGGAGGAGGGGCCGACAATGTGGAGCGGCTTTCGCGCGTTCCTGCTCAAGACGAACGCGCTCGCGCTCGCGATCGGCGTGATCATCGGCGCGGCGCTCGGCGCGGTCGTCACGTCGCTCGTGAACGACATCATCATGCCGCCCGTTGGCCTGTTGCTCGGCGGGGTCGACTTCGCCGCCCAGAAGGTCGTCCTGAAGGCGGCGACCGGCGGCGACCCGGCGACGGAGGTGGCGATCCGCTACGGCTCGTTCGTCAATGCCGTCATCGCGTTCGTCATCATCGCCTTCGTCGTCTGGCGGATCAGCCTGGCGTTCATCAAGGAGCCGCCGCCGGCCGATACGAAGACGTGCTCGTTCTGCAAGGAGGCGAACGCTCCCGACGCCACGCGGTGCCGCGCCTGCACGAGCGCAATCTGACCTGGTCGCTCGACGACACGGCGCCGGTCGCGGCGTAGCCCAAGAAGGATTACCAGTGGCACTCGCACGGCGATTGAGGGCGCTTCGCGGGCACGGCGCGACGTCGTCACGCTCGGCTGCGACGCGCGGGAGGCCGATTCCGGGCGTTGATCGGGATCTTGCGGTTTGCTAATCCTTCTTGGAATACCGCGCGACCGTCACCTGCTGTCGGGCAGGATTCCGGCCACGCGGAATATCAGGTGAGGTTTCGCGACTCTCGCAGGCCGTCCACCAGGCGTTAGGCGATCAGGCGTCAGTCGCTCGCGCGCGCGTAGCTGCCGAGGACGCGGACCATCGTCGTGACCTCCGCGAGGTCCGTCAGCGCCGCGGCGACGTTCGCCTCGTCGGCGCCGCCGTCCGCGTCCGTCCAGAAGATGTATTCCCACGCGCCCGCCCGCGACGGCCTGGATTCGAGACGGGAGAGGTTGACCTCTCGGTCGGCGAAGACACGCAGCGCGCGGAGGAGCGAACCGGGCTCATTGCGAACGCCGAACGCGAGCGTCGTGCGCTGCGCGCCACCCGCCGACGCGTCCGCCGGCGGCGCGGCGGCGACGACCAGGAACCGCGTCCGGTTGTCCGGCACGTCCTGGATGTCGGCCGCGACGACCTCGAGCCCGAACAGCGCGGCGGCGCGCGGCGAGAGCACCGCGGCGGCCCCCGCCTCGCCGGTCTCCGCGATCAGCTTCCCGGCCCCCGCCGTGTTGTATGTCGTGAGCAGGGTCCACGGCCGCGTCCGGAGGAACCGCTCTGCCTGGCCGAGCGCCTGGATGTGCGAGTAGACGCGCTCGATCCCCTCGGCCCGCCGCCCAGGGACCGCGGCGAGGCAGAGGCGAACCGGGACGATGACCTCGCCGACGATCCAAAGGTCGAACTCGAGCAGGAGGTCGTAGTTCTCGCGCACGGTGCCGTTGACGAGGTTTTCGATCGGCACAACGCCCGCAGCGGCATGACCCGCGGCGACCGCCTCGAACACCTCGCGGAATCCGCCCACTCCGGTCCGCTCGACGTCGCCGAATACCGCGAGCGCCGCGTCCTCGGCGAAGGCGCCCGGCTCGCCGGCGTAGGCGACGGGGCCGCCTGGCGCCGCCCGCGTCAGCGGCAGCGCGGCCGCAACGGGCTTTGTGCCCGGCACGACGTCAGCGCTCGAACCAGGCCGTCGTGTCGTGGTGCGATTCGTCCGGGTCGAGCTCCGCGCGGCGTCCGGCGGCCGCGGCATCGTTCGCCTGGGCGCGCTTGCGATTGCCCGCGGACTCGGCGGCGCCCTGCCAGTGCTCCTCGGCGAGCAGCCCGTTGATCGCCCCGATGTACGCGTCGACGGATGCCGCGATGATGTTCTCGCTGCGCGTCTCGCCGCGGTAGCGGCCGCTGGCGCGCGGCCCCGCGGCGTCGGATGGCGGCGAGATCTCGACCGTGACCACGCCCTCCGAGTCGGGGCCCTCCGACACCGCGTGGACGTCATACGCGACGAGCCGTGGATGACCCGTCAGGACGCCCGCGAGCGCCTTGTCGACTGCACGGAACAGCGCGTCGACGGCGCCATTGCCCTCCGCCGATGCCTCCCACTGGTGATCGCCTGACGCGATGACGACGGCGCCCCGGCTCTGGACCTGGCTCCCCGACGTGACAGTCCAGCGCGTGAGGTGCAGCGTCGGCGTGGCGGTGTCGGCGGTCGTCATCGGATCAGCTCCCGGTGCGGTCGGATGTAGCGGGACGGAGCGCGGAGTTCGTCGTGAAGTGGCGTTCGTCGCGCCGTCGGAGCTCGGCGCCGCTCTTCCAGATCGCGTATTCGAGCGAGTCGGCGAGCGCGTCGGCTGACGCCGCGATGATGTTCGTGTCGGAGCCCATCGTCGACCACTCCCGCGACGCGTCCGCGGAGTCGATGATCACCCGGGTTCGAGCGCCCGTGGCCGCGTCCCCGTCGAGGATTCGGACCTTGTAGTCGACGAGGTGGATCGCGTCGAGGACCGGGTAGAACGCGCGAAGCGCCTTGCGCAGCGCGGCGTCGAGCGCATTCACGGGACCGTTGCCGTCCGCGGCGGTGTGCAGCACCTCGCCGTCCACCTCGACCTTGACGGTGGCCTCGGCGCGGATCTCGCCCTCGGAGCGCTGCTCGACGAGGACGGTGAAGTCGACGATCCGGAACGGCCGCTCATAGCCCGGCTGGTGCCGGCGGACGAGGAGCTCGAACGACGCCTCGGCGCCCTCGAACGCGAGACCGTCAGCCTCGAGCTGCTTGATGAGCTTCGACAACGCCTTCGGGTCGACGCCGTCGAGCTGGTGCCCCAGCTGCTCCGCGCGGAGCTGCGTGTTCGCCTTGCCACCCAGCTCCGATACGACGAGCCGGCCCATGTTCCCGACCAGACCCGGGTCGATGTGCTGGTAGCTCCGCTCGACCTTCGCGACCGCCGCGCCGTGCACGCCGCCCTTGTGCGCGAACGCCGACCGGCCAACGTACGGCTGGTGGTCGTCCGGGGTGATGTTGACGATCTCGCCGACGTAGCGCGACAGCTCGGTCAGGTCCGCAAGGCGTCCCGCAGGCACGACCTCGTACGGCGTCTTCAGCGCGAGGTTGGCGAGGATGCTCACGAGGTTCGCGTTGCCGCAGCGCTCGCCGTAGCCGTTGATGGTGCCCTGAACGTGGCGGATCCCGTTCTGCACCGCGGCGAGGGAGTTGGCGACCGCGAGCTCGGCGTCGTTGTGAACGTGGATCCCCCAGACGATCTCGGGTGCGCCGGGGTCGTCGAGCGCCGCGCGGGTGGCACGGATGATCGCGACTAGGTCGTCGGTCAGCGTCCCCCCGTTCGTGTCGCACAGCGTGAGCGTCGTCGCGCCGCCGGCCCGCGCCTCGCGGAGGGTCGCGATGGCGTACGACGGGTCGTCGCGGTAGCCGTCGAAGTAGTGCTCCGCGTCGTAGACGACCTCGCGACCGGCGGCGCGCAGGAACGCCACGGAGTCACCGACCATCGCCAGGTTCTCCTCGGGCGACGCGCCCAGGACCTCGACGACGTGGAGCAGCCAGCTCTTGCCGAAAATCGTGATGACCGGCGTATGAGCCTCGACGAGGGCGCGGAGGTTGGCGTCCTCCGATGGCGCGCTGAGGCGATGGCGGGTCGAGCCGAAAGCCGCAAGTTTCGCGGTCCGGAACGTCATCGAGCGCGCGGCGGCGAAGAACTCGGCGTCCTTCGGGTTCGACCCGGGCCAGCCGCCCTCGACGTACGGGAAGCCGAACTCGTCGAGTCGCCGCGCGATCTTCAGCTTGTCGGCGAGGGACACGATCAGTCCCTCACGCTGTGTCCCGTCGCGGAGCGTCGTGTCGTAGAGAAGGACCGGATCCGTCACGCCGCCACCCCCGCCGCTGCCGCGATGCGCTCGCCGATCGCGTGTGCCATTTCGGTTGTTCCGATTGCCTCGCCGCCGTCGAGGAGCAGGTCCGCCGTTCGGAGCCCATCGTCCAGCACGTGCGCGACTGCCCTCTCGATCGCCGATGCCGCGTCCTCGCGGCCGAGCGACCACCGCAGCAGCATCGCGGCGGACAGGATCGTGCCGATCGGGTTTGCCCTGTCCTGGCGGGCGATATCCGGCGCGGAGCCGTGAATCGGCTCGTACAGCCCGAACGTGCCGTGCTCCGTCTTCCGCGACCCGAGCGACGCCGACGGCAGCATCCCGAGCGATCCGGCGAGCACGGACGCCTCGTCGGACAGGATGTCGCCGAAGAGGTTCTCGGTGACGACGACGTCGAACGAGGCCGGACGCCGGACGAGCAGCATCGCGCACGAGTCCACGAGCTGGTGGCCGACCTCGACGTCGGCAAAATCGCCGCGCATCTCCTCGACGACCTTGCGCCACAGGCGCGACGTGGCGAGGACGTTGGCCTTGTCGACGTGGGTCAGCTTTCGTCGACGACCGCGGGCGAGCTCGAAGGCGAGCCGCACGATGCGACGAATCTCGGACTCGCTGTAGGTCAGCGTGTCGACGGCCCGCCGATCGGGCGCGGCCCCCGTCTCCTCCGACGGACGCCCAAAGTAGATGCCGGACGTCAGCTCGCGGACGATCAGGAGGTCGACGCCGTCGAGCAGCTCCGGGCGGAGCGGCGACGCCGGCACGAGCGCCGGGTGGACGGTCACCGGCCGGAGATTCGCGAACAGCCCGAGTCCGCCGCGGAGGGCGAACAGCGACTGCTCCGGCCGAACGGCGGCGTTCGGGTCGTCCCACTTCGGTCCGCCGACCGCACCGAGGAGCACGGCTTCGCGCTCCCGGCAGCGCTCGACGTCCTCGGCCCGGATTGCGACGCCGAACGAGTCGATCGCGTTTCCGCCCGCCGCGACCTCGACCCAATCGAGCTCGAACCCGAACGCGGAGCCCGCGGCATCGAGCACTCCCCGAGCAGCCGCGACGACCTCCGGCCCAACGCCGTCGCCGGGGATGGCCGCGAGCCGGTACGTGACCCCGTCTGCTGCCACTACGGCAGCTCTTCCACGACGCGAGGCGCGACGAATGCGACCGCGACCCCGTTGATCTCCGCGCCGTGGAGCTTGTTGACCGCGGCGAGGTATGCGTCGAGCGACGCCTCGATGATGTTCGTGGACAAGCCGTGGCCGGAGACGACGAGCGCACCCGGCCCCTCGTCGGACGAACGGCGGCAGCGGACCAGCACCTGGCCCTGGGCGTCCTCGCCCGCCGACACTGCCTTGATCTCGTACTCGGCAAGAACCGGGTGCCATCCGAGTGCGGGCTGGAGTGCCTGGTCGACCGCGGAGTAGAGCGCGTCAACGGGGCCGTTCCCGGTCGCGTCCGTGGAGCGCTCCTCGCCGTTCACGCTGAGCGACACCGTCCCGGTGCCGTTGCCGCCGTGCGAGCTCGTGACGCTCCAACCGAGAAGGGAGACCGACGCCGGAACCTCCGACGCACGCTGCTCGGCGAGCGCGAGGAGGTCCGCATCGGTGACCTCCTTCTTCGCGTCGGCGAGCGCGATCGCCTGGCGGTAGAGCGAGTCGAGCGCGTCGCCGTCGACCTCGTGGCCCAGCTCGCGGAGCTTCTGCTGCAGGCCGCGCCGCCCGGACAGCTTGCCGATCGTCAGCTGGCTCCCCGACAGCCCGACGGACTGCGGGGTCATGATCTCGTAGGTCAACGGGTTCTTGATGACGCCGTCCTGGTGGATCCCGGACTCGTGCGCAAACGCGTTGCCACCGACGATCGCCTTGTTCGGCTGGACCGCGAACCCCGTCAGGTACGACACGAGCCGCGACGCAGCGGTGATCTGCTCCGTCTGGACGCCACTCCCGAGTTGCGGGAACTGCGTCGGGCGCGTGCGGAGGCTCATGACGACCTCCTCGAGCGACGCGTTGCCGGCGCGCTCGCCGAGGCCGTTGATCGTCACCTCGACCTGCCGCGCGCCCGCCTGCACCGCAGCGAGCGTGTTCGCGGTCGCGAGACCAAGGTCGTTGTGGCAGTGGACGCTGATCGTCGCGTCGCGCCCGACGCGCTCGACGACCTGACCGACCAGGGAGGCGAACTCCGACGGGATCGCATAGCCGACGGTGTCCGGGATGTTGACGGTCGACGCGCCGGCGGCGACGACCGCCTCGTAGACCTGGAGCAGGTACTCCGGATCCGTTCGCGAGGCGTCCTCGGCGGAGAACTCGATCTCGGCGTCGCGGCCCAGCTGCTCGCGCCCGTAGCGCACCCACCGGACCGCGTCGGCGAGCGCCTGCTCGCGGCTGATCCGGAGCTTGTGCGTGAGGTGGATGTCGCTCGTCGCGATGAACACATGGAGGTGCGGTCGCTCGGCGACCTTGATCGCCTCGACCGCTCGCTGCGGGTCGCCGTCGCGGCATCGGGCGAGCGCAGCGACCGCCACGCCGCGGGTCTCGCGGGCGATCCGGTTGACGGCCTCGAAGTCGCCCGGGGACGCCGCGGGAAAGCCGGCCTCGATGACGTCGACCTTGAGCCGAACAAGCTGGCGCGCGACCTCGAGCTTCTCGGCGGCCGTCAGGCCGGCGCCGGGTGCCTGCTCCCCGTCACGCAGCGTCGTGTCGAAGACGCGGACGGCGTTCGTCACGACGCCGGGCCCCGGTGCTCCCCCGCTCATCGGGCAACCTCCTTCTCGCGGTTCGCGCCCGGGTCCGCAGTCGCGCCGGATGCCCCTGCCTGCGCCTCGCCGGCGCGGACGACGACCGGGTTGACGAACGGCATCTTCGAGCGGAGCTCCGCCCCGACCTGCTCGATCTGGTGGTTGCGGTCCTGCTCGCGGAGCCGCGCGAACTCGCGCCCACCGGAGTCGTACTCGGCGACCCAGCGATTCGCGAACTGGCCGCTCTGGATCTCGGCCAGGACGTCCTTCATCGTCGCCTTGGCGCCCTCGACGATCCGCGGCCCCGAGACGTAGTCGCCGTACTCGGCGGTGTCGCTGACGCTGAAGCGCATGAAGTTGAGGCCGCCGCGGTACATCAGGTCGACGATGAGCTTCAGCTCGTGCATCGTCTCGAAGTACGCGAGCTCCGGCTGGTAGCCGGCCTCGACGAGCGTCTCGAACGCGGCCTTGACGAGCGCCGACACGCCGCCGCACAAAAGCGCCTGCTCGCCGAACAGGTCGGTCTCGGTCTCCTCCTTGAACGTCGTCTCGAGGACGCCCGCGCGGGTCGATCCGATGCCGCGGGCGTACGCGAGCACGCGCTCGCGCGCGGTCCCGCTCGCGTCACGGTGCACGGCGAACAGCGCCGGGACCCCGCCGCCCTGCTGGTAGACGCTGCGAAGCAGGTGGCCGGGGCCCTTCGGGGCGACCATCCCGACGTCGATGTCGCCCGGTGGATCGATCCGCCCGAAATGGATGTTGAAGCCGTGGGCGAACATCAGCAGCTGCCCGGGCTTGAGGTTCGGGGCGATCTCCGAGTCGTAGACGCTCTTCTGAACGGTATCGGGGACGAGGATCATGACGACGTCCGAGTCGCGAACGGCATCCGCGACGTCCGCGACGCGAAGGCCCGCGTCCGCCGCGAGCGGCCGGCTTTTCGACCCGGGAGCAAGCCCCACGACCACGTCGTAGCCGGACTCCTTCAGGTTCAGCGCGTGAGCGTGCCCCTGGCTCCCGTAGCCGATGACGGCGACGGTCTTGCCCTCGAGCGCCGCCGGATTCGTGTCGCTGTCGTAGTACATCCTCGCGGTCATCAGCTCTGCTCCTCCCCGTGAATGGCCGCCCTCAGCCATTGGTTGCCGTTCGCTCTCCGAGGTCGGAGGCGGAGCCCCGCGACG
Organism: Candidatus Limnocylindrales bacterium; assembly: GCA_035264845.1. Lineage (GTDB taxonomy): Bacteria > Chloroflexota > Limnocylindria > Limnocylindrales > CSP1-4 > JACDAV01. Next base: position 6,288 of record DATFPL010000140.1, on the reverse strand, counting down.
CCATCCGCGCGAGGATTCATCGCTTGACTGCCTCCTCAATCGACTGCGAGCCGCGCGCCATGACGACGGCCCCTGTCCTCACCAGCTCCTTGATCCCGTAGCTCCTGACGAGGCCGGCGAACGCGTCGACCTCCTCCTCCGTCCCCGTCACCTCCGCCACGACCGACTCCGGCGACACGTCGACGACACGACCCTTCGACAGCTCGACGAGCTTCAGGATCTCGGCCCGATTCGTGTCGGTCGCCCGGATCTTCACGAGCGCAAGCTCGTGCTCGATCGTCGGTTCGGACGTGACGTCCTGCACCTTGAGCACGTCGATCAGCCGGTAGAGCTGCTTCGCTGCCTGCTCGACCGCAACGTCGTCGCCGTGGAGCGTGATCGTCATCCGGCTGACGTCCGGCTGGTCGGTGTGGCTGACGGCGAGCGAGTCGATGTTGAAGTTGCGGGCACGCATGAGCGACGAGACACGGTTCAGGACGCCCGGCTTGTTCAGAACGACGGCCACGAGTACGTGACGCCGCGTCTCGCCGCCACCGGGGAGCGCGCGCGGCGGCGGGGCGACGTGGGCGGGCGCGACGGCAGCCGCGTCCGCCGGGGAGTGGCCGTTCCGCGACGAGCCGCCCGTCATTCCTCCGCCCCGTCCCACTTCTCGATCAGGTCCGAGAGCCCCTTGCCTGCCGGCATCATCGGGAAGATGTTCTGCTCCTCGGCCATCTGGAACCAGATGAGAGCCGGCCCGTCGACGGCCTGCGCGGCCCGGATCGCCTCGTCGACCTCGTCCGGCGTCGCGGCGCGAAAGCCGGGGATGCCGTACGCGTCAGCGAGCTTGATGTAGTCGGGTCCCATGAGCGTCGCCGAGTGGTAGTTCCCGGCGTAGATGATCTCCTGCCACTGCCGGATCATCCCGAGCTTCTTGTTGTCGAAGACGGCGATCTTCAGCGGGATGCGATCCTGGACCAGCGTCATCAGCTCCTGGGACGTCATCTGGAAGCCGCCGTCGCCCGTGATCGCCCACGTCTCGCGATCCGGCCGGCCCAGCGCGGCGCCCATCGCGGCCGGCACGGAGAAGCCCATCGTCCCGAGGCCGCCGGAGCTCACGTGCGTGTTCGGCTGGCGGAAGCCGGTGTACCGGGCGAGCCACATCTGGTTCTGGCCAACGTCGGCGACGTACGTGCCGGCGTGGCCGCTCAGCTCGCCGATCCGCGCGACGACGAAGTCGGCCGACAGGAGTCCGTCGCGCCACGCGCCGGAGCCATGCCAGCTCGAGGCCTCCGACTCGCGCCGCCACTCCGCCAGCTGGTCGAAGTACTCGCGCCGGGACGCGGCGGGAACGGCCTCGACCATCGGCAGGAGCGCCCCGAGGACGCGCTTGGCGTCGCCAACGATGGGGACCTCGACCGCGACGTTCTTGCCGATCTCTGCCGGGTCGATGTCGACGTGGACGATCCGGGCATACGGCGCGTACGTGCGGACATTGCCTGTGACGCGGTCGTCGAACCGCATCCCGACCGCGAGGAGCAGGTCGGCCGACTGGATCGCCCGGTTGACGTGCTTCCAACCGTGCATCCCCATGAAGCCGTAGCTCAGCGGGTGCGTCTCGTCGATCGCGCCGATGCCGAGGAGCGTGTGGGCGACGGGGATCTGCACCTTCTCGGCGAGCGCCCTCAGCTCGTCCCACGCCTCGGCGTGGAGGACCCCGTGGCCGGCGAGGATGACGGGGCGCCTGGCGCGCGCAATCTCGGCCGCGGCGAGCTTCAGCTGGCGCGGATGCCCGTCCATGTTCGGACGGAAGCCCGGCAGCCCGGCGATCACTTCCTCGTGCGTCGGGTGCGGCGCGTCCGTCTCCTGCTGGAGCGCGTCCTTCGTGATGTCGATGTGGACCGGTCCGGGCCGGCCGGAGGCGGCGATGTGGAACGCCTCGGCGAAGACGCGCGGCAGGTCGTTGGCGTCGCGGACGAGGTAGTTGTGCTTCGTCATCGGCAACGTGATCCCGTTGATGTCGATCTCCTGGAACGCGTCCTTGCCGAGGAGCGCGGCAGGCACGTTGCCGGTGATCGCCACGAGGGGCACGGAATCGAGCTGCGCAGTAGCGAGCCCGGTCACGAGGTTCGTCGCGCCGGGTCCCGACGTCCCGAGGCAGACCCCGACCTTGCCGGTGACGCGGGCATAGCCGTCGGCGGCGTGGGCGCCGCCCTGCTCGTGGCGGACGAGGATGTGGCGGATCTCCGGATAGTCGCCGAGGACGTCGTAGAGGGGCAGGACGACGCCGCCGGGATAGCCGAAGAACACGTCGACGCCCTGGCGGATCAGCGCCTCGCACACGACGTCCGCGCCGATGCGGGTCCGGCGGCGCGGCCGCGAGTCGTCGAGCATCTCGCGGCGCGCGCGTTCGACCGCCGCCGACGACGCCGTGCCGTCGGCCGGCACGTGGCTGCGCCGGGCAGGCGCATCGGGACTCGGCCGCGTCGCCGTGTCCCGCTTCGTCATCGTCATCGACTTGCCCCTTCCCGTTCCCTCTGCCGCCCGGCCGCGCCGCCGGACATCAAAAAACCCTCGCCTCCCGGCGAGGGTCCCTTCGGTTGTCGGTGGTTTCGCGCTAGCGGCGCTCGTCCCTCCGAGTTCCTCCGTTCTCCCGCCGGGAGCCGGTAATAAGGCCGAGAAGGCCGTCCAGCCCAAGGAGGAACGAGCGAAGAATCCCGAGGAGCGATACGTCAGTCAGGCCGTTCCCGTCGACGGGCAGCTGGACGCGGCGACCGTCCGTCGTGATGGCGATCACGACGTGTCGGCGATTCCGGCGCTCGAACTCGGGCAACACGGTCTCCACTGAGTCTGCACCGCGGGCGGCCCCGAGGTGTCCGCGCAGTCTACGCGTCGGTCGCCGGATCGTGCAACCACCCGTACCTCACCGGATGGTACTGCGGTCCGGACCGGCCGCCGGCGGCCGTGCCGCGGAGACCACGCAAAACGAAGAACGGACCGGTCGCCGGGTGCTCGGCGATCGGTCCGTTCGGATGAGCTCGGCTCGGAGAGCCGGGGTCAGCGCCAGCGGTGGCCGGCGCAGGGCTTGAGTTCCCCGTCAGTGAGCAGCAAGGCAGCGGCTCGACGGTCCATCGGTCATTCCCAGTCCCACTTGAGGCCGGCGCCGAGGCTGAGGGCCATCGACGCAAGGATCAGGAGGGCCCAGACGACCCAGCTGTACCGGGACAGGTGCACCAGCGTCGTGCTGATGCTCGCCAGGTTCGACTTCACGGTGATACCTCGTGAACCCGATTTCGATCGCCTTCGATCCCGGCAACCGGGCGGTCTGCGGTCGGTGGACCGCAGATCCCTGGCTTTGCGTCCCCACCTCGCGATGGGTTTGCCCAGGACAGGCCTCTGGCGCAAGACGGATGTCTTGGTACGAACGGTAGGTCCGGTCGGGGTCACGACCAATAAACCGAAAGTACTGGCGAGGGGTACCTGGTGGTCGGAGTTGTCGGCGAGCACCGGCGTCCGGCGGGCCTGAGTGCCCCTCCGTCACCGGTCGGCTGCGTGCCCGGCGACCTGCGGCTCGAACCGAACGAGCCGGTCTCGTACGTCCACGACGGGCTCGGTCCGCATCCGGACGACGATCGCGACGACGATCCCCACGGCGATGAGCACGTCGCCGACGCTGAACACGTTGGCCGCCGGGACCCACGCCGGCAGGGCGAAGAGATCGGTGAGCGGGGCGAGAGCGGGGTTGGCGAGGACGACGCTGTTCGAGTACCCGTTGCCCCCGCCGTGCCCAGCCAGCGCGGCGGCGCTCGCGGGCATGTACCCGCCGTTGGCTACGATCGCGGCGAGGTTCGACGCCGCACCCACGGCGACGATCGCGATCCCGGCGATCCTGAAGTTGCGGACGACCGCGAGGAGGACGAGCCCCGTCGAGGCGACGTAGATCCCGGGTCCCAGCGAGCCGATTCGCGCCGTCACCGGATCGGAGAAGAGCGCGAGCTGGATGAGCGTTCCGATGACGATGAGCGGCGCCCAGCGGAACCGCAGCTCGCCGAGGCGGCCTGGGCTGCCACGGAGCAGGACGCCGGCGATCAGACCGATCGCGACGGAATAGAGGATGAACACGCCGTTCAGCGCACGCGGAGGAGGCCTGCGGGCGTATCGGGCATGTGCGGCCACGGGCCGCGCACGATCCCGGCGACCGACGCCTCGACGGCCATCGCCGCGGCCGAATTCGAACGGAGCAGCTCCTCGATGTCCTCCGCGGGCATCGGCCGGCCGAGCAGGAAGCCCTGCCCCAGCTGGCAGCCGAGCTCGCGCAGGCGGTCGAGCTGCCCGGGCTCCTCGATGCCCTCCGCGACGATGGTCAGGCCGAGCGTCCGCCCCAGCGCAACGATCGCGTGGGCGAAAGCCCACTCGTCGGGGTCGCTGTCCGGAGCGACGATGAAGTCGCGCGCGATCTTCAGGATGTCGACGGGGAACCGCCGCAGGTATCCGAGTGACGAGTAGCCGGTCCCGAAGTCGTCGACGGCGATGCGTACCCCGCGCGATCGGAGCGATTCGAGCTTGGCGATGGTCGTCTCGCTGTCGCGGAACATCGCGGTCTCCGTCATCTCGATGACGAGTTCCGATGGCTCGAAGCCGGTCCGCAGCAGGATCGACTCCATGTCCTCGACGAAGCCCGGCTGCTGAAGCTGGATCGGCGACAGGTTGAGGGCGAGGGAGATCGGACTCCGCAGGATTCCGGCGTGCTTCCACGCCACGAGCTGGTCGCATGCCTCGACCACGACCCACCGGCCAAGCTCGAGGATGGTGCCGTTCTCCTCGGCGAGCCGGACGAACTCGTCGGGGGGCACGAGCCCGCGCGTCGGGTGGTTCCAGCGGACCAGCGCCTCGACGCCGGTCATCCGCAGCGACGCGAGGTCGATGATCGGTTGGTAGTGGACCGCCAGCTCGGCGCGGGCGATGCTGCCGGCCAGCTCCGCGCTGAGCTCGTGGCGGGCGACGATCGAGGCATGGACGGTCGGGTCGAACACCGACAGGCGGCGCTTGCCCGCGGACTTCGCCGTGTACATCGCCATGTCCGCCTTGCGGAGCAGGTCCTGCGCGCGCTCGTCGGTGTCGCGCCCGACAGCCACTCCGATGCTGCCGCCTACGACGATCTCCTTCTCGGCCATCGCGAACGGCGCCTGAAGCGCATCGAGAATCCGGTTCGCCACGCCGATCGAGCGCGACAGGTCGGCGCGGTCCTCGAGGAGGATCGCGAACTCGTCGCCGCCGAGCCGCGCCGCGATGTCGCCGGCCCGGATGCAACCGGCGATCCGCTCGGCGACCATCACGAGGAGGCGATCGCCCGCGGCGTGGCCGAGGGTGTCATTGACGACCTTGAAGTCGTCGAGGTCGAGGAACAGGACGACCGGGATGAGCGGTGACCCGGCCGCGGAGTGCGCCAGCCGCTCGTCGACGCGCTCCGTAAAGAGCGCCCGGTTCGGAAGCCCCGTCAACGAGTCGTGGTAGGCCTGATGCCGGAGCTGCTCCTTGAGCCGGGACAGCTCCGCCAGCGACTGCTCGAGCTGACCGTTCTCGAGGGCCGCCGCGGCCTGATTCGCGATCATCTCGAGCAGGCGGAGGTCGTCGCCGAGAAAGCTCGTTCCCTCCGTCAGGCGGTTGGCGACGGACATCTCGCCCATCAGCCCGCGCTCGCCGTTGAGCGGACACGTCATCGCCTGGCGGATCGTGACGGGGCCGGGCCGCCAGTCGGGTGCCGGCGCGTGGAGGAATGCGCGCCGGTCCGTCGTGATCCGGCGCCTGACGGGATCGCCGGCGACGAGCGCGAGCGGCGCCATGACCTCCGACTGGCCGTCGCGCGTCGTCCGGGTTCGGAGTGCGTCGCCCTCGGGGTCGCGCCGCGGGTAGAGCACGATCTCGGCGACCTCGGCGCGGAACATCTCGCGGGCATGCTGGAGCAGCGCGAGGAGCGCGGAATCCAGGGCCGGGGAGTTCTGCAGGATCCGGCTGGACTCGTAGAGCAGCTCGAGCCGCTCGTGCTTCTCGCGCTCGGAGACGTACGCGCGGTAGGCGACGAACAGCGTGGCGACGGGCACGACGAGGAGCCAGATCGCCTGGGTGTGGATCCACAGGATCGACACCGCCAGCAGCGCGAGGCTCGTGTTGGCCAGCGCGACGAGGCCGCCGAACTGGAGCATCTCCGGCAGCTTCTGGAACTGCGGCGCGCCGCCGGACAGCGAGATCGCCGTGGCGATGGCGACCGCAGCGACGACGCTTGTCGTGAGGGTGGCCGCAAACGCGGCA
>DATFPL010000139.1:0-9170 GCA_035264845.1 Candidatus Limnocylindrales bacterium | reverse complement strand
GTCGATCTCGTTGAGCAGCCGCCGCGACAGCGAATCGAGCTCGTCGTCGGTGGGACCAGCGCGGGCGCCGCTACCGCTCGTGGCCAACCGTCCGCTGAGTGGCGCGATCCACTGCCTTCGTGTCGGCGGATCGCCAGTCGTGCAGGGCGGCCTCCGTCGTGGTCACATCGTCGGTCATCATCCCGCTCCCTCCGATCCGCGAGGCTTGCCCGGGGCGTGAGTGTCGAGTAGCGACAGGCCAACCGCAAGCGCGTGCGGATGACTGCAACGTCTGGGTGGTGCGTTCACGCGTCCGCGTTTTCGATCACCAGGCGGATCCGCTTGTTGATGCGGCCCTTCGATTCGTAGCCGGTGACGCGGATTCGGCCGACCTCGCCGGTGTTCGCGACGTGGGTTCCGCCGTCGGCCTGGAGGTCGAGACCGACGATCTCGATGGTTCGGATCTCCTCGATCCCGGGCGGCAGCAGGTTGATCTTCGTTCGGATCAGGTCGGGGATCGCGAACGCCTCCTCGCGCGGCAGGACGTTGACGCGGACGTCGCGTTCCGCGGCAAGCTCAACGTTGACCTTCGCCTCGATCTCGCCCACGAGGTCGCCGTTCATCGACTCGAACTCGAAGTCCATTCGGCCGGCGCCCGGCTCCATGTTCCCGCCGGTCACCTGCGCGCCGTAGTCGCGCCACACGACGCCGCACAGCGTGTGGAGCGCGGTGTGGGTCCGCATCAGGAGGTGGCGGCGAGGCCAGTCGACCTCAGCCAGGACTCGCTCCCCGATGGTGGGCGGTTCGGTACCCGGCTCGAGCTCGTGCGCGATCTCGCCGCCCATCTTGCGTGCGCCGATGACGCCCCAGACCCGATCGGACTCGATCGCGCGCAGCAGGCCGCGGTCGCTCGGCTGTCCGCCGCCGCCGGGATAGAAGACGCTTCGGTCGAGAATCGCGAATGCCGGTTCCCCGGCCTCGACCGACTCGACGCGCGCGTCGACCGCGCGGAGGTACGCGTCCGAGTAGCAGAGCTGGTCGCCCATGCCGGCCCTACTCGACGGTCAGCGTTCCGGTCATGTTCGGGTGGACCTGGCAGTGGAACGGGTACGAGGCCGCGGAAAGTGCCCCGATCTTGTACTCGCGCTTCTCCGGGCCCTGGAAGAACGGGTTGTCGCCCATGTCGACGGGCGAGCCGTCCGGCTTGGTGAGCACCACGTTGTGCGGCGCCGATGAGTCCTGGTTGTCGAACACGAGCGTGAATGGCTTGTCGGCGGCCGTCGAGACGTCCGGCGTGTCGAACTTCGTCGCGGACGTGGCGACGACGGTGACAGTGTCACCGGAGCCGCCGCCGCCGGACGCCTCAGGCGAGCCGGATGCCTCTGCCGAGGCGGACGGCGCGCCGCCCGATGCCTCGGCGGACGCGGCAAGCGATGGCTTGGGCGTCGCGGGCGGTGCCGGAGCGTAGGTCCATTGAGCGGCCGCGCCGCTCGAGCAGGCGGCGAGGCCGAGGACGGAGACGAGGGCGAGGACAAGGCGGGCGACGCGCATCGATGCGGAACCTCGGGATTCGGACTGGATGGCCCGGGATCGGGCGCGGTGACGTGGCCTGAATCTAGCGCCGATCTCGCCGCGCGTCCGGCAGGCGCACCTACGCCAGTGGTACTCGGCCAGTACGAAGGTCCGGATTGCGGTTGGGACGTTCGCGCCGGTAGCCTCGCCGAACCGTTTCGGTGGTGGGGGGCCACCACCAGCCCAGAGCGGAGTTCGAATGTCCCGTCACATCGTGCGCGCGCGAGCCATCGTCACGGCGATCGCGCCCCTCGCCCTCATCGCGCTGTCGCTGGCCGCCGGCCGCCGCTGGTAATTCGCCGCAGCGACACAAGCGCGGCCCTCGCCGCCGATACCACGAGACCCGGACCTCCTCCCCCGGGTCTCGTTTCCTTTCCCGGGTTCGCCCAATTCACACCGAGAATGGATTCCGGTCCCTCCGCGCGTGGTCGTGCGCGGTAACCGTCACTTCCGTGCCGGGACGATGCAGGGGCAGCCGCGTCCCATTCGCGGGGTGAATAGCCGGGCTCGAGCCGTTGGCGCCGCGAGGCAGCCGGTCAGGCGCGGTCGTCCGTCAGCCCGAGGCGGATCGCGACTGCCGCAGCCTCGACCCGACCCGACACGCCGAGCTTGGCGAGGATGTTCCCGACGTGGACGCCCACGGTCTTCTGGCTGATGAACAGCCGCTGACCGATCTCGCGGTTCGTCCGACCCTGGGAGATGAGCCCGAGGACCTCGCGCTCGCGGCCGGACAGCCCGAACGTGTTCGGTCGCGCCGCAGGGCGAATCCCGGCGATGGTTCGGGCGACGGCCGACTCGTGGCCGTTCGTCGCGTCCGCGAGGACCTCGTGGCCGTTCTGCTCCCCTGCGCCGTTGCGCGCGAACACGGCGTCGACCTCCGGCGGTAGAGCGAGCCGGGCGCGCCCGGCGAGATCGCGCAGCTCCCCGAGGAGCGGCCGCGCGCCGAGGTCGAGGGCGATCGTCGCCGCCTCGACGAGGGGCCGCCGGGCGCTCGCACGACCGGCCCGGGTGGCACTCGACGCGAGCGCCTCCGCCTCCCGCCAGCGTGCGCGCGCGGCCTCGTACGGGTTGCCCTGGCGGCCCCACAGGCGCGCGACCTCGTGCCAGTCCGCGGCATCCTCCGCACCGTCGACGCGGGCGCGGTGAGCTCGCGCGGTGGCGAGGTGGGCGTCGGCCTCGCGGCGCGATCCGACGGTCGTCGCGACGCCCGACGCACGAACGGCAGCCTCGGCCTCGCCGAGCACGTGGGCGACACGGCCGCGCGCACCTGCGAGCGCGGCAAGGTCATGGTCACGCGTGGCCTCCGCGGCGACGGTCGCGTCCACCTCCGCGGCCGTCGAGGCCATCTTCGCGGCGAGTACCCAGTCCTCCGTCTCGCGGACGAGCGTCCAGCCGCGCTCGGCGGCGCGCACCGCGTCGACGAGGTCGCCACGCCACAGGGCGAACGAGGCTGCGGCGCGGTACACCGGGACCGCGTGCTGCGAGTCGCGGACGGTCTCGAGCTCGAGCAGCAACTGGCCGAGCAGGCGACCGGCCAGCTCCGTCGCGCCGGTCTCGATCTCGACGATCGCGAGATTGACGACCGAGTTCACGAACGCGACGCCCGCGGGGCTCCACTCGAGCGCGGCTGCCGACAGCGTCCGCGACTCCTGCCAGCGACCCAGCAGGAACAGGGATTCCGCGGCGTTGCCGCGGAGGAAGTTGCCGTAGACCGCCTCGACGCCGGCGCGCTTCGCGGCCTCGATCCCCTCGTACGCGACGTCGACCGCCTCGTCGCGGCGGCCGACGAGGTCGAGGACCGTCGTGAGGTTGGCGTAGACCCGGAACAGCTCGTCGACGTCGGCGAGGTCCTCGGCCATCGTCCGCGCCTCGCGAAGCAGGTCGATGCCCGATTCGGGATCGTCGCTCCAGCCGAGTGAGACACCGAGCGTGGTCGTGGCGTGGGCGAGCTGGGAGCGAGCGTCGTCGCCGCACGTCCGAGCGACCAGGATCGCCTCCGTGGCGTACCGCTCCGCGTCGGAGAACGTGCCCTCGAGCATCCGGATCTGGGCGAGCGACGCCAGGACCGTCGCCCGCTCCCGCGACGGGCCTGCAGGCACGAGCTCGACGGCTCGCCGGTGTGCGGCGACTGCGCCCGCCTGGTCGCCCGCCGCGCGTCGGTACCGCCCGAGACGGTCGTGGAGCAGCGCGAGGACCTCCCTCTCACGGCGCGGGGCGAGCCGGGCGATCGCCGCCTCCGCGAAGGCGACGGCGCGCCGCGGGCGACCGGCCGCGAAGGCGGCCTCGGCTGCCCGTGCCTGGAGATCGCTCGGCCACCGCGTCTGGTCGCCTCGCGCCGCGGGTTGTTCGTTTGTGCCGACGCCGGCGCGCCCAGCCGCGGGACCGACGCCCGCGGCCTCCGACAGCGAGAGAGCGAGCTCGATGAGCCGCAGCTCGTCGTGCGGGGCGTGAACCGCGGCTGCTCGCGCTGCCGCGTCGAGCGCGGCCTCCCGGGCGCGGCCCGGGATCCTCGCCGCGAGCCAGTGCTCGCCGGCGACGACGGGCGACGGCGCGAGGCCGACGGCGAGCGCGGCGTGATGGCGGAGGCGCTGGAGCGGCAGGAGGTCGGCGTCGACGGCGCGCGCTATCCGCTCGTGGCGGAAGTCGATCCCATCGCCGCCGTCGACGAGGAAGCCGTACCCAATCCCCTCCTCCAGACCCGCAACGAGGTCCGGGTCGAGGGCGCCGTCGCGGCGCCGTCGCGTAGCCGCGGAACGCGGTGGGCGGCCGTCGGCGCCGGCCTCGAACGCGGCCGCGACGTCGGCGAGCAGCTCGTGAGTGAGCGGGCGGCCCGCGGGCGCGAGAAGCCGCAGGACGCGGCGGCACTCCGGCGATCGGAGCCCGAAACGGGCGATGACGACGTCCTCGAGCGACCCGGTGAGCGAGCCGCTCGACAGCTCGCGCCGCGCCGCGAGCAGCTCCTCCGCCACCAGCGGGCTCCCGCCGGACCGCTCCGCGACGAGCACGAGGACCGACGCCGATGGTCGCTCGCCCTCGATGCCCTCGATCAGCCCGGCGACATCGTCGCGCGTGAGTGCGCCCAGCTCGAGGCGGACGGGCGGGCGCGGCGACTCCGCGAGCCGTGCCAGATCCGCGGCGAGTGGATGCGATCGGGTCAGCTCGTCCGGCTGGTACGTCGCGACGATCGCGAGCCGCTGGTGACGCGCGATCCGCGCCAGGAAGACAACGAGCTCGCGGGTGGCGGAGTCGGCGTGGTGGAGATCCTCCAGGACGAGAAGCGCGGGGCGCCGCTCCGCGGTTCGGGCGACGACGCCGAGGATCGCCTCGAGCGCCCGCGCCTGTCGCCGCTCCGGTGAAGCGACGGTGGGCCGCGCGGGAAGGAGCGCCGCGACGCCGGGCCGACGCGCGAGATCCGGCAGCAGTCGGACGACGTCCTCGGCGCTCGTCGCGACGACGGACGCGAGCTCCGCATCGCCAAGGCCCTCGAGCATCGGGCGGATCGCCCGGATGACGGGGGCGTACGGATCGTCCGCGCCCGGCACCGCGCGGCCGCGAAGGACGCTGAACGGCTCCTTCAGGCCGGCCAGCCGCGCCGACGCCTCGGACAGGAACCGCGACGCGCCCATCCCGCCGCTCGCCGCGACGAGGAGCGTCGCGGCTCGTCCGTCCGCGGCCGCGTCGAGGACGCCGGCGAGCTCCGCGAACGCGCCCTCACGCCCGACGAACCGCTCGCTGGAGAACCTCTGCGGCATCCCCGAATTCTAGGCGCGGCCAGAACCGATTCCCGGGCCAGTAACCGAACCGCGGCACAAGGGTCGCCGCGGACGTCGACACGGGCTATACGCGGGCTATACGCCCTTCCAACGAAAGCCCGGGATCGGGTGGCGTGGCCGGTGATACATCCATGCGAGGCCGGCCTGCGAACGAGCGGATAGCCGGTGCGAAGCGACGCCGAACCGACGCCCGGGCGCCGCCCAACAGGGCGCCGAACACAAGGAGGAACCAGTGCGCAACGAAACGGCACGGAGCGACATGCGGGGCGACAGCGACCTCGCCAAGTGGTGGATGGCGATCGCCGGGATCGCGCTCCTGGGAGCGGGACTCCTCGGGTTCATCGACAACCCGATCGTCGGGCGCTCGACGAATGCGCTGTTCGCGACGGACAACATTCACAACATCGTCCACATCCTCACCGGCGCGATCGCGCTCTACATCGCGTTCGGCCTCAATGGCGATGCGCGGGCGAACGGCACGATCGGCTTCGGCGTCCTGTACGCGGTCGTCTTCCTCGCCCTCCTCGTCAGCCCGACCCTGTTCGGCCTGTTCACCGTTCCGGTCAACGCCGGCGACCACGTCCTGCATGCCGCCCTCGCGGTCGTCAGCCTCGCCGTGGGATACATGGCGCGGGATCGCGAGACCGGTCGGGCGACAGCTTGACGCCGGCTCTCGAGCGGCGGCATCGGCGATGACGCCGCATCCCGGCTCGCACGAGCTCGTGACGTTCGCGGCGGCCCTCGTGCTGTGGGCCGCCGGCGGCGTCCTCGTGTTCCTTTCGTGGCGGCAGCGCGGGCGTTCCGCCGTCGTGCCGCGCTCGTCGCGGGGCGCCGGCGTCGCGGAGCTGCCGCCTGATCCTGTCGCGGCCGCTGGGCGCGTCGACGTCGCGCTCGCGGTCGTCGTCGCGGCCCTGTCCCTCGGTGCGGCGGCGATCCATCTTGCCGCGGCCGGCGAGCACGCCGGGGAGCTGGGCGACCTGGCGCTCGGCTTCTATTTCGTGGCCGCGTTCCAAGCGGCGTGGGGCGTCCGGTGGCTCGCACGGCGCGGCCGGGCGATGGCATGGGTCGGGATTGGGGGCAATCTCGCGATCGCCGGCGCGTGGCTCTGGTCGCGAGTCCTCGGCCTGCCCGTCGGCGCGACGCCATGGCACCCCGAGGCCGTGGGAGCCGCGGACGCACTCTGCACCCTGTTCCAGGTCGCGATCGTCGTACTCCTCGCCCTGCGACTCCGTGGCGTCGATCTCGCCGTCACCCGTCGCGTTCGCGATGTCGCGGCAGCGGCAACGATCGCCGCCGTCCCCGCGATCGGGATCGTCGTCATCGCGACGAGCGTCGCCGTCAGCGTCGCGGTGTCCGGCCACGATCACGCCGACGGGGCAGCCGTCCACGGCGCCGCCGCCGAAGTCGGGCACGCCGCTCCCTGACTCCGCTAGGCTGGCGGCGATGCCCGCCCGCCGCGAGCCGCACCCGGGCAACGAGCTCAATGAGCTCCCCGGCGAGGAGTGGCTCTACTTCACGAAGTCGGTCTGGTCGACCGCCTACCCGTCCGAGCTTGGCCACGACCTGCGGCGGCGCCACGGGGCAAACAAGCCGCCGCGGTTGATGGCCCGCCTGATCGAGTTCTTCTCGCGCAGCGGCGAGCTGGTGCTCGACCCGTTCGCGGGCGTCGGCGGCACCCTGCTCGGAGCGGCGATCGCCCGCGGCCCGAGACGTGCGCTCGGCATCGAGCTCTCGGCCGCGTGGACGGCGACCTACGACGACGTCGTGCGCGACGCCGTGGCGCAGCGCGACGGGCTGGGCCCGCTCCTTGCCGACCTCGGCCAGAACGACCCGGGTGGCACGCGGACGTTCGACCCGGGAGGGGTCGAGATGCGGCTCGGCGACGCACTCGCGATCCTGCCGACGATCCCGGGGCAGTCGGTCGACTTCATCGCGACGGACCCGCCATACAACATCCAGCTGCCGATCACGATGGCCGGCGGCCGGCTGGCCGAGACGCACGCGAATCGGCGCACGAACTACGCGATGGTCACCGACGACCCGGCGGATCTCGCCAACTCCGCCGACTACGCGACGTTCCTCGACCGGATGACCGACGTGCTCGCCGAGCTCAGGCGCGTCCTTCGCGACGGCCGCTACCTGGCGCTGATCGTCCGCGATGCGTACCAGGGCGGTCGGTACGTCTTCACCGGCAGCGACCTCGCCGCGCGCGCCGCGTCAGTCGGGCTCGTCCCCAAGGGCGACGTCATCTGGTACCAGGCGGGGACCCGGCTGCGGCCGTACGGCTACCCCAAGGCGTTCGTCCCGAACATTGCGCACCAGCACATCCTCGTGCTGCGGCGGGAGGCGTCGCGAGGCTGACGGCGTCCGTCGCCCGCGCGGCGATCAGGCGCGGCTTCGCGCGGTCATGAACGCGAGCAGCACGTCCTCGTCGACGTCGTGCGACTCGATCGTCGACGTACCCCACGCCTGACGGGCGCTCGGAGCCGGAGGGGCACCGACGACCTCGCCGAGGGTCATCTTGTGGATCCAGCCCTGCCGCCCGTCGGGGCAGAGGACGAGCCAGTACGTCCCAGAGCGCTGGAGCAGCTGGACCTCGTCGCCGTGTGTCAGGAGACCGATCTCCGAGGCCTGGAACTCGTCCGGGACATCGAGGAGCCGGACGACGTGATAGCGGACGAGCCGGCGCTCGTAGCCATCGACCGGGCCGATCGAACCGTGATCGAAGGACAGCGGCGCCGGTGCCTCCGCGATCATCCGCGACGGGTCCATCTTGCGGGCCTCGAGGAGCGACGGGCGGCGCCAGCGCGGCATGCCGAGCTCTTCCTCGGGGACGCCGGGGGGCGCGATGCGGGGCGGGACGAGGGTCGAGGTTGCGGCCTGGCCGCTGCCACGTGCGGCGTTCGCGTGGAGGACCTCGTCGGGAGCGGGCGGCTCGCCGTCGCGCCGGCGCTTGCCGAAGAAGAGGAATGCCATGAGGAGCGTCATCGCGCCCGTCGACCCGACGAGCGACACGAGGATGCGGACCATCGGCGGCGTGGTGGCGCCGATGCCCAGCGCTTGCAGGTATGCGCTGATGTCGCCCGCGCCACCGAACTGGACGGTCGGGGCGCCGGCGCCGCGGCCCGAACGGTCGCCACCGGCCGACGCCCCGGGGCCAGAGATGCTGCCAGGAGCGGGGATCGGTGCGCCGGCGGCGTCGGACGCGGGACGCGACGCAGGGCGGCGAGCCGATGCCGCCGCTGGCGTCGGACGAGGCTCGGGCGCGGCGCCGGATCCGGTGACGGCTGTCGGCGTCGGACGAGCAGTCGTCGTGCCCGTTCCGCTGTGAGACTCGACCGTCGGTGCGGGCGTCGGTTTGGGTGCCGCCGCCACGGTGACTCGGCCGGCGCCGATCTGGTCGACGAACTTGTCGCGCGCCGTCGCGCGGAATGAAATCGTGTGCGTCCCGGTGGAGAGGCGCGTCGTGTAGCGGAACGGCACGCCGTGCTTCCAGTCGGCGCCGGATCCCGCCATCGAGTGCGCCACGCCGTCGATGAGGGCGACGACGGAGTCGGCCGGCGAACCCTCGCGATTGGTGTAGCTGACCGTGAACCGGATGGTCGTCGAGGTCGTCGCTTCGCGCGGCGAGACGGCCGGATTTGTCAGCTTCGTCGAGCCGGCGTTTGCGGTAGCCGGGATGACGGCGAGCGCCGTCAGCAGAAGGCCCGCGGCGAGGCCTGCGGACACGCGCCGGACGCTTCGGCTCTCCCGGATGGACAGTGAGATGAACAAGGACGATGACTCCTGCCGGACGCAACCTGCCCGGTCGGGATCGAGGATCGGGGAGCCACCGCCGAGGCTCAA
>DATFPL010000138.1:0-5006 GCA_035264845.1 Candidatus Limnocylindrales bacterium | reverse complement strand
ATGCCACGGCTCGAATCGGAGCTTGCGCTGCGGACGCACCGGCTCCATCGCCGCGTGCGCGTCCAGGCCGCGATCGCGGCGCCACGTCAGCGGACGAGCGGCAGCCTCGCGTCCGTCTCCATCGACGGCCACGCATCGCGGACGCCGTCCAGGTCGGGATCGAACGAGCACGCCATCGTCCTGCGATCGCCGGCAAGCGCGTTGAGGTAGTACGCATCGTCGCCGTGGGTCGCCGCGAACGGGTGGTAGCTGTCGGTCACGAGCACGACTTCTCCGTGTCGCACGGCGAAGAGCGCGTCGCGCGGCCCGGAAGTCTCCGTCGCCGGCGTCCCCGCCCGGCGATACAGCCGCTGGATCGCCCACGCCTCGGGGCGACGGAACTGGTAGCAGTAGATCTCCTCGAGGACGGCCTCCGCCGGCATGTCGTCAACGTCGTGCTTGTGTGGCGGCCACGACGACCAGTTGCCCGACGGAGTGATGACTTCCACGAGCAGGAGCCGGTCGGCCGGGAAGCCGGGCTTGACGATGTGGTTGATCTGGCGCGACGCGTTGCCGGCGCCGCGGATCTCGACATCGACGTCGCCGGGGGTCACGAGAACCGGCTTCGTCGCGACGCCGTCGCGGGTCGACCTCGGCGCACGCGCGACTGCAACCGTCGCCCGGTTGCGGCTCGAGATGTGGAGATCCGCCGCATCGGGCAGCCACAAGGCCCATGGCAGCGCGTCGAAAGGGCCGGCCCGGCCCTCGAGGAGCCATCTCGACCCAGCCGACTCGACCTCCACGTCGCGCCCGGAGATGACGACGACGGCGGCCTCCGACCCCGGCTCGGCGAATGACGCTGCGCCACGTGCGTCGACGACGTCGAACGACAGATAGCGCCACCCGGCGCGTGCAGGGTCGACAGAAACGGATATGCCGTCCGCGGCGGCACGGACCCGGAGATCCTCGTCCGCGAGCGTGTTCCGCGGCGACATCGCCGCGATCACGCGGGCTTGACGTCCGGGTTGGGGAGCATGGCGTCGGACACGGCATGGAGGAGGTCGTGGTAGCTCGCGACGAACGCGCGAAGCGTCCGAACGGTCGGCGCGAACGTGTCGAACTCGCCGACTGACAGGCCGTCCGGTTCATACGCCCGGACGAAATCGGGAAAGTGCGAGGCCAGATCCGCGATGAGCGACGGATCGACGGGCTCGTCCATCCGTGGCGTCACGTCGATCTCGGATGCGTTGAACCGCTTCTGCCACGACGACGGCATCGTGATGACGACGTCGCCGCCGATGAGCTCGGTCCAGTGGAGCTGGTGGCGGATCGCGGCGCCGAGGAGCCTTGCCCGGAACCCCCGCTGCTGGAACTCGCCGTACGCGCGCTTGAAGACTGCGACCCCCGACCAGGGAATGGCGACGGGGTCCGCGACGATGCCGTCGCGCTCGGTCTGGACGCGCAGCCAGTCCTCGATCCGGCCCATCATCAGGGTAATCACCGGACCCATCGAGTCCGTCGGCTCGCCGGCCGCGTCACGGGCGCGGATTCCGCGCTCGACGGCCTCGGCCGCGGCAACGGCCTGGGCGACGCTGAAGCTAACCGTCGCGTTGACGCTGATGCCGCGCCGGCTCGCAGCCTCCATCGCCACGATCCCCGCCCGCGTCGCGGGGAACTTCACGATGACGTTCGGCGCCAGCGCGTCGAAGCCGGCCGCCTGCTCGACCATTCGGTCGGCGTCGCGGTAGAGCGTCGGATCCGTCTGCACGGACAGGCGTCCCTTCCGGCCGCCGTTCGCGACGAAGATCGGCTCGAGGAGATTGGCGCCGCGGACGGACATGTCCGCTACGACGGCCCATGCAAGGTCGATCTCGGTCCAGCGCGGATGCTCGATCCCGAGCTGGCGGACCCGCGCCCGCCACGTCGCCGGATCCTGCTTCCAGACGTCATGGACGATCGTCGGGTTCGCGGTCGCCCCTGTCGCGCCGTTCGCGATCGCGTACTGGAGCTCTTCGACGGAGCACGAGTCGTTCCAGATGTCGGTGGCGGTCGTGGCCACCGTCCGCGCCAGCGGGCTGAGCGTCATGACGTCCATCGCGGACTCCCGATTCCGGCCGCCTCGCCGTTCTCCCGGCGACCTCCCGCATGCTACGCTGCCGCCTCCGACGTAATCGATTACATCGTAGCCGCTGGGGAGCGATGCGAACATCGGCGAACGACCCCGCGGCCCGCCCGTGACGGACGGCGAAGCCCCCACGCAGCGACTCTCGGGCGCGGGAATCGTCGTCGACTACCTCGTTCGGCAGCGCGTCCCGTACGCCGTCGGCATCCCCGGTCACGGCTCGTGGTCGCTGACCGATGCCCTGCTCGACCGGCCCGAGGTGAGGACGATCCAGGTCATCCACGAGCAGTCGGCGGTGCATCTCGCCGACGGCTACTACCGCGCGACGGGCCGGCCACTCCTCGCGTTCACGAGCATCGGGCCTGGTGCGACCAACACCGTCATCGGGATGGCCACGGCGTACGTCGATTCCACCGCCGTCCTCCTGATGACCGGCTCCGCGCATACGTACATGCGCGGCCACGGGCTGCTCCAGGAGTTCGAGCGGAAACACGTGGCGGACAACCCGCGCATCTTCGAGCCCGTCGTCAAGGAGTGGTGGCAGCCGTCGCGCGTCGACGAGCTGCCGTTCGTTCTCCACCGCGCCTGGAACGCGATGCTGTCCGGCCGGCCCGGGCCCGTCCTCCTCGACATCCCGATGGACGTCCAGGCAGAGTCGGCGGACGTTCGGATGCCGCTGCCGGAGGAACGCGAGGCGACCGGTCGAGCGCGACCGGCGGCGGACGACATCGAACGTGCCGCGGCACTGCTTCGCGGCGCAGAGCGGCCCGTCATCGTCGCCGGTGGCGGCGCGATCACCTCCGAGGCATCTGCCGCGGTCGTCGCACTGGCGGAGCGGCTCGGTGCCCCGGTCGTCACGACGTGGAACGGCAAGGGCGCGATCGACGAGACGCACCCGCTCGCTGCCCAGACGGTCGGCGACACGGCATCGACATGCGGCAACGAGCTGGCCGCCGGCGCGGACGTCCTGCTGTCGGTCGGCTGCCGCTTCACGGACTGGTCGGCGTCGTCGTATCGCAAGGGCGTCACGTTCTCGATCCCGCCGACGGCGCTCGTCCAGCTCGACATCGACGCGCGCGAGATCGGCAAGAACTACCCCGTAGCGGTGCCGCTCGTCGGCGACGCGCGAGCCGGGCTCGAGGACCTCCTCGCGGCGCTCGGTCCCCGCGACGCGCGCGAGTACCGCGACACCCCGTTCTTCGAGGAGATCCAGAAGCGCAAGGTGGCCTGGTTCGAGCAGGTCGAGGTGAAGTCGGCCGCGACGGGCACGCCGATGACGATGGCGCGCGCGACGCGCGAGATTCAGGCCGCCACTAGCGACGATGCGATCGTCGTCACGGGCGCCGGTCTCCCCCAGGGCATGGTCAAGCAGCGCTGGGTGACACGGCAGCCGCGGACCCACATCACCTCGGGCGGGTTTTCGACGATGGGCTTCGAGCTCCCCGCCGCGATCGGTGCCCAGCTCGCGCATCGTGACCGCCAGGTTTTGTCCATCTCCGGCGACGGTTCGTTCATGCAGTCGATGCAGGAGCTCGCGACCGCGGCGATGCTCGACGTCCCCGTCTGCCAGGTGATCCTCGACAACTCGGGCTGGATCAGCATCAAGGGCGGCCAGCAGACGTTCTTCGGGCGCCCGGCGTCGACGGACTTCATCCGCAACGGGGAGCCGTACTCACCCGACTTTGCCGCCATCGGCCGGTCGTTCGGACTCCACGCCGAGGCCGTCAACGACCCCAATGACGTCTGCGAGGCGGTCCGGCGGGCACTCGCGTCCGGTGGGCCGTCGGTCGTCGCGATCAAGGTCGATCGCGACCTCGAGCGAGCCGGTCCCGACAAGACTGGCTGGTGGGACGTCCCGATCGCGGAATCGCATCCCGAGACACGCGCTGCGCAGCTGGAAGGCCGCGCCGAGGAGCAGCAGCTGTGACGACGGTCGCGCGGCGCGTCGACCCGAGCCGTCTGCGTCGCGCGCTTCGGCGACCGGCCGACGCGCTGCCGCGGGCGTCGATCGCGACCGTGCCAATCCTCTGGAACAACGTCGACCTGCCGGACCTCGTGCCGCCCGTCGACGCGGCGACCGTCCTCGACGAGATCGCCCGTACCGGGTACGAGGGCACCCAGTTCGGCAACGGCTTCCCGCTGGGGGACGACCTGCGCGCGATGCTCGAGGAGCGGGATCTCCGACTGGCGGAGGTCTACGCGTCGATCCCCTGCTCCACCGACGGCCCGCCGGACGGCGCGCTCGATGGGCTGCGCGAGCGGCTCGCGATTCTTCACGACGCACGCGGCGACGTCCTCGTCATCGCCCTCGACGGGACGCCGGAGCGCTCGAGGGCATCGGGGCGGACGACCGAGCCGGGCACGTCGCGACTGACCCACGACGGGTGGCGCCGGCTAGGGGGCCTCGTCGACGCGATCGTCGCCGAGACCGTCGCCGCGGGGCACCCGATCGCCTTCCATCCCCACACCGGGACGTTCGTCGAGAACCCCGACGAGATGGACCGGCTGCTCGCCGCCGTCACGGACGAACACCTTGGGATCTGCCTGGATGTCGGCCACTGGACGGTCGGCGGCGGCGACCCCGTCGAGGCGCTGCGGCGGTACGGCCAGCGCGTCACCCACGTTCACCTGAAGGACGTCGACGCCGACGTGCTCGCGGAACTCCACGCCGGACGCGTGCCCGACTTCGGCGCTGCGATCCGGGCCCGTCTCTTCACCGAGCTCGGTGCAGGCGTCATCGACCTCCCCGCGATCCTCGAGCTGCTGGCGAAGCGCGGCTACAACGGCTGGTTGATGGTCGAGCAGGACAGCAGCTGGGGCCCGCCGGCGGAGGCAGCGGCGATCGGGCGCCGCGTGCTTGCGGCGGAGCTGCGTCGTCTCGGCGCGCGGTAGGCGCACGATGCGG
>DATFPL010000137.1:0-10777 GCA_035264845.1 Candidatus Limnocylindrales bacterium | reverse complement strand
CGATCCGCCACCAGATGTTGCCGATGATCAGGACGACGAGGGCGGCGATCACCCCGCCTGAGCCGTTCCCCAACGACACGAGGGCAGTCAGCGTGATGAGAATCGCGCCGATCACGTAGATCGCGGTGATGAAGCCCGGCGTGATGAGGTAGCGGAACGTCAGGAAGTCCGACAGGTCGAAACCACGGTCCTGTTGGGGTCGGCGGGCCGGGGCGGGCTGCCACGCGACCGGCGGCTCGTTCGACGGGGGCGGTGGCGGGGTAGCGTTCATCTGGGCAACTCCTCGATGCGAGGGCCGAGCCATTTGGCCCGGCACGCATCGTAGCGTCCGGCCTGCCGCGGCCGGACAGCGATCGTCGCCCGCTACCCGCCCATCGCGAACATCTCGATGCGCGGGAGATTGTTCGTGGCGGCGCTCCGCAACTCCGAGTAGCGGTCGGCGCGGACGTTCCAGATCGCGGCGATTGCGGCGCGGAGCTCGTCGTCGCTCGCTCCGGCGCGGAGCGGCTCACGCAGGTCGTGACCGTCGGCTGCAAACAGGCAGGTGTACAGCTTGCCGTCGGCGGACAACCTTGCCCGGGTGCAGTCGCCGCAGAACGGCGCCGTGACGGACGAGATGACGCCGATCTCGCCACGGCCGTCGCGATACCGCCAGCGACTCGCGACCTCGCCGCGGTAGTTCGGGGCGACTGGGTCGAGCGGCAGCTCGGCGTCGATCGCCGCGACGATCTCGTCCGCGGCGACGACCTCGTCCAGCCGCCAGCCGTTCGAGTGCCCGACGTCCATGTATTCGATGAAGCGGAGGATGATCCCCTGCTCGCGCGCCCAGCGCGCCATGGGCACGACGCTCGCCTCGTTGACGCCGCGCTTGACCACCATGTTGACCTTGATCGGCGCGAGTCCCGCCGCCACTGCCGACGCGATCCCGTCGAGCACCCGCGCGACCGGATAGTCCACGCCGTTCATCGCCCGGAACACCTCGTCGTCCAGCGAGTCGAGGCTGACCGTGACGCGGCCGAGCCCGGCGTCGCGCAATCGTCCCGCCAGCGCCGGGAGCGCGGACCCGTTCGTTGTCAGCGTCAGGTCGACCTCGCGGCCGTCGGGGGTGCGGAGTGCCGCGAGCAGCGCGATGAGGTCGGGCAGATCGCGCCGGACGAGCGGCTCGCCGCCGGTGATCCGCAGCTTCTCGACGCCCAGGTCGACGAACGCCCGCGCGAGACGCTCGATCTCCTCGAAGGTCAGGACCATCGACCGGGGGAGAAACTCGAAGTCCCGGCCGAAGATCTCCTTCGGCATGCAGTACGTGCAGCGGAAGTTGCAGCGGTCGGTGACGGAGATCCGGAGGTCGCGGAGCGCGCGGCCCAGGCGGTCGGGGATGCCCGCTCGGCCGTCGAACGGCTGACTCGCGGATACGACGGCGGCGGTGGCGGAGAGGTCCCGGGGTGGCATCCCGATAT
Source organism: Candidatus Limnocylindrales bacterium (assembly GCA_035264845.1). Lineage (GTDB taxonomy): Bacteria > Chloroflexota > Limnocylindria > Limnocylindrales > CSP1-4 > JACDAV01. The sequence goes on along the minus strand of DATFPL010000137.1, from coordinate 9,320 downwards.
CGTAGCGCCGCCCGGCCGGAGGCCCCCTCCACCGCCCTCCCGGCGTGCGCGCGCGACGAGCCCGGTGGTGCGTCGGCGCGCCGTGTCCGTTCGCGCGTCACCCGCCGGTACCACCGGGGCAGGCCCGTGGTACCACTAGCGGACTCCACCGCACCATCCACGCCGCTCACCATGCGACCACGCCCCAAGACCCCGGCGTGTCCACGTGGAGAGGACGACAAGACCGCATGGCGACGACCGACGCCCGCACGGGCTTCAGGCTCCCCTGGAGCTCGGATCAGCGACAGACCGGCGACGACACCGTCGCCGAGTCCAGCGCGCCGGACGGCGAGTCGTCGGCGAACGAGACGAGCAGGGTCGGCGAGGCCGGCTTCGATGCCGTGGAGGCCACCAACATGAGCGAGGCCGCGCCGGAGCAGTCCGAAACGTCGTACGGCGACGCCTCCGTGGCCGCCGCTCCTCCCCCGTGGCCGGGCGGCAAGCCGTCCGGCGGCCGCGGTCCCAGCAAGTTCATGGCCGACCTGACGAAGGCGATGCAGGCCGCAGCCGAATCGGCCCGCGAGGAGTCGTTCGTGCGGCTCCAGACGGACGCGAAGAGCGCGATCGAGGAGATCCGCGCCCGGGCGGCGACCGATTCGGCGGACCTTCGACGCCAGGCCGACGACGACGTCGCCGGGATCCGCGACTGGTCGAAGGCCGAGATCGCCCGGATCCGCGAGGAGACCGACCAGAAGATCGCGGCGCGCAAGAGCCAGCTCGAAGTCGAGGTCGAGGATCACGCGGCGTCCGTCGAGCGGCGCGTGGAGCGCGTCAACAACCGGATCGCCGCCTACGAGGCGGAGATGGCGAAGTTCTTCGAACGCCTCCTCGGCGAGGAGGACCCGAGCCGGTTCGCCTCCCTTGCCGAGAACCTGCCTGAGCCCCCGTCGCTTGACGACCTCGACGCCCCCGGCGCCGTCGCCGCGACCCGCGCGCCCGAGCCGACCTCCGCGGAGGTCGTGACGACACCGGCCGCCGACCCCGTCGCGGAACCCGGCGTGGTCCGTGGTACGGAGGCGGCGATGGCTGCCATCGAGGCGGCCGCTCGCGCGGCGGACATGAACGGCCACAACGGCGCGTCCGCCGCGTCGGAGCAGCTGATCGGCGACACCGTCGTCGAGGCGGCCGCAGCCGACGGTGAGCTCGCGCCAGACGACCCGCGGCTCGCGGCACTCGCGATGTCGCCGGACTTCGCGGCCGCGGAGGCTGAGGCCGCGGCCGCCGCCGGCTCCAGCGACGCCGGCGAGGAGATCCCGACGATCGGCGACGACGCGCTTGCCGCGCGACTCGCCGGGCTCGTCCCGCCGACCAGCGACGAGGGCACCTCCGCGGCACAGCCGAGGGCGACGCAGGTCATCGTCGTCGGTCTTGTGAGTGTCGCCAGCATCGCGAGCTTCAAGCGTCATCTGGGCCGCCTGCCTGGCGTCCAGTCGGTGGGCGTCTCGTCGGGCCCCGACGGCGAGTTCGTCTTCGCCGTCCATCACGGCGCCGACGTCGCCCTTCGCGAATCGATCGCCACCCTCCCCGGCTTCAACGCCCGCGTCACCGGGGGCGACGACAGCACGATCCAGGTCACTGCGCGCGACCCCGAGTCCGAGGCCTGACCGGGGCCGCCCGGTCCACATCGAGGAGTCGCTAAAAGCGTGGCCCGTCAGGCCGTCGTCATTGCCCTTCCCGCCGAGGAGCGCGCGCCCGTCGCCGCGGAGCTCAAGGCCGCCGGCTTCGAGCCGATTCCGATCGGCGCGCCGGACGAGCTCGAGGCGCTGCTCGGGTCGCGCCGCGACGTGTCGCTCGCGATCCTGGACGGCGAGAGCGACTTCGACACGTCGCTCGAGTACTACGGCATCCTCCACGACGAGGGTCGGAACGTCCCGGCGCTCATGGTCGTCTCGCCGCGGACGCTGGACCGCCTGTCCGCCGGCACGACGCGGACCGGGATCGACGACGAGTACTTCACGCGCCCCTACTCCGCGGACGCGCTCCGCTGGCGCGTCGAGGCGATGTGCATCCGGTCCCAGACCGTCGACGACGGCAGCGGCCCGATCATCCAGAGCGACATCGACACGGGCGACTGGACCCGACGCGCGACGCTCGTCGCTGTGTTCAACCCGAAGGGCGGCGTCGGCAAGACCACGATCGCGACGAACGTCGCCACCGGGCTCCAGGTCCTCAAGGGGCAGAAGGTCCTCCTCATCGACGCGGACACCGTCACCGGGCACGTCGCCACGTCGCTCGGCCTCGAGCAGATCCGGACCGTTGCCGACAGCTGGCGGGATCAGCTCGAGGGCGGCCCGGCTGAAAACTTCATGGAGCTCGCGGCGGCGCATCCATCCGGGCTGCGCGTCGTGTCGTTGACGGCAAGCCCGCTCCAGACGGAGCTCCTCGATCCGGAGCGTGTCGCCGACGCGATCACGGCGACGAGGCGGAGCTTCGACTTCGTCGTCGTCGACCTCCACCCGTCGTACAGCCCGCTGAACCAGGAGATCTTCGAGCGCGCGGACCGCATCCTCGTGCCGGTCACCCCGGACGTGCCCGCGCTACGCGCCGCCGTCCAGCTCCGCGAGATCGCGGCGGAGCTCGGGATCCAGGATCGGCTGGCGATGGTCGTCAACCGCGCCAACAGCGGCGTGTCCGTGAGCGACATGGAGCGGACCGTCGGCATGCCGGCCCTCGCCCTCATCCGTTCCGGCGGCCTCCTCTTCGTCCGCGCCGCCAACGAAGGGCGGACCGTGATCGAGATGTTCCCGCGCGAGCGGATTACGGAGGACTTCGACGCACTCGCGGACCGCCTCATCGGGACGCCGAAGGCCGATACGTCGACCGCGGCGAAGGCCGCGTTCCGCCTGTTCGGGCGGCAGAAGGAGCCGGTCCGGGCCTGATCCCGCGCGTCAGCCGAGGCGAGCGTCGATCAACGTCTCGCCGACGTCGAGCACAACGGCGCGGATCGGCATGTCGTGGAGCGGCCTACCGCGACCTGTCTTGCCAGGAGACACCGCCCAGCGGCGCGCCCGGAAGCTTCTGCACCGGCTCGCCGGTGCGCTTGTCGACCTGCTGAACGCCGCGGAGGTAGAAGCGGTTGACCAGGATCGCGTCGAGCCCGGGCTCGCTGACGACGCGGTCGCCGGCCGACACGACGCCGTCCACGACCGGCAGGAACATCTCGGTCGCTCGATCGAGCAGCCGGGCGGGCTCCATCCCGGGCAGCAGGTAGACAGTCCCGACGATGCGGTACGGCGGCGCCTCGAGCGCGACGTCGTACGCGATGCGGTGGACCTTGTACGCGTCGCGCTCGGCGTCCGTCAACGGGCCTTGCGAGCCCTCGCCGGCGAGCACGACGATGAGGTCGTACGGATCGACGCTCTTCAGGCCGGGAACGGGTGTGAATCCCGACGAGCCGTCGATCGGCGCCCATGAGACGTCGGAGATCGGCAGCGCCTCACGTTTGTTGAGCGCGTCGGACAGGCGCGCTGTCAGGTGCATCTGGCCGACCAGACGCCACTCCTCCGTCAGGCCGTCGAGCCGCACGACAGTCGTCGCGTGAGGCCGGTCGTTCGTTCCGCTCGGCGCGCGAACCGCGTCTCCGCCACTGTTGCGACGCCGCAGGAAATCGAACGGCACGCTACTCCTCTGCCTTGCCGGAGTTTGCCCGGATCGTGTCGACGACCGACGCGTCCGCGAGCGTCGTCGTGTCGCCGAGTGCGCGGCCCTGGGCGATGTCGCGCAGGAGCCGCCGCATTATCTTGCCGGAGCGCGTTTTCGGCAGGTCCGGCGTGAACATCAGTGACTTGGGTTTGGCGATCGGGCTGATCTTTGTCGCGACGTGCTTGCGCAGCTCCTCGCCGAGCTCCTTGCTCGGCTCCCTGTCGCGGCGAAGGATGACGAACGCGTTGATCGCCTCGCCGGTGACAGGATCGGGGCCGCCGACGACGGCGGCCTCGGCGACGGCGGGGTGCGACACGAGGGCACTCTCGATCTCCGTCGTGCTCAATCGGTGGCCAGACACGTTCATCACGTCGTCGACCCGCCCGAGCAGCCAGAAGTAGCCCTCCTCGTCGCGCTTCGCGCCGTCACCCGCGAAGTACATCCCCGGGAAGCGGCTCCAGTAGGTCTCCCTGTAGCGCTCCGGGTCGCCGTAGATGCCGCGCAGCATCGCCGGCCACGGGCGCTTCAGGACGAGATATCCGCCGCCACCGAACGGGACGGACTTGCCCTGTCCGTCGACGACGTCGGCGTCGATGCCGGGGAACGGGAACGTGGCGCTGCCGGGCTTGGTGGTCGTGACGCCGGGGAGCGGACTGATGAGGATCATCCCGGTCTCGGTCTGCCACCACGTGTCGACGACGGGCGCCCGGTCGCGCCCGATGTTCAGCCGGTACCACAGCCAGGCCTCGGGGTTGATCGGCTCGCCGACGGAGCCGAGGACACGGAGCGACGACAGGTCGTGCTTGTCGGGGTATTCCGCGCCCTGCTTCATGAAGGCACGGATGGCGGTCGGGGCGCAGTACAGGATCGAGACCTTGTAGTCCTCGACGATCTGCCACCAGCGGTCCCATGCCGGCGTGTCCGGCGTCCCCTCGTACATGACGCCGGTCGCGGCGTTCGCGAGCGGCCCATAGACGATGTAGCTGTGCCCCGTCACCCAGCCGATGTCAGCGGCGCACCAGTACACGTCGTCGGGCTTCAGGTCGAAGATCATCTCGTGGGTGTAGCTCGTGCCGAGCAGATAGCCCGCGGTCGTGTGGAAGATGCCCTTCGGCTTGGCGGTCGAGCCCGACGTGTAGAGCAGGTAGAGCATGTGCTCGCTGTCGAGCGGCTCCGGCGGGCACTCGGCGCTCTGGCGGTCGACGAGGTCGTGCCACCAGTGGTCGCGGCCGTCGTGCATCGCGGTTACGGCCTTGTCGCCGAGGCGGCGGACGACGATGACGTTCTCGATCGTCGGGGTGTCCTTGAGCGCGTCGTCGACGGCTGGCTTCAATTCTGTTGGCTTGCCGCGGCGCCAGCCCCCGTCGGCGGTGATGACCAGCTTCGCCTGCGCATCGTTGATCCGACCGGCGAGCGCCTCTGAGGAGAAGCCACCGAAGACGACGGTGTGCGGGGCACCGATGCGGGCGCAGGCGAGCATCGCGATCGGCAGCTCGGGGATCATCGGCATGTAGATCGCGACGATGTCGCCCTTGCCGACGCCGAGCTCCTTGAGCCCGTTGGCGGCCTTCGACACCTCGCGCTGGAGATCGGCGTAGGTGATCGTCCGCGTGTCGCCGGGCTCACCGATCCAGTGGTACGCGACCTTGGCGCCGAGCCCGTTCTCGACGTGGCGATCGACGCAGTTGTAGGCGACGTTGAGCTCGCCACCCACGAACCACTTGGCGAACGGGAGGTCCCACTCGAGCGTCGTGTCGAACGGCTTGGACCAGCTGAGCCGCTCCCGCGCGAGCCGGGTCCAGAACGCCTCGTAGTCCCGCTCCGCCTCGTCATACAGCGAGGCCTTCGCGTTGGCGTGCGCAGCGAACGCGGGATCCGGCGGGAACGTCCGGCGCTCGGCGAGCAGGTTCTCGATCTCGGGACGCTGGTCGACGCTCATCGACGGCTCCTCCGGCCCGGGTCCACCGGCCACGCGTTGGATCGCCATTCTACGCGGCGAGCACGTCGCGGCCGGAGACGCTGCTCCCGCGAGGAGGGTCGGAACCGCGGCTACCGGCGGCACGCGTTTGCACCCGGTGTGCAACGGCGCCACCGAGGAGCGGCTCATCATCGAGATCCGCCGGCTAAGTCGCGTCGAGTCGGTCGGAATCGCAGGTTGTGTGCACCGGATTAACGGAAACGACCGGAATACCTGGAACACGCGCCGCCGCTGACGGAAATCGGTCGCGGTTGAACACCCCGTGCAAATCGAGCCCCGAACGAGGCCCACCGCGCTCCTAGGTCGCGGAACCGCTCCCATCGCCCCCGCCCGCCGGCTCGACGACTGCCTCCGGCGGCAGCGGCCCGGGCCCGTCCGGATCACGCGCGAGCACGACACGCTGCGGCCGCGGAATCTCGATGCCGTTCTCCGCGAACGCGGCGAGCAGCCGCTTTCGCAGCTCCCCGGCCGCGGCCCACTGGTCGATGGCGCGAACGGATCCGAGGATCTTGAGCGTGATCCCGTACTCGGCGAGCGCCTCGACCCGCTCGACGCACGGCGGCTCGAGGATCCGTTGCTTCCAAACGGGGTCCGCCGCCAAATCGATGCCGACGCGGTCGACGACGCCGGTGGCCCGTTCGAGGTCCGTGCCGTACGAGATCGTGACGTCCTGGTTGATCCGGGCCCACGTTCGGGTTCGGTTCGAGGCGACCTTGATCTCGCCATTCGGGACCGTGTGCACGACGCCGTCGAGGTCACGCAGCGTCGTCCGCCGCAGCGACAGATCCTCGACCGTGCCGGTCACGCCGGCGATCGTGACGACGTCGCCGATCGAGAACTGGTTCTCGATGAGGATGAGCGCACCCGTGAAGTAGTCCCGGACCAGGCTCTGCGCCCCGAACCCGACCGCGATCCCGACGACTCCGAGCCCGGCGACCGCGGGCCCGATCTCGTAGTTGAGCTTGCCGAGGATCATCAGGGCAGCGACCACGACGACGAACGCCTGGAGGACTCGGGACCCCAGCGTCTCGATCGTCTCGCGTCGCTTGGCAACCTCGACGAGGGTCAGCTCGCGTGCCGTGCCTTCGGCGGTCTCGCGCGCGAACAGCGCGCCGACGACGCCGCGGACGAACAGCCGCACGCCGCGCACCGCGACCAACGCGACGACGACGATGACCGCGATCGCGAGGACGTCGCGCCACGGCGGCGATCCCAAGTCCGGCATCGGGCCAAGAGTATCGAGTCGCGGCGGCGCGACGAGCTCAGCTCGCCCGCGCGAGCCAGACGTACTGTCGCGATCGCCGGTTGAACGGCGAGCGGTCGTAGTCGCCAAAGCGGTCCGTCACCGTCAACCCCGACGCGCGGAACAGCAGCTCCAGCTGCTGCGGAAAGATCATCGACCACGCCAGATCGGACGTTCGCCGCTCCACCGTCCCGTCGGCTTTCTCGATCTCGTACGTGTAGAGGTCGTCCTCGATCTGCCGATGCGGGTCGTACCGCTCGGTCACGAAGCGCAGCAGGCGTCGGATGCCCGGCACCGGTTCGCGGTGGTCGATCTCGAGCCGGTGCGGCGCGACGCGCTCGGAGACCGCGAGCCAATGGACCTGCGGGACGATGAGGTCGATGCCGAACGCACCGCCCGGTGCGAGATGACGTCTCACGCGGTCGAGGCATGACAGCTGCGCCTCGACATCGGTGAGAAACGAAAACGAGTTGAAGCCGAGGACGATGAGGTCGAATGTCGAGCCCAGCTCGAACGTGGCCATGTCGCCGGCGACGATGTCAACAACGCGCGCGATCGAGGCCTCGGCGGCGACGACCTCGCGCGCCCGGACGAGCATCGGCTCGCTGATGTCAAGGCCGGTGACGCGGGCGTCCGCGTCGCGCGATACGGCTCGGCGGGCGAGAGGAACGAGCAAACGTCCCGTCCCGCAGGCGAGCTCGAGCAGGCGCTTCGGGCGCCGTTCGTCGACGAGCGATTCCCAGTAGGGAACATCGTCGCGGAACGCGCTGACCTCGGCGTCGTAGAGCGCGGCGTCGTCGTGCATGAGCGCCCGCGGCGAAGTCGGGGCGACGATCAGGCCGGGACGGCGGTTGGCGTTGGACGCGCGCCGTTCGACGTCGCGCCGCCGAGCCGTACGGAGATCGCCGCCGCGGTCTCACGCGCGTGGGCAGCGAGCTCCGGGATGCGGCGGGGCGTGAGCCGGAACGCCGGCCCCCAGATGTGAACCGACGCGACGACGGCGCCGCGGGCGTCGTGGACCGGCGCGCCAACCGCGTTGAGCCCGATTTCGTACTCCCCGAGCGCGGTCGCATACCCGCGCCGACGGATCCGCGCCAGCTCCTCGAGCAGCGGCTCCAGCTCGACGAGCGTCCGCTCGGTGTGCGACACGAGGCCGCGCCGGACGATCCGGAGGACCTCGCGCTCGGCGAGCGCGGCGAGCAGCACCTTGCCGGATGCGACGCAGTGAAGCGGTGTCGACCGGCCCGTCCAGTCCCCGACCGCGATCAGGTTGGGCCCGTCGGCCTGGGCGACCGTAAGGAGCTGGTCACCGTCGAGGACGCCGAGCCCGGTCGTTTCGTGGGTCAGGCGCGCGAGCCGCTCCAGCTCCGGCATCGCGATGCCGCGCAGGTCGAGCGTCCGTTCCGCGCGCTCCGCGAGGCGAATGACGACGAGGCCGAGGCGGTATTTGCCGCTCTCGTCGTCCTGCTCGACGAGGCCGCGCTTCTGGAGAGTCGCGAGGAGGCGTGAGGCGGTGGACTTGTGGAGGCCGAGCCGTCGCGCGAGCTCCGTCACGCCGGCCTCTCCCTGGCTCTCGCCCAAGGCGAGAAGCAGCGCCGCCGCTCGGTCGACCGAGCGGACGGCGTTCCCATCGAGCGCCATCCCTCTCCCTCCTCCTGCGTGTTCGTGCGATCAGCCGTGGTGGCCGACGATCCCGGCTCCTGCGCGCTTCTCGAGGACGGTTTCCAACGCATCGCCAAAGATCGAGACGACGCGATCCACGATGTCGCCCTCGGCGTGCGCCTCGCACATGAACCACGGCTCACGCGAGTCGGGCTCAGGCATCGCACCCAGCGGCTGCATCGCGACGGCGATCTCGTCGTAGAGGTCGTGATCGCTGTTTGCCCAGTCGCGGTATTCCGTCGGGACCTTGTCCGTGAACATGACGCCGAACATCGACGGGTGTCCGGTGAACACGTGCGCCACGCCCTTGCGCTCGAGGATCGACCGAAGGCCGGCCTGGATCGCCGAGCCCGTCCTGTGGATCGTCTGGAGCGCGTCCGTCTCCTTGATGATCGACAGCGTCCTGACCGCGGCCGCAGCTGCAACCCGGTTGCCGGCGTACGTGCCGCCGTGGCTGACCTTGTCCGGAAGCTGCTCCATGATCTCGCGCCGGCCGCCGAACGCCGCCGCCGGGTAGCCGTTGCCGATCGCCTTGGCGAACGTCGCGATATCCGGCGTGACGCCGAAGTATTCCGACGCGCCGCCGCGGGCAAGCCGGAAGCCGGTCTTGACCTCGTCGAAGATCAGGAGGATCCCGAACTCGCGGGTCAGCGCCCGCATCGCCTCGTGAAAGCCCGGCTCCGGGAGGATCGCCTGCGCGTTCCCCAGGACCGGCTCGACGATCACGGCGGCGATGTCGTCGCCGCTCCGCTCGAA
>DATFPL010000136.1:0-23431 GCA_035264845.1 Candidatus Limnocylindrales bacterium | reverse complement strand
TCGGAGAGCAGCGTGGGCCGGTTCCTTCTTGGGTTCATCGTCGCGATCATCCTGGTCGTCTACGTCGCGGCCAGGTGCGTCGGAGCGATTACCTAGCGAAACTGCGGCGACGGCGTCACGCGCGGCCGCGCCGCGCGTCTCATCGACAGAAACGCGGAGCACCATTCGCTCCTCCCCAACGAAGCCCCCGGATCTCCTCCTCCCCGGGGGCTTCGTCGTTGCCGGCGGCGTGCGAGCACGTCAGCTCGCGGCGATCCGCCGCAAAACCGCGGGCAGGATCCCGCCGTGACGCAGGTAGTCGACCTCGATCTGGCCGTCGAGGCGCGCAATGGCGCTGAATTGGCGTTGCGTGCCGTCGTCGTTCCGTGCGAAGACGGTCACTCGCTGCCGCGACGTGAGCCCGTCGGCAAGTCCGGCCACCGAGTACGACTCGCGGCCTGTCAGCGCGAGCGACATTGCGTTTTCGCCGGGCTCGAACTGAAGTGGCAGGACCCCCATCCCGACGAGGTTCGAGCGGTGAATCCGCTCGTAGCTCTCGGCGACGACCGCGCGGACGCCGAGGAGCGTCGTGCCCTTGGCCGCCCAGTCGCGCGACGAGCCGGAGCCATACTCGCGACCGGCGATGACGATGAGCGGCACGCCCTCTGCTGCGTAGCGCATCGCCGCGTCGTAGATGAACTGCTCTTCGCCGTCGGGCAGGTGGACGGTGTACGGGCCCTCGCGTCCCGGGACGAGCGCGTTGCGCAACCGGATGTTGGCGAACGTGCCGCGCATCATCACCTCGTGGTGGCCGCGCCGCGCGCCGTACGAGTTGAACTCGAGCGGCGGCACGCCGTGCGCCTGGAGCCACTGTCCCGCGGGTGACCACGCCGCGATCGAGCCAGCCGGCGAGATGTGGTCCGTCGTTACGGAATCGCCGAGCACGGCGAGCACCCGCGCGCCCGCGATGTCGGTCAACGGCGGCGGCTCCGCGGTGAGTCCCTCGAAGAACGGCGGTCGCGCGATGTACGTCGACGATTCGTCCCAGGCGTACCGGTCGCCCGCGGGGATCGGCAGTGCGCGCCACCGCTCGTCGCCCTCGAACACGACCGCGTACGTCCGCCGGAACAGCTCCGGGTCGATGGAGTCGTTGATGACCGCGCGGATCTCGTCGGCCGACGGCCAGAGGTCGCTCAGCATCACGGGCTTGCCGTCGTCGTCGATCCCGACTGGCTCCGTCGTCAGGTCGATGTCGACGCGGCCGGCGAGCGCGAACGCGACGACGAGCGGCGGCGAGGCGAGGTAGCTCGCGCGCGCGAGCGGATGGATCCGGCCCTCGAAGTTGCGGTTCCCGGACAGGACCGCGGCAACGACGAGGTCGTTCTCCTCGACCGCGGCCGCGACCGGCGCGTCGAGCGGCCCTGAGTTGCCGATGCACGTCGTGCAGCCGTAGCCCGCCAGCGCGAAGCCCAGCCGCTCGAGCGGGGCCATGAGCCCGGCGGCTTCGAGGTAGCCCGTCACGGCCTTCGATCCGGGCGCGAGCGACGTCTTCACGGTCGGCGCCACGGTCAGGCCGCGCGCGACAGCGTTCCGGGCCAGGAGTCCGGCGCCGATCATTACCGTCGGATTCGAGGTGTTCGTACACGAGGTGATCGCGGCAATGGCGACGGATCCCGTCCGGATGGTCGCCTCGTGCCCATCGACGCGGACCGTGACCGGGCGGTATGACCCGGCGCGTCCCGCGGTGTCTTCGGGCGGGGCCGCCGGTGGCGCCGCCTGTTGCTCCGAGTCGCCGAGCGCGAACGACGGCGGGTCGCTCGCGGGAAACGATTCGGCCGACGTCTCCTCGACGAGGCCGCCCTCCGGCCGCTTCGCTTCGATGGCCTCCTCGTGCAACGCCTCGAGTCCGTCCGGGAACGTCGAGCGAAAGTTGCGAACGAGGGCGTCAAGCGGCACGCGGTCCTGCGGCCGGCGCGGCCCGGCAACCGACGGGACGACGGTCGCGAGGTCGAGCTCGAGGAGATCGTCGAACTCGAGCTCGGCACCCGGGCGGCGCCACAGTCCCTGCTCCTTCGCGTACCGCTCCACGAGATCGATCCGCTCTCTGGGCCGGCCGGTCAGTCGAAGGTACGCGAGGGTCTCGTCGTCGATGGGGAAGAGGGTCGCCGTTGCGCCGAACTCCGGGCTCATGTTGCTGATCGTCGCCCGGTCGGCGAGGGCGAGTCCCGCCAGCCCGTCGCCGGTGAACTCGACGAAGGCGCCGACGACGCCGTACGTCCGGAGCATCTCCGTGACGACGAGCACGAGGTCGGTCGCGGTCGAGCCGCGTGGCAGCTCCCCATGGAGGCGCACGCCGACGATGCGCGGCATCGGCTGGTAGAGGGGCTGCCCCAGCAGGACGGCCTCCGCCTCGATCCCGCCGACGCCGTAGCCCAGCACGCCGAGCCCGTTGACCATCGTCGTATGGGAATCCGTACCGACAAGCGTGTCGGGAAACGCGACGCGGCCGCGGTCGTCCGCCGCATCGGTCACGACCGTGGCGAGGAACTCGAGGTTGACCTGGTGGACGATGCCGGTTCCGGGCGGTACGACGCGCAGGTCGTGGAACGCGGTCTGCGCCCAGCGCAGGAGCTGGTAGCGCTCGCCGTTCCGCTCGTACTCCCGGTCGACGTTGAAGGCGAATGAGGCCGGTGTCCCGAACATGTCGACCTGGACCGAGTGGTCGATGACGAGGTCGGCGGGGACGAGCGGGTTGACCAGGGCCGCGTCACCCCCGAGATCGGCGAGGGCGTCGCGCATCGCGGCGAGGTCGACGATCGCCGGCACGCCCGTGAAGTCCTGGAGGATGACGCGGGCCGGCATGAACGGGATCTCGGCCTCGATCGACGCGCCGGGTCGCCAGCGCCCGAGCGCCTCGACGTCCTGAGCTCGGACCGGCCCGCGACCGGCGTGGCGGAGGACGTTCTCGAGCAGGATTCGCAGCGTCACCGGTACGCGGGTGAGGTCAGCGATGCCGCCGACGGCGTCGAGTCGGTAGACGTCCGGAAGGCCGTCGCCGAGCGACGCGCGGGCGCCGAATGGGTCGTATTCCGGCACGCGGTCTGTCCCTGGCTGTCGGTACACTCGTCAAGTGGAAGAGTACCGCGGCCGGCGCCCGCGACCCGGGAGGCGCGGGTGAGGGCGTGGCCCAATGAGGACGACCACCCCGAGGCCGCCGAGCCGGCCCCGGGCGACGATCACCTCGCCGCGATCCGATACGCAGGCATCGACCTCGACCCGGTCCCGCCAGGGTCCCACCGGCACGGCGACGAGGTCCACCCGGACGGCCATTCGCACCCCCACAGGCGGAGCGAGTCCGGTCAGCCGCCGATCATCGGGATCGTCGGCGCGGGCGCGGTCGGTACCGCTCTCGGCGTTGCCCTCAGCCGTGCCGGCTGGCCGGTCGCCGCAGTTGCGAGCCGCGACCGCGGCCGTCGCGAGCGGTTCCGGCAGCTCGTCGAGGGCGTCCGCGGGTTCGCCGAGGCGACGGCGCTCCTCGACGAGGTCGAGCTCGTCATCCTCGCCGTCCCGGACGATGCGATCGCGAGGGTCGCCGGGTCGCTCAGGCTCTACAGCGGCCAGGCGCTCGTCCACACGAGCGGCGCCCTGGGCGCGGAGGTCCTGTCAGCGGCGATGGCGGCCGGGACCCAGATCGGGGCCTTCCACCCGCTTGTCGCCTTCGCGGACGTCGAGCGGGCAGTCACGGCGCTCCACGGCGCGACCGTCGCGATCGAGGGCGACGATCAGCTGGCATCGCTTCTCGCCGACATGGCAGAGGCGATCGGTGCCCAGCCCGTCCGGCTCGCGCGCGGGTCGAAGGCGGCGTACCACGCCGCGGCCGTCCTCGCGGCCGGCGGCCTGGTGGCGCTGCTCGATGCGATCGCCGAGCTGGGACGGGTCGCGGGGCTCGACGAGGCCGGCTCGCTCGCCATCTACGGGCCGCTCCTCGAGGGCACCCTCGGGAACGCGAGGGCGCTCGGGATCCGGAATGCCCTGACCGGCCCGATCACTCGCGGCGACCGGGGGACCCTCGAGTCTCACCTGGCGGCCCTGAGCGCCCACGCACCGGGGGTTCTGCCGCTCTATCGGGCCGCCGCGGACCGCGAGATCGATCTCGCTCGCCAGCGTGGCGCGCTGACACCGGAGGCGGCCCAAGCCCTCCGAACCTCACTTGCAACGGGGGGCTGAGGCGGTACCATTGGCGCCCATGGAGCACAGCATCGCCGCGAAGTACGCGGCCCGTCCGGCGGCGCGATTCGTCCGTCCCTCGACGCGGGCGCGGCAGCGCCGGCTGGGCCTCCGATCGACCGTGTCGTTCCGGGCCGCGCCCGGTCAGACCGTTCTCCGCAACGCGGATCTCGGCGCCCTCGTCCGCCTCCGCGCCCACTGGCGGTCCATCCGGGCCGCTCGCCCGCGGCGCGCGATGGGTGGACAGCCCCGACCGCTCGTGACGATGGAGTGGGCCCGCTCCGGGCGCCCCGGCTCGCCTCGCCGTTCGAGCGCGCCCTCGGCGCCGTGGCGCGGCTGAGGAACGCGACCGCTACTTCCGCCGGCGGAATCGTGGTCCGGCACGAGGCCGGGGTCGCGCATCTGGTCGTCGGCATGCGCCGCCGCGAGCGCGATTCGGTCACCTGGACGTTGCCCAAGGGAACGCCGGAGGCCGGCGAGAGCCGCGAGGAGACCGCCATCCGCGAGGTCGCCGAGGAGAGCGGTCTGCAGGTCCGGATCGTGGGTGAGCTCGAGTCGATCCGGTACACCTTCGTCCAGCACGGGACGCGGATCCACAAGACGGTCCATTACTTCCTCATGGAGCCCATCGGCGGCGACCTCGCGCGGCACGACCACGAGTTCGAGCAGGTCCGCTGGGTGACGTTCGACGAGGCGCCGCACCTCCTGACCTTCGAGACCGAGCGAGCGCTCGTCGCACGAGCCGCGGAGCGGATCGCAGGGGAGGCGCTCGCTGCGGCATCCGCGGCCGGGGACGCGCGCGGCTGACGTGACGGAGACGGCGGAGCCGCAGGTCCACCTCACGCCGCTCGTCGACATTCACCGGGCGCTCGGCGCCCGGCTGATCGAATTCAGCGGCTGGTTGATGCCCGTCCAGTACTCGGGCATCCTCGAGGAGCACCGGGCCGTCCGGGAGCGCGCCGGACTGTTCGACCTGTCGCACATGGGCGAGCTGTTCGTCGAGGGTGTCGATGCGGGCGCCGCGCTCGCGACGGCCCTCGTCTCGGACCCGCCCGCGCTCGCCGTGGGTCGTGCCCAGTACTCGATGATCTGCGCCCCCGACGGCGGGATCATCGACGACCTCATCGTCTACCGCCTCGCCGAGGAGCGCTTTCTCGTCGTCGCGAACGCCGGCAACGCGCAGACGGTGAGCGACGTCCTCGCCGAACGATTCGGCGGGTTCAGCGCCGTTCTCGACGATCGCTCGCTCGCGACGGCGCTCTGCGCGGTCCAGGGCCCTCGTGCCGCTTCGATCGTCCAGCCCCTCACGCCTGCGGACCTCGCAGGCCTCCGTTACTACGCGATCGTCGAGACGACCGTTGCCGGCATCCCGGCCTACGTGGCCCGAACGGGGTACACCGGCGAGGACGGGTTCGAGGTATTCGTCGACTGGGAGCGCGGTCCGGAGCTATGGGGCGCGCTTTCGCGCGGCGGCGACGCCGCCGGGATGATCACGTGCGGCCTCGGCGCCCGCGACACGCTGCGGCTCGAGGCCGGGATGCCGCTCTACGGCAACGAGCTCGATCGCGACACGAACCCGTACGAGGCCGGTCTCGGACGTGTCGTGAAGCTCGACAAGCCGGCGGACTTCGTCGGTCGCGGAGCGCTCGAGAAGGTGAGCCGCGACGGGCCAGCGAAGCGACTCGTCGGGCTCCGTCTCACCGCTCGCGGCATCGCCCGCCACGGCTACCCGGTCTGGGCCGCGGATCGCCGGACCGGCGTCGTCACGAGCGGCACCCAGTCGCCGACGCTCAACGCCGCGATCGCGATGGCGTACGTCGCTCCGGGCGACGCCGAGCCGGGTACGATAGTCGACGTCGAGATCCGCGACCAGCGGGTCGCCGCCGAGGTCGTCGCCCTGCCCTTCTACCGCCGGCCAAGCTGACCGGCACGGACAGGCACGGACCGGCACACGTAACACCAAGCCCCGTTCCCGCGGCCGACGCCGCCCGCAGGAGGAACCCGCCGGATGGTCCCGAGCGAACTGCGCTACACGAAGGATCACGAGTGGGTCCGGGTCGACGGGGACGAGGCGACGATCGGCATCACGGAGTACGCGGCATCCCAGCTCGGCGACATCGTGTTCGTCGAGCTGCCGGAGACGGGACGGGCGCTCGAGCAGTTCGCGACGTTCGGCGTCGTCGAATCGGTGAAGGCCGTGAGCGACCTGTTCGCGCCGCTGTCCGGAGAGGTGGTCGAGGCAAACGCCGCGCTCGCTGGCGAGCCGGAGCTCGTCAACCGGGAGCCGTACGGCGGCGGCTGGATGCTCCGCGTTCGCGTCTCGGACCGGGCGCAGATCGACGAGCTGCTCGACGCCGACGCGTACACCGCGCTGACCGCCGAGGCCTGATCCGGCGTGCCATACGGACCGCATACCGCCGACGACCGGGAGCGGATGCTCGGTGCCCTCGGGATCGAGTCGGTCGACACCCTCTTTGACGACATTCCGCCGGCGCTCCGTGCCGACGGCCTCCGCCTCCCGCCTCCGGAGCCCGAGCTCCAGCTGTCCGCGCGGCTCGCGCGACTCGCCGGCCGCAACCGGACCGATCTCGCGTCGTTCCTCGGCGCCGGCGTCTACCGCCACTGGACGCCCCCGGCCGTCGACCAGCTTCTCCTCCGTGGTGAGTGGTACACGGCGTACACGCCGTACCAGCCGGAGGTCAGCCAGGGGACGCTCCAGAGCATCTACGAGTACGAGTCGCTGATCGCGGAGCTGACCGGCCTCGACGTCGTCTCGGCGTCGCACTACGACGGAGCAGCGGCGACCGCCGAGGCCGCGCTCATGACGTGCCGCCAGACACGCCGCTCCCGCGTCCTCGTCTCCCACGCCGTCCATCCGCACTACCGCGAGACGCTGCGGACGTACTTCGGGGGCGGGCTCGAGGTCGACGAGATCCCGCTCGTCATGGACGGTGAGGAAAGTGGCAGCGTCGATCTCGCGGCCCTCGAACGCCTGCTGGCCGACGCCGACCGGCCGGTAGCCGGCATCCTCGCCGCGCAGCCGAACTTCTACGGCCTGCTCGAGCCGATGGCGCAGATCGGCGAACTGGCCCACGCAGCGGGTGCGCTGTTCGTCGCCGTGGTCGAGCCGGTCTCGCTCGCGGTACTCGCGCCACCGGGCGCGTATGGCGCCGACATCGCGGCGGGCGAGGGGCAGCCGCTCGGGATCGCCCCACAGTACGGTGGGCCGTATCTCGGGATCCTTGCCTCGACCGAGGCGCTCGTCCGCCAGATCCCGGGCCGGCTGGTCGGGATGACCACGGACCTCGACGGCAAGCGGGCCTATGTCATGACGCTCCGCGCGCGGGAGCAGGACATCCGCCGCGACCGGGCGGCGAGCAACATCTGCACGAACCAGGCGCTGCTGGCACTTGCCGCGAGCATCTACCTCGCGACGATCGGACCCCACGGGCTGCGGGACGTCGCCGCGCTCGGCGCGGCGCGCGCGGCGGAGCTCGAATCGGCGCTCGCCGCGGTCGGCGCGGAGCGCGTCCATCGCGCGCCGTACCTCAACGAGTTCGCCGTTCGCCTCCCCGACGCGAGGGCCGTCCACCGCCGGCTCCTCGACCGTGGCGTGCTCGCCGGCCTCGTCCTCGCCGACGTCGAGCCCGACGAACCGGCCGTCGCGGACGCGCTCCTCGTGTGTGCGACGGAGGTCACGACGAGCGACGAGATTGACTTGTTCGCGGATGCCCTCCGCGGTGCGCTCCGCGGCCGCCCGCCGGTGGCCGTCGAGGCCGGCGCCGGCGCCGGCGACGGAGTGGCTGTCGGAAGGCTGGGCCGCTGATGGGCGTCGTGGGCGAGAAGCTCCAGCCGACGCTCTTCGAGCGGTCGAGGCCGGGCCGCGGCGAGGGCAAGATCCCGCATCCCCCGAAGGACGCCCTGGCGCGGATCCCGGTCGCTGCGCTCCGCGACGCGCCGCCCGCGCTGCCGGAGCTCAACGAGCCAGAGGTCGTGAGGCACTACGTCAACCTGTCGCAGCTCAACTTCGCGATCGACACCGGGTTCTACCCGCTCGGCTCGTGCACCATGAAGTTCAACCCCAAGCTCAACGAGTGGGCGGCGCGCCTGCCCGGCTTCGCCAACCTCCACCCGATGGCACCGGACGAGACCGCGCAAGGGACCCTCGAGTTGCTGTGGAGCCTCGAGCAGTCGTTGGCGGAGATCGGCGGGATGAAGGCCGTGACGCTCCAGCCCGCGGCCGGCGCGCAGGGCGAGCTGACGGGAATCCTGATGATCCGCGCGTACCACCGCAGCCGTGGTGACGACGAGCGCGTCGAGGTCCTCGTCCCGGACTCCTCGCACGGGACGAACCCGGCAACCGCGACGATGGCCGGCTACCGCACGATCACGATTCCGTCAGCGCCGGACGGCGGTGTCGACGTCGCCGCCTTCAGCGCGGCGCTCGGGCCGCGGACGGCCGCCGTGATGATCACCAACCCTTCGACGCTCGGGCTGTTCGAGAAGCGGATCGGAGACCTGCTCGACGCCGTCCACGAGGCCGGCGCGCTGGCGTACATGGATGGCGCGAATCTCAATGCCATCCTCGGCCGCTTCAAGCCCGGCGCCGCCGGCTTCGACGTCATGCACTTCAACGTCCACAAGACGTTTTCGACGCCGCACGGCGGCGGTGGCCCCGGCGCCGGTCCCGTGGGAGTGGGGGAGAAGCTCCTGCCCTTCCTGCCGACCCCGCGCGTCGTCCGCGACGGCGACGGCAAGTTCCGCCTCGAGCGCCCGGGCGAGCGGGCGACCTCGATCGGGCGGATGCGCAGCTTCGTCGGCAACACGGGCGTCCTCGTGCGGGCCTACGCGTACATCGCCGCGCACGGCGCATCGGGCCTCCGGCAGGTGAGCGACGACGCCGTGCTCGCCGCGAACTACCTGAAGAAGCGCGTCGCCGAGGCCTACGAGATCCCGTACGACCGCCCCTGCAAGCACGAATTCGTGGCGTCCGCGGCGGGTCTGAAGAAGCGGACGGGTGTCCGCACCCTCGACATCGCCAAGCGCCTCATCGACCACGGCTTCCACCCGCCGACCATCTACTTCCCGCTGATCGTCGACGAGGGGATGCTCATCGAGCCGACGGAGACGGAGTCGGCCGAGACGCTCGACGCCTTCGCCGACGCCCTTGTCGCGATCGCCGCCGAGGCCGCCACCGACCCCGAGGTCGTCAAGGCTGCGCCGCACAGCGCGCCGGTCCGGCGGCTGGACGAGGCGAAAGCCGCGCGCCAGCCGAACCTGCGCTGGCGTCCGATGACCGGTCGGCAGATGCCGTGCCCGGACTGACGTCGGTGCCCGGAGGCTCCGAAACGCTGCGGTCCGTTGGCGTCGAGTGAACCTGTGGACCGAATGGCGGGTATTGTGCTGGTAATGACAGGGGGCCGTGCTCACGCACAGCGGAGTACCGAACACGAATACAGACGCCGCGCCTGAACCGGCCGATCAAGGCCGGAGCTCCGACGCGGAGCTCATCCGGCGGATGCAGGCCGATGACATGGACGCCTTCGAGACGTTCTTTCTTCGGCATCGAACGCTCATCTTCCGGACTGCCTACGGCCTGACCGGGGACCGCCTTGCCGCGGAGGAGGTCCTGCAGGACACGTTCGCCCGTGCCTACCGGCATCGGGCGACGCTCCTGCCGGAGCTGTCCCCGGTCCCGTGGCTCCACCGCGTCGCGCTCAACCTGTGCTACTCGCGCCTCGATCGCCGCCGCCTTCGCGCGGAGCCGATCGGCGAGGCAACGATCGCGCTCGTCCGTGACGGCGCCGTCGAGCCGGCGGAGCGGGCCGAGCGACAGGAGCTCCGCCGGATCGTCCGCGAGGGGATCGCCGCGCTGCCGCCGAAGCACCGCAGCGTCGTCGTCCTCTACTACCTCCACGAGCTGTCGCTCCAGGAGACCGCGTCGTTCCTCGATCTCCGCCTCGGAACGGTGAAATCGCGGCTGCACTACGCCCTGCGGCACCTCCGGTCGGTCCTCGAAGGCAACCGGCAGTTCGCGGGCGCGTACAAGCCGGCGCCTGAAGCCACCGAGCTTGCGCGTGAAATCTCATGATCACGTTCCGCGGCCCCTGCCGCCGGTACCGTGCGGTGCTGATCGACTATGTCGACCACGGTGAGCGCGGCCCGCGGAGCGAGGCCGCGCTGGAACACATGGCGAGGTGCGCGAGCTGCCGGTCGGAGCTCGAGCGCGCTGCGCTCACGATCCGCGCGCTGCGGCAGCTGTCCGGCGATGTGGCGGGCGCGGAGCCGTCCGCGGACGCGTGGTCGCGACTGCGTGCACGTCTCCAACGGCCGCGCCGCCTGTCGGGCTGGTCGCCGCCAATGCAGGTCGGGTCGCTCGTCGCGTCGACGTGGGTCGTCGCCCTGCTCGCGGGATCGGGGCTCGTGATCTCGCCGGCTGGGGGCGTCGCCCGGACCCGATTGGTCGAAACCCCGGCCGCGACGCAGCAGGAGCGCGTTGTCCGGGGTGCCGGAGACCGATTGCCCCCCGCCGAGGCCGCGACGGGTCCCCAGCGCGGCGCGGAATCCGCAACAACGCCCCGCTGGATTTCGCCCGACGGCAACGCAGCCGCGTCCCGCCGAGACGTCCCCGGTGTCGGCCGGCAGGTCCCGCGAAAGTGATCCACCCGCGCGATTGCGCGTTTGCTCAGGAGGTACCCATCGAAGAAAATCCGGCCGCCCGGAGTTTGACAAGCGTCGCGCCGTCTCCCCATAGTACGGCGGCGCAGGCCCCCGGCCCCGCCGGCCTCGCGCTCGCACGCGATCCACGCTCACCCGTTTTCGCGTCCACTGATGACAGGCCCGCTGTCCGGACATCTGCCGGCGGAGCCACGCTCGAGACGACTGCTCGTCGTCCGCAATCTGGGAGGAACTGGTACATGCGCCTGCGCCTATTCGCAGTGCTCGCAGTCGCCATGCTTGTCGTGCAGGCATGCGGCGGCGCCGCGACGCCATCGCCCTCGTCGGCTCAGCCCTCGGGCTCCGCGGCGAGCGGCGGTGCGTCCCCGAGCGCCAGTCAGGGCGCCGCCTCTGGCGGTCCCGTCGACATCACGGCCACGAAGTACAAGGCCGAGGCCACCGGCAACAAGGGCGGAAACCTCGTCGTCGGCATCTCCGGCGACCCGACGACTGTCTGGACCAACGTCTACGACACCTTCGCGAACGACTGCGAAGCGTTCTGCCCGTCCCTGTGGGGCCTCTGGAACAACACCAACGACCTCAAGTACTACCCGCAGCTGTCGACCGAAGTGCCGACCCAGGACAACGGCAGCGTCAAGGTCAACGGCGACAAGATGGACATCACGATCAAGATGATCGACGGCGCCCAGTGGTCAGATGGCGAGCCGATCAACTGCGACGACGTGATCTACATGTGGCACTGGCAGATGGACAAGGACCAGCAGGGCAACGTCCAGGGGACGACCGGCTGGGAGGACATCGAGAGCATCGATGGCGCCGGCACCACCACCTGCACCGCCCACTTCAAGAACATCTATGAGTCGTACCTCGGCCTCTGGACGCCGCTTCTCCCGGCTCACTACCTGAAGAAGTCGTCGGTCGCCGACGCGGCGAAGAACCTGTACGTCGACACGAAGCTCAAGGACGCCGTCTGGAGCGGCCCGTACATGCCGACGGCATGGGCGCACGACGCGCAGATCAACTACGTGCCGAACCCCAAGTTCTGGAGCACGATCAAGAAGGCCGACGCACCGTTCGATGCGGTGACGATGAAGTTCTACGCCGACACCGACGCGGAGATCGCGGGCTTCGCGAACAACGAGGTCGACGTCGCGCTCGAGTTCAACCAGAACCAGGTACCGGCGATGGGCTCGCTCCCGCCGGAGTCGGTCGACAAGATCCCCGGCCCAACGTACGAGCAGCACAGCTGGAACATGGCGTCGCTGACGAAGAAGTTCGGCGACAAGGGCGCCAAGGCGCTGATGGAGGCGCTCCATTACGCCTATGACAAGGACGCCATCAACAAGACGATCACCGGCGGGACGGTCACGCCGACCTGCAACCAGGTCTACCCGGACGCCTGGTTCTACGATGCCAGCAGCGAGTGCTACGCGCACGACGCCGACAAGGCGGCGAAGATCCTCGCCGACGCCGGCTTCACCAAGGGCAGCGACGGGACCCTGGAGATCAACGGCACCAAGGTCGACCTCCTCGGTTGCACCCGCGCCGATCGCCAGTACCGCATCGACACGCTCAACCTCGTCGGCAGCCAGCTGAAGCCGCTCGGCATCAAGATGACGGTCAAGTCCGTTCCGGCCGCGACGCTGTTCGCCGGCTGGGTCGAGACGCCGGCCGACACCCCCTGCAACTACACCCACGGCAATTACGACGTCGGCGAGTTCGCGTGGGTCGGCACCCCCGATCCGGGCTCGCTGTACCTCCTGTATCACTCCACCAAGGACCCCTCGAAGGGTGACCACAGCGGCCAGAACTACATCCGGGTCAACATCCCGGACGTGGACGCGGCGCTCACGACCGTGAAGACGTCCGTCGACCTGGCCAAGATCGGCGACGCGATGAAGACATTCCAGAAGGACTACGTCGACCCGGCCAACGCGTTCCCCGAGATCGCGCTGTACAACTGGACGACCGTCCTCCTGAAGTCTCCGAAGATCCACAACATCGCCAACAACGGCAGTTCCTCGGTCCAGTCCTGGAACATCGAGGACTGGTGGCGGGACGCCCAGTAGTTCGATCGGGGTCTCGCTGAGCCCCGGCAACCGAAGTTGATTTCCGCGGGACTGGCGCTCGGCGCTGGTCCCGCGGACCGCATCCCGAGAGATCGCCCATGACGCGGTACATCGTTCGTCGGCTGATCGGAACGATCCCCACGCTGTTCGTCGTTTCTCTCCTCATCTACAGCATCCTGCTCGCCGCGCCCGGTGGCCCCGAGCAGCGCTTCGCACAGAACCCCAAGATGACCGCCGCGCAGATCGACGCTTTCCGCAGGCGCTGGGGTCTCGACCAGCCCGTCCCGATCCAGTACTGCCGGTGGGTCGGCTTCTGCAACCCCAACGGCAAGGGGCTCGGGATCCTGATCAGCGATCGTGGGCTACCGAACTTCCTCCCCGGGTTTCTGGGCGGTGGCGACAATGGGGTGCTCCACGGCGACCTCGGCTACTCGTCCTCGAGCGGCTCGACGGTCGCCTCCCTGATCGGGCAGCGGGTCCTGCCGACGGCGATCCTCGCCGGGATCTCCCTGTTCGTGTGGATCGTCCTCGCGCTCATCACGGGCATCGTCGCGGCGATCCGGAGATACGGCAAAGCCGACACCGCAATCACGGTCTTCAACTACGTCGGCTTCTCCTTCCCGACGTTCTGGCTCGGGTTGATGCTCATCGTCGTCTTTGCCGCGAACCTCAAGATGCTGCCCGCGGGCGGCATGTGGGACGCGAGGACGGTCCCGATCTTCGGTAGCACGGAGTACTGGGCCTTCGCCGGCAAGAACCCGACCGGCGCGTTCCTCGATCTCGGTCGGCATCTGATCCTGCCGGTCATCACCCTCGTGTTCGTCAACATCGCCGGCGATTCGCGGTTCATCCGCGCGGCGATGATCGACGCACTGAGCCAGGACTTCGTCCGCACGGCGCGCGCCAAGGGCGTCGGCGAGCGAGGCGTCGTCGTCCGCCACGCGCTGCGGAACGCGCTCCTGCCCGTCGTGACGAACATCGCGCTCGAGCTGCCGTTCCTGTTTGCCGGCGCGATCGCGACGGAGACGATCTTCAGCTGGCCCGGGATGGGCCTGGCGTACATCCAGGCCGTCAATGCCTACGACTATCCGGTCCTGATGGGGATCCTCGTCATCACCGCGGTCGTCGTCGTCGCCGCCAACCTGCTGGCCGACATCCTCTACGCCGTCGTCGACCCCAGGATCAGCTATGGATAGTCTGCCGAAGCCGTTCGAACCCGCGGTTACCGAGGACCTCCAGCCCGACTACGACGTTCAGCTCGAGTCGCTGAGCCAGTGGGAGATCGCGTGGCGGCGGTTTCGCCGCCACCGGATGGCGCTCATCGGGTCGACGCTGTTCCTCGGGATGGTCCTCATCGGCGTGCTCGGACCGATGATCCTCCCGTACGACTTCTACAACATCCCGACACCGGACGTCCACGTCGGACCGGGTCGCCCCCCCAGCCTCACGCATCTGTTCGGCGAGACGGGTCGCCTCCAGTGGGACGTCCTGACGCTGGTCGTCAACGGGATCAGATTCTCGTTGCTGATCGGCGTCATAGCCGCCGTCATCGGCGCCGTCATCGGGACGATCGTCGGGGGCATCGCCGGCTACTTCGGCGGTTGGGCGGATACGATCCTGATGCGGATCGTCGACGCGCTGCTCGCGCTGCCGCTGCTCTTCGTGATTCTCGTCTTCACCAAGTTCCTCGGGTCGGGCAGCTGGATCAGCGTCACGCTCATCTTCGGGCTGTTCGGGTGGCTCGGGATCGCGCGGCTCGTTCGCGCCGTGATGTTGAGCCTCCGCGAGGAGGGCTACGTGGATGCGGCGCGCGCGGCGGGGGTGAAGGACCGCCGGATCATCTTCCGGCACCTCATCCCGAACTCCCTGTCGCCGATCATCGTCGCCACGACCCTCGGCGTCGCCAACGTCATCATCAGCGAGGCCTTCATCAGCTTCCTCGGCTTCGGCGTCGGGCAGGAGACGCCGACGCTCGGCAGCATCCTCGCCGGATCACTCGGCTTCATCAGCCAGGGCAACTGGTGGTGGGCATTCTTCCCCGGCATGGCGATCGTCGTGATCGTCCTCGGCATCAACTTCATGGGCGACGGGCTCCGCGACGCGCTCGATCCCCGGGCGAAGATATGACCGAAGTCGCGCAGAAGACGCAGCGGGCGGGTGTCGGCGACGTCCTCCTCGACGTTCGCGACCTGCGGACCTATTTCCACGTCATGGACGGCACGGTCAAGGCCGTCGACGGCGTGTCGTTCTCCATCCGGAGCGGCGGCCGGCTCGCGCTCGTCGGCGAGTCAGGCTGCGGGAAGAGCGTCACGGCGCTGTCGATCATGCGGCTGATCGAGACGCCACCCGGCGAGTTCGCTGGCGGCGAGATCCTGTTCGACGGCGTCGACCTCCTGAAGATCAACGACCGCGCGATCCGCAAGGTTCGCGGTGGCGACATCGCGATGATCTTCCAGGAGCCGATGACCTCGCTCAATCCCGTCATGACGGTCGGCGACCAGATCATGGAATCCGTGCTCCTGCACCAGCGAGTCAACCGCAAGGGCGCTCGCGACGTCGCGTTGAGCGCATTGCAGGACGTCGGCGTGGCGGATCCCGTCCGCCGTCTCAAGCAGTATCCGCACGAGCTGTCGGGCGGGATGCGACAGCGGATCATGATCGCGATGGCGCTGAGCTGCAATCCGAAGCTCATCATCGCCGACGAGCCGACGACCGCTCTCGACGTCACGATCCAGCGGCAGATCCTCGAGCTCATCAAGTCGATCCAGGAGAAGACCGGCACCGCCCTCATGCTGATCACCCATGACCTCGGCGTCGTCGCCGAAACCGTCGACGAGGTCGCCGTGATGTACGCGGGCCGGGTGATCGAGACCGGCACGGTGGACGAGGTCCTCCTGAACCCGCTCCACCCGTACTCGCGCGGGCTGCTCGAGTCGATCCCGTCGCAGGGCAAGAAAGGGCAGCGCCTGTCGGCGATCAAGGGCGTCGTCCCCAACCCGTTCCGCATGCCGCCGGGCTGCAAGTTCGAGCCGCGCTGCCCCTACGCCTGGAAGGCCGGCCAGGAAGAGGAGCCGGAGCTCCTGCAGCTCGGCGAGGGGAGGAGCGTGCGCTGCTGGTTGTACGATCGCCGCTACTCCGACCATCGCGCGGCCTATGAGGCGCACCGGACCAACGACGCAGCCGAGGTGAGCGGGTGACCGCTTCGTCACCCTCCACACCTCCTGATCAGCTCGTCCAGATCGATCGGCTGAAGACCTACTACCCGATCCGCGCCGGGCTGCTTCGCCGCGTCGTCGGCCATGTGCGGGCGGTCGACGACGTCAGCTTCGAGATCCTCCGCGGCGAAGTCTTCGGCCTCGTCGGCGAGTCGGGCTGCGGGAAGACGACGCTCGGACGAACGCTGCTGCGCCTTGAGAAGGCGACCGCCGGCGAGGCGCGCTTCGACGGCAAGGACATCCTGCCTCTCCGCGGGGACGACCTGCGCCCGATTCGCCGCCGGATGCAGATCATCTTCCAGGATCCCGTCGGGTCGCTGAACCCGCGGATGCCGGTCAGCGACATCATCGGCGAGGGCTTGCTCGCGCAGGCCGACGACACCAACGGCTGGGGCGATCGCAAGGTTCGCGACAAGCGGGTCGGGGACTACCTGGACCATGTGGGTTTGCGCCGCGACTACTCGCGCCGCTACCCGCACGAGTTCAGCGGTGGGCAGCGACAGCGGATCGGCATTGCCCGCGCGCTCGCGCTCGACCCCGAGTTCATCTTTGCCGACGAGCCGGTGTCCGCGCTCGACGTGTCGATCCAGTCGCAGATTCTCAATCTCCTCGTCGACCTGCGGGCGCAGTTCAACCTGACCTACCTGTTCGTCGCCCACAACCTGTCGGTCGTCCAGTACATCAGCGACCGCGTCGGGGTGATGTACCTCGGCAAGCTCGTCGAGCTTGCCTCCGTCGACGAGATCTACGCCAATGCCCGCCACCCGTACACGGTCGCGCTGCTGTCGGCGGTTCCGGATCCCGATCCGCGGGTACGCAAGCGGCGGATCATCCTGCGCGGCGACCTCCCGTCGCCCGCGGCGCCGCCGTCGGGCTGCCGGTTCCACACGCGATGCTGGCTCCGGGAGAAGCTCGGCAACCCGGAGAATTGCGTCACGGAGGAGCCGCCGTTCCGCGACATCGGGGCCGGGCACCGGACGGCGTGCCACTGGGCGGAGCGAATTCCCGACACGTTGAAGACGATCTCGTCTGCGCCGGACACGGCGGCACTCGTGACGCCGACGGCGGACGAGCAGGAGGGATCGGCCGTCCCGGCCGCCGCCGCGGCGAAGTCGGGTCCCTCGACGCCGGCCTGAGTCGCCTGCCGACGACGCTCCATGGCTCGCCGCCCGACGAGGCGGCCTAGGCTCGCGCTGCCTCCGCGCCCGCGCCTCGGAAATGACACGCGCAACGATGCTCCGCGCCGGGGCGCGCCTCGAGCAGCGCCGGGTCCTCGCGGGCGCAGATCTCCGGCCCACCCAGCTCCGCACGGAGCTGACAGCGCGGGTTGAAACGGCAGCCGGTGGGCGGGTTCACGGGACTCGGGACGTCGCCCTTCAGGATGACCCGCTGGCGCCGCAGCTCGGGATCCGGGATCGGGATCGCGGACATGAGCGCCTGGGTGTACGGGTGAAGCGGGTTGGCGAACATCTCGCGACGCTCCGCGACCTCGGCGATTCTGCCCAGGTACATGACGGCGACGCGGTCGCTGATGTGCTCGACGACGCCCATGTTGTGGGCGATGAAGACGTACGTCAGGCCCATCTCGCGCTGGAGCGACTTGAGGAGGTTCAGGACCTGCGCCTGGATGGATACGTCGAGTGCGGACACGGGCTCGTCGCAAACGATGAGGTCGGGCTCGAGGACAAGCGCGCGGGCGATCCCGATCCGCTGCCGCTGGCCGCCACTGAACTCGTGCGGATAGCGGCGCGCCTGGTACGGCGCGAGCCCGACCTTGTCCATCACGGTCCGTACCTTGTCGCGGCGCTCCTGTGGCGTCCCAATGGCGTGGATCCGGAGGCCCTCGCCGATGCTGTCGCCGATCGGTGTCCGCGGGTCGAGCGACGCGTACGGGTCCTGGAAGATGATCTGCATTCGACGGCGGTAGCTCTTGAGCGCGGCGCCCGATACCTTCGTGATGTCGGTGCCGTCGAAGCGGATCTCGCCGGACGTCGGCTCGATGAGCCGGAGGAGGAGCCGGCCGACGGTCGTCTTCCCGCAGCCCGACTCACCGACGAGCCCGAGGGTCTCGCCGCGGCGGATTTCGAAGCTCACGTCGTCGACGGCCTGAACGACGCCGACCGTGCGCTGAAGGATTCCGCCCTTGATCGGGAAGTGCTTGACGAGGTGGCGGATCTCGACGAGGGGCGTGGTCGCCGCGGCGGGCGCAGGCGCGACGGCGGGCGAGTGTCGCGGCGAGGCGGCCGTCATGCCGGCAGCTCCGTCGCGCCGTCGACGATGCCGGCACCCGGCGCAGTCGCTTCCGCGACGCCCGTCGCTTCCGCGGCCGAGTCGCCCTTCGCGACCGCCGCCGCGGCTCGCGGCGCGACGCGCCCCGCCGCATCGTGATACAGGAAGCACCGGACCTCGTGCGCGGGAGTGACCGGGAGCAGTGCCGGGTGGACCTCGATCGCGAGGCGCACGTCCTCGGTCACGCGCGCGGCGCAGCGCGGTGCGAATCGGCAGCCCTTCGGGAGGTCGATGAGGTTGGGGACGTTGCCGGGAATCACGGCGAGCTCGTCCTTCGCGTCGCCGACAACCGGGATCGAGCCGATGAGGCCGCGGGTGTACGGATGGAGCGGGTCGCGGAAGAGCGAGCGGACGTCCGTCTGCTCGACGATCTCACCGGCGTACATGACGGCGACGCGGTCGCACATCTCGGCCACGACGCCGAGGTCGTGGGTGATGAGGATGATCGCCGTCCCCGTCTCCTCGCGGAGCTTGCGCATGAGGTCGAGGATCTGGGCCTGGATCGTGACGTCGAGCGCGGTCGTCGGCTCGTCGGCGATGAGGAGCTCCGGTTCACACGCGAGCGCCATCGCGATCATCACCCGTTGCGCCATTCCGCCCGACATCTCGTGTGGATACGCCTTCAGCCGGCGTTCCGGGTCCGGGATGCCGACCATCCTGAGGAGATCGAGGGCGCGCGCTCGAGCGGCCTTGCCCTTCATGTTGCGGTGCAGCTCGAGGACCTCGGCGATCTGGCGCCCCACGTCCCAGACGGGATTCAGCGATGAGGTCGGCTGCTGGAAGATCATCGAGATGCGGTCGCCGCGGAGCCGCCGCATCGCATCGTCGCGCGCCTTCACGAGGTCCTGGCCGTCGAAGATGATCTCGCCGCCTTCGATTCGCCCGGGCGACGAGACGAGCCGCATGATCGACAGCGACGTCACGCTCTTCCCACAGCCCGACTCGCCGACGAGGCCCATGATCTCGCCGCGGTCCACATGGAAGTCGATCCCGTCGACGGCGCGAACGACCCCGTCTCGCGTATAGAACGACGTCCGCAGGCCCTTGACCTCGAGGAGCGGTCGCTCGCCGCGCTCGTGCCTGGGCCGACGAGCGGCGGCCGGCACGAGCTCTTCGACGACCGTCTCGTCGAGGCTCGTTCCTATTGGCTGGCTCCGCGTCCCGCTCCCGCTCGTCATCGGTTGAGTCGGGGGTCGAGCGCGTCGCGGAGGCCGTCACCGAGCAAGTTGAAGCCGAAGACCGTCAACGCGAGCGCAAGACCCGGGAACCAGATGAGGTGGGGCGCGGTGAACACGTAATTTCGGTCCTGGCCGATCATCGAGCCCCATTCCGCGAGCGGCGGTTGTGCGCCGAGGCCCAGAAACGACAGCGCCGCGATGTCGAGCACCGCGCCGGCGATGCCGAGCGTCCCGGCGACGATGATCGGGGTGAGTGCGTTGGGCAGGATGCGCCGGAAGATGAGCCCGAACGGACTCTCGCCGAGCGCCCGCGACGCGGTCACGAAGTCGCTCTCGCGGACGGTCAGCACCGACGCCCGCATTACCCGTGCGTAGACGGGTATTGCCACGATTCCGATCGCGAGCTGGGCGTTGATCAAGCCCGGCCCGAGGGCCGCAACGATCGCGATCGCCAGCAGCAGCGCGGGGAACACGAGCAGGACGTCCATGACCCGCATGATCAGCGTTTCGGTCCAGCCACCCGCGTAACCCGAGACGAGTCCGAGCAGCATCCCGAGCACGATCGCGAACCCGACGGTGATGAACCCGACCTGGAGCGAGATGCGGGCACCGTGCAGGACGCGGCTGAATTCGTCGCGACCGTTGGCGTCGAGCCCGAACGGATGCTCCGGCTTCGCGGCGGCGCAGCCGAGGAGATGGACGCATGGAGGCGCGAGCCGCTTCTCTGCCCCCAGGAGTGTCTTGTCGGGATCGTACGGCGACAGGACGTCGGCGAAGATCGCCGACAGCACGAGGATCGTCAGGATCGACAGTCCGACGCGGGCATTCCGTTGACGCAGGATGTTCCGGAGCGCGTCGCGCCACAGGCCGGAGGAGCGCGATCGCGGCGCGGTGTCGAGGCCGACGGTGGCGGGAGCGGCGGCCGTCGTCATCGCAATGTCCTCACGTTGGCCGGATCCGCGGATCGAGATATCCGTAGCTCAGGTCGACGAGGAGGTTGATGAGAAGGAAGCCGATCGCAATCACCAGCGTGAAGCCCTGGATCACCGCGAAATCATGGGACGTGATGGCGTCGTACGTTGCGAGGCCAACGCCCGGCAGCACGAAGATCGTCTCCGTCAGCACGGCGCCGGACAGCAGCCCTCCGACCTGGAGGCCGACGATCGTCACGAGGGGCAGCATCGCGTTTGGCAGCGCGTGGCGCCGCACGACGCCTCTGTCTCCCAGTCCCTTCGCCCGCGCGGTGCGGATGTAATCGAGCCCGAGGACGTCGACAAGGCTCGAGCGGGTGATGCGCGCGATGATCGCGAGCGGGATCGTTCCGAGCGCGACCGCCGGCAGGATGAGGTGTCGGATGGCGTCGGCGAAGATGTCCCATTGCGCCGACAGCAGTCCGTTGAGCGAGTACATGTTCGACACGAAGTCGACGACTGCGCGGAGCGGTCCGTGATCGTTCTCCATGCCCCATCTGACGGCGAGCGGCACGATCGAAATGCCGGCCGTGAGGCGGCCCGAAGGCGGCAGCGCGAAGGGTGTTCCCTTCAGGACCAGCGCGAACAGCGATGCGAGCAGGAGGCCGAGCACGAACACCGGGATCGACACTCCGAGGTTGGCCCCGGCCATCGTCAGCACGTCGACGGCGGAGTTGCGCTTGTAGGCCGAGACGACGCCGAGCAGGATTCCAACCGTCGTGGCGAAGAGCAGCGCATACAGCGACAGCTCGAGCGTCATCGGCAGCCGCTCGATGAGCAGCGTCGCTACCGGACGCGACGTGCGGAAGGACGTCCCGAGGTCGCCGTGGCCCAGGTTCCCGAGGTAGACGGCGAACTGCTCGAGGACGGGTAGGTCGAAGCCGAGCCGATGGTTGAACTCCGCGCAGACGGCGTCGGTCGCCCGCTCGCCGAGCAGGATCCGACAGGGGTCGCCGGGCAGGAGCCGCCCGACGATGAAGACGAGCACGATCACCCCGAACAGGACGGGGATCGTGATCAGCAGCCGCCGGATGATGTAGCGGGTCACAGGCGACTCAATGAGCCGGATGTGCGGCGGGGGCGACGCCGTGTGGCGCCGCCCCCGACACTGTGCGTTTGAACGGGAGGGTTACGGCGCCGGAGGCGGCGGATTGAGCAGCCCGCCGAACAGCGCCGGGAAATAGTCGAACGTTCCGCCGTTCCCGACGTGGAGCGGATTCTTCGCGTCCCACTGGACGGCGAAGGAATCGACGACGTCGTTGGCGTCGAGCTCGCCCTGGACGCCGAACTTCACGCCCTGCCGCAACTTGCACGTCCAGACCTTGAAGTCCGGGCTTGGGTCGCAGCTGGACGCGAGTGCCGGCTCAGTTTCGAGACCGCCGACCTTGTACTGGTAGAGCGAATCGAAGATCTGCTGGCAGATGCGAAGCGCGTCGCCGTCGCTCTCGTCGCCGCAGTACAGGCCTGACGGTTCGCTGTTCTGCATCCAGACGACCTGGTTGCGATCGCCGGGCTTCGTCGTCCAGAGCGCCTCGTTCCCGATGGGCGACGAGTGCGCGCCTTCGACGTCCGCACGCCATGCGGTCGCCGACCCGCCATGGACGAGCGGCACCATCGGGACGTGCGTCCGGATGGCTGTGTTCGCCTTGGCGTAGTCGTCGCCGCGCTTCGTCGCGTCGGCCTCGGACGCGGCCGCCGTCAGCAGCTGCGTCACATCGTCGAACTTCTTGCCGAAGCCACTGTTGGCGCCGGTCCCGAAGTGGACGTCGAGGAAGTCGGTGACGTCCGGATAGTCGGCGCCCCAGCCGAGCAGGAACATCGGGAACTTGCCCTTGGACTCGTCCGTCAGGAACGTGTCGTCCTTCTCGACGACGAGGTTGATCTTGACCCCGAGGTTGTCCTTCAGCTGCGACTGGATGTCGGTCGCGACCTGCGTCGGGCTCGGAAGGTAACTGCGGACCTTCGTCCGGTAGTGGAAGTTGTAGGTCTTGCCGAAGTCGAAGCCGGCGCTCTGCAGGAGCTGCTTCGCCTGTGGCGCGTCGAAGTCGTACCAGGCATCGCCACCGCAGGCGAGCGGAATGGCGCACGGCGTGAAGTACTTCGCCGCCTCCGAACCTGCCGGGTAGAAGTTTTCGGCGATTCGCTTGCGGTCGATGCCCATGGCGATCGCCTGGCGAACCTTCTCGTTGTTCCACGGTGCCTGGTTCACGTTCAGGCCCAGGTACAGGATGTTCAGCGCTTCCCGCGGGAACAGCTTGAGGCTTGCGTCTGCCTTAACCGTTTCGAAGTCGTCGGTGCCGACGTTGTCGATGCCGTCGACGGTCCCGGCCTTCAGCTCCTGGAGCCTCTGTGCCGCTTCCTTGCTCCACTTCACGACGACCGTCTGAGCCTTGCCCGCGGTGCCCCAGTAACCCGGATTCGCCTCGAGCGTCAGATGATCGCCGGAGACCCACTCCTTCACGCGGTACGGCCCGGTCCCGTTCGTCGCGTCATGGACGTACGACTTGTCCTTCGCGTGCGCCGCGAGCCAGTCCGAGTCCTGGATGTTGTTCGAGGTGAACGCAACCTTCGACAGGAAGGCGACGTCCGGCGCGCAGAGGTCGAACTCGACGGTCAGCTGGTCGACTGCCTTGATCTGGCTGATCGTGCCCGTGTAGTCCTTCGGCAGCGCGGCGCAGTCGATTGCCGTGTCGGGATACGACTTCGCCGCGTACGGGCCGGAGCTCGCCGCGGACGCGGGAGCGCTCGCGGACGACGCCGCTGTACTCGCACTGGGGCTTGGCGATGCGGCCCCCGCACAGGCCGTGAAGACGATCGCTGCCGTC
>DATFPL010000135.1:0-6226 GCA_035264845.1 Candidatus Limnocylindrales bacterium | reverse complement strand
ACAATTACCTCGCGCCTTGTTGAACCGCAGCTTCGCGAGGGTCTGGCGCGGTCGTTGGTTGCCGCAGCATGACCGCCGCCGCCGAACCCGCGGGATGCGTCAGACATAACTTACCTTATCGGAAGTGGTTCCTCTAGTTCCTGGCCCGGGAATCGCAGCGTATCCTTGGCCCTGCCGCCGTCACGCGACGCCGCGGGCGAGAACCCGTAACCCGCCGAGGTGCCGCGTCGTGGACCGAGAGACAAAGAACCGCTCCGCGCAGGAGCTCCTGTCCGACTGGCGAGCCGCCGAACGTGGCGGCGATGCTGCGCGCGCAGCCGCCGTCGTTGCGGGGCTCGCCGTGGAGACGGCCGACGCAGCCAAGGACGCCGCGGCTCAGGCGGAAACGGCCGTGACGTCGGCCGCCGATGCTGTCGAGCGCGCCAGAGAAGCATCAACTCTCGCTCGCCAGGCGGCAGCGCACGCTTCGAAGGCTGCGCAGCTGATCCACGCCGAGGCGGCAAAGGACGACGAACGGACGACCGAAGACGTCCGGGAGGCCGAGGTCGAGCAGCGCCGCGCCGCGGATGCATTCCGCGACGCCCAGGCGAAGGGGTTCCCCAAGGACGGGTCCTGACGCTCGGCCCACCGTTGCGGGGCGCGTCGGTCGTTGCTCCGCGGTCGGGTCAACATCCGGTGTCCGCGACCTTTCTGGCGTGACCCTGCGAGCGGAGCCCTGGCACCCGAGTTGCTGGACGCCGACGAAGACGCGAGTCCGCACTCCCGCTACACCGTACAGTTGGTGAATGCGACCGCGTGACACTTCCCTCGACGCAGCCCAGCGTCAGATTGACGCGTACCGGTCGATGACGCCACAACGCCGCGTGGAGCTCGCCGATGCGATGAGCACCGAGGTTCGCGACCTCGTCAGGGCCGGCGTCAGGAGTCGTCATCCCGAATTCAACGGCGACGCGATCGACGCCGCCGTCAACGAGATTTTCCTCGGCGCTGAGCTCGCCGCCGTCGCCACGCGGCGCGCGAGCCCGCGTTGACCTTTGCCGCGCTGCTCGCCGACCTCGTTCCGCGGCTCGAGCGCGCGAAGCTCCCGTACATGGTCACAGGCGCGCTCGCCAGCACGTTCTACGGCGAACCGCGCGCGACGCGCGACCTCGACATCGTGATCGACCCCGATCGGCCCGGTCTCGCGCGACTCGTCGATGAGTTGAGGAGCGGCGGATACTACGTCGACGGCGAGGCCGCGCTCGAAGCGCTGACGGGGCGGAGGCAGTTCAACGCGATCGCCGATGAGGGTCTGAAGATCGACTTCATCATTCGCAAGGATCGGCCGTTCTCCGTCGAGGAGTTCGGCCGTCGTGTGCGGGTCCATCTCCTCGGCAGCCAGGCCTTCGTAGCAACGCCTGAGGACGTCGTCCTCGCCAAGCTCGAATGGGCGGCCGAGACGGATTCAGATCGCCAGCGCCGTGACGTCGCGGGCATCGTCGGCGTCGCCGACAACCTCGACCTCGCGTACATCGAGCAGTGGGCGACGAGGCTCGGGGTTGACGAGGCATGGCACGCGATCGTCGAGACGCCGCCATGACCTTCGATGTCGCCGCCGAGGCGTACGACGCGTTCATGGGCGCCTGGTCGGCGCCGCTCGCACCGCAGCTCGCCGACCTCGCCAACATCCGCCGAGGCGAGCGGGTGCTCGACGTGGGATGCGGTCCAGGGGCGCTCACCCGCGAGCTCGTGACCCGCCTCAGCGCGGGCAACGTCGCGGCCGTCGATCCGTCGCCGCCGTTCGTCGCCGCCGTTCGCGAGCGGAACCCGGGCGTCGACGTCCGCCGCGCCAACGCCGAGGCGCTGCCGTTCGGCGACGACGTCTTCGACGCCGCGCTCGCCCAGCTCGTCGTCCACTTGATGCGCGATCCGGTCGCCGGCCTCCGCGAGATGGCCCGCGTCTCGCGGTCGGGCGGCGTCGTCGCGGCCAGCGTCTGGGACTACGGCACGCGTCAGAGCGCGCTCGAGCCGTTCTGGCGGGCCGTCCGCGAGGCCGATCCCGACGTCGACGACGAATCGCGCATGGCCGGGGCGCGCGAAGGGCATCTCGCCGAGCTGTTCGCCGCCGCCGGTCTCCGCCACATCGAGTCCGCGACGTTCGAGGTGTCGCGCCGATTCGAGACGTTCGACGAGTGGTGGACCCCGTTCACGGCGGGCGTCGGGGTGTCCGGCGGGTACGTCGCCAAGCTCGATCCCGCGGCGCAGGCGGCCCTTCGCGAGCGCTGCCGTGCGACGCTGCCGGAAGCTCCATTCGTCCTCGAGGCACGCGCGTGGGCGGCGCGAGGCACCGTCTGATCGCCGACCTCGCGACCCTCGCGCGCGACCGCCCGTGGCGCCCGACCCGCGACGAGCTCGCCGCCGCGCAGGGCGCCTCGATCCCCGACGTCGTGGCAGCGGGCCTCGATGTCCTCTTCTGCGGCATCAACCCGGGGCTCTGGTCGGGCGCCACGGGGCGGCACTTCGCCCGGCCCGGCAACCGCTTCTGGAAGACGCTCCACGCCGCCGGCTTCACCGACCGCGTCCTCTCGCCGTGGGACACGACCGACATGCTGGCGGCCGGCTTCGGGATCACGAACCTCGTGAACCGGGCGACGGCGACGGCGGCCGAGCTCGACGACGACGAGCTCCGAACGGGCGCCGAACGCCTGACGGCGACGGCGACGACGTACGGCCCGCGCTTCGTGGCCGTCGTCGGCGTGTCGGCGTATCGAATCGCGTTCGGTCGGCCGAAGGCCAGCGTCGGCGAGCAGGCCGAGCGCATCGGCCCGAGCCGCGCCTGGGTCCTCCCCAACCCGAGCGGCCTCAACGCCCACTACCAGCTGCCACAGCTCGCGACGACGTTCCGCGCGCTGCACGACGCCGCGCGCGGCGGTCGCTGAGCGACGCTGCTCCCCTACCCCGGCAGCCGCTGGTGGAGCACGAAGATCCAGACGACGTCAAGTGCGGCGATCGCGGCCCAGACGCCGACGATGAGCGTCGGGCGGCGAAGGAAGCAGCGGGACCAGCTGACGCCGAGCGTGATGGACTTCGCGTAGAGGACGATCGCGGCAATCGCGACGGCGAGCACGAAGAGCGCCGGCGTCACGACCCAGACAATCAGGCCCGTCGTCCCCATCCGGCAGAACGTGAAGGCGAGCCGCTCGTACTTCTGCCCGGGCGTCAGCGGCGCCTGGAACGGCTTCTGAACCGGCAGCGACGACGCGCTCACGATGGCACCACGGGCAGCGGCCGTCGAACCGCGTCGAGGTCGACGAGCTCACGCGCCGACACCATCCCGGCCGACGTCCGACGGCGAAGGGCCCCGAACGCCTGGCGCGCGCAGAACGGGACCCGGACGGGATCGCCGCCGTCGGTCGACCCGACGTGAACGCAGCACTGCTGGAGCCGCTCGACGTTCATCGTCCACGCGTCCATGAACGACTTGACGGAGAAGCGCTTGACCCGCAGCGCGATCTCCTCGACCGCCGCGTCGCGATCGAACATCCAGCGGCCCAGGCTCTTGACGAACCCGGTCACGCCGAGATCGCAGGCATCGCAGATCTGGAGGACGTGATCGATCAGCTCCGGCCGCGACACGAGCGTCGTCTCGCTCATCAGGCCGACGAGCGCTGTCCACATCGCGTCGTCCGGTGCGATCCGGTTCGATACGAGGCCCAGGCCTTCGCGCAGCCGCTCCGGCCCGAGCAGCTTCGGCACGGAGCGCCAGTCGCCGCCGTCACCGCGGATGAAGTACGTGATCGAGCTGCAGTCAGGGTGCGAGCACGGCAGCGCGATGAAGTCGTCCGACGCGACGCGCCCCGCGGTCTGCTCGCCGAGCCGGACGAGCGTCCCGGTCGTCGTCACCCGCCGCATCGGGTCGATCGGGTTGGCGCGCCCGGAGCCGAAGACCGGCTGGAACGCGACACCGGCGATGAAGTCGGTCGCGAGCGCGTACTCCGCCACGGCGCCGACCTCGGCGTCGTTCACGCCCTCTGCGACAGCGCACGCGAGCGTCGTGAAGACGCGCTGATCGCCTAGCCGGCGAATTGCCTCCTGCTTCACGGCGCGGAGGTCCTCGCCGCGGTGGTAGAGGTGCGTTGAGAGCTCGAAGCCGTCGAACTGGAGGTAGACCTCGACCTTGCGGCGAAGCCGGCCGAGCGCCGCGACGAAGCGGTCGTCGCGCGCGATCCGGATGCCATTCGTGTTGAGGACGACGCGCGTCACGTTCCGTTGCGTCGCCGCCTCGATGATCTCGAGCACCTCGGGATGGACGGTCGGCTCGCCGCCCGAGAGCATCAGCACGTCGACCCGGCCACCCTCGCGGGCGATCGCCGTGTCGAGCGACGCGAGGATGTGCGGCAGCCGCGCAAACCGCCCGACGCCGGGCCCCGATGCCGCGAAGCACGTCGGGCACGACAGGTTGCAGTTCTCGGTGATGTCGAGGAGCAGGACGCAGGAGTGCTGCGTCTGGAGGTCGCCCAGCCCGTCGGCGTAGCCCATCGGGATCGGCGCGGCGTTGCCGGGACGATCGGGCACGATCTCGCGGGTCGGAACACGCCACTGCTGGAGCGAGGCCCACAGGTCGGCGTCCTCCTCGTACAGCGACGTCACCTCCCCGTGGCCACGCCGGCACGTCCGACGCAGGTAGACCTTGCCGTCCATCGACACGAGGTTGCCCTGCAGGATGTCCGTGGCGTAGTCGATCTCGCGATCGGGATCGTCGCTGAAGCAGTGGCCGCAGACGGTCAGGACCATCCGGAGCGGCGTGTACGGCCGCAGCGCGAGCATCGGCGCCTCCCTACTGGATCATGTACGGGAACGTCGTCCAGGCACACGAGCCGGCGACGAGGACGAGCAGCACGATCGGGACGGACAGGACGACGCCGAGGCCGAGAGACGTGCCTTGCGTCTTCCAGCGCGAGCGCCGCGCCCAGGCGAGCGAGATCGCCAGCGCGATCCCGAGCACGACGGTCAGGATCATGAGCGCGATCTGCCCCGACCCGTACGACGACGGCGCGAGGAGGAACACGATTGCGAACGCCACGTACGTCACCACGTACGCGACGAGGATCGTGCGCCGGGCACGGGCGAGCGTCGGCGCCGACGCCGACTCTGCGGCGAGATGCTTGTCGACGAGAAGCCGCGCGGCATCCGCGTCCGCCTCGCTGTAGCCGGCGCGAACGACCGACGCGCGCAGCGCCGCGGGGGTGAACGAATCGCGGTGTCGCCAGTAATAGTCGGCGATGACCTGCTGACTTCGGGGCCCGGCGGAGTCCGCGGCCGGCGGCTCCGGCGCTCGCGCCGGTGGCTCCGGCGCTCCGCCGGGATGGTCACCGTCGGTCATCGGGCGCCTCCATGTGCTTTCGTGAGCTCCGGGAGCGGTGGCGGCGGGACGCGATATGCGCCGCGCGCGAGCTGCCGTGCGAAGTGGACGACGAGCAGGCCGACGAGCGGGATGAGGACCCACTGCGGGCCGCTCAGACCGAGCGCCTGCGGCGGGTTGCCGCGGACGAACTCGACGAGGAAGCGGAAGATCCCGGCCGAGAGCAGATAGAGCTTGAGCGCGTCGCCCGGCACCGGGACGCCGTCGCGCCAGCGAACGATGACGGCCGCCGCGACGAGGTTGAATGCGATCTCGTAGAGCATGCTCGGGTGCATCGGGCCGCCGCAGAACGGACAGGCCGGATTCGCGGCCGCGACCGCCGGCGACACGGAGATGCCCCACGGCAGGCTCGTCGGCGTCCCGAGCGGCAGCTCCGACAGGAAGCAGCCGACCCGTCCGATGGCGGTCGCGATCGGGATCGCCAGGACATAGGAATCGCCGGTCGACCGCGTGTACCCGAACGCTCGCTTCGCGGCGACGATCGCGATATACGCGCCGGCGATCGCGCCGAGGATGCTCTTGCCGCTGTGCTCGATGGCGACGGTCAGCGGCAGCTCGCCGAACGCGGCGTAGTACGAGGGATGCTCCCAGGCCGTGATGACGCGGGCACCGAACGCCGCGCCGAGAATCGAGGCGAGCGAGATCCAGACGATCGTCGGACCCAGGATCCCGCGCCGGCGGAGCTCGACGTAGTAGATGGACAGCCCGACGGCGATCGCGAGCAGCGTGAACGCGTCGTGCGTGCCGATCGTCCACGGACCCACGTTCGCGAGGACTGGATGCACTGGCCCCCTCCCGGCTCGGGGCGAGTCTACCCGCGCGCGA
>DATFPL010000134.1:0-10644 GCA_035264845.1 Candidatus Limnocylindrales bacterium | reverse complement strand
TCGCGGAATCAAGGCCGATTCCGCACGGTGCGGCGGCGCGTGCCGCGCCGCGGCGCCGCCGGCCACCGGCATTCACGCCGTGGATGAGGCCGCGCTCCTGCCCTCGTGGACGACCGGCGCCGACGCGGTTGAATCGACGAGTCACGAGCGGCCCGGGCGCACGCCATTCACGCGGTGAATGGCGCCGCAACCGACAGGCAACTCGTGGCGAAGTGCGTCGTGCTATTCCAGCCGAGTGCCACGCTCGACTCGTCGCGCAAACGTCGTCGCCCTCGCACGGGCGATCCATGACACTCGAACCGCATTCGGTTGGTCGCAACGAGAGCTCGCGGCACGCGTGCGGACGTCGCAGCCAACCGTCTCGCGGATCGAGAACGCACGAACGGACGCAGTGCAATTCGCGATTGTGGACGACTTGCTCACGGAGCTCGGCGTCCGAGTGACGTTCACTGCGGCCGCGGTTGCTTCTGAGCGCGTCCGGCAGCGGGATGCAGCGCACTCGTAGCGTCTGCCTTCATTCGGCGACGTCTCGAGAGGGCCGCGTGGGTCGTTGACCAGGAGGTCGAGATCGGCCGAGAAACGTCGCGCGGCTGGATCGACATCCTGGCATTTCAGCCAACGACGGGCGCCCTGCTCGTCATCGAGGTCAAGACGCAAATCCTTGACGTGGGCGCCGCACAGCGGCAGCTGGGGTGGTACATGCGCGAGGCGCCGTTTGCGGCGCGTCGGCGCGGCTGGTCGGTCCGCGCGACCCGTTCGGCCTTCGTCGTGCTCGCGACGGGCGAAAACGACGACGTCGTTCGAGCGAACCGGGTCCTGTTCGCACAATGGGCGCCCGGTCGAGCGCTCGCACTGCAATCCGCGGCGGATGGCGGCGACGTCGCACCCCTTCCGCCAGTGTCGTTCGCATTCGTCGATCCGATGACGCGCGCAGGAACGTGGCTAAAGCGGTCGAAAACCGACGGTCGGCGTTCGCTGCCGCCGTACGTGGACTACGCCGATTTCATGCGTCAGCTTGCGCGGCGGTCTCGAAGGGCACGCTGAGCCATTCACGGTGTGAATGGATCGATTGCCCGCCGCCTCGTGTCGCAGTCCGAGATGCCAAGCTCGAACGACTACCCACGCACGCTCGACCGCGAATCCATTCGCCAGGTGGATCGATCCAGCTACTTTCGAGCGCGCCTCTTCCGCGGCGGCGGCTCGACGCGGCCGAGTGCCGCGCTGCGGCTGCTCACGGCGCGGGGGTCGAGCGCCTCCGCCATCTCGCGGCCGGATTCGAACGATGCGATCCGCGCGGCATCCGCCAGCCGCTCGAACTTCCTCACGGCGACTGCCCACGAGACGGCATCGAGTCCGGGCGCGTTCGCCAGCCCCACGCGATCCAGGCCTCGCGCTTCCGACGCTGCTGCGTAGTGCGCGGCCCACACGAGCACCTCGGGCCCCTCGTCCGCGTCCTCGCCTGCACCCATCGCCCCGCACACGATGCCGCGATCACCGGGCGCAGCGGTCACGAGCCGCCAGTTGTCCGGTCCGGCGATGAGATCGACCGCGTAGCTCGCGTACGGCAGATCGAAGAACGTGGCCGCGCCGGCGGTATCCGCATTCCCGCCCACCAGCGCGAGCGACAGGTGGACGTTCTCCACCCCGCTCGTCAGCCGCCGATGCGCAGCAGTGAACAGCCGTCGCTCCGCCAGGTCGTCTCCGATCGAGGCCACGTCGCCCTCCTCGATCTCGACCATCGGACACCCGGCCGCGGCGAGTGCGCGGACCCCGGCATTGAGCTCGTCAGCGACACGGACCGTCGCAGCCTCGCGCTCGCGACGACCGCCAGCGACGAGCCGCCCCGCGCTGTACGGCCCAGGAAGTCGTTGCTTCACCGCGCGCGTCGTGCACGCAGCCGCGAACTCCCAATCGGCCACCGCGAACGACCCGCCACGCAACGCGCCATCGGTCACCGGCTCGAGCCCCGCACGCTCCTGGCTCTCGATCGCGAATCGGACGACCTCGTCGTCGGAGAGGGGTTCGGGGAGGGTCGGGCGCGGCAGCGCGCCGAGCAACGTCGCGAACATCGGGCTCCGGGCTGGCGCGAGGGGCGCCAAAGGGGTGGGCGTCGGATCGTAGCGCATCGGGTACGCTCGGCCGCATGCCCATCGTCGGCGACGTCCTTGCCGGGCGCTACCGGATCGATGCCCCGCTCGGCGCCGGCGGAATGGCCTCGGTCTACCGGGCGCACGACCTCCGGCTCGAGCGCGACGTCGCGGTCAAGGTGCTGCTCCCCAATCTCGCCGCGGACCCGGCGCTTGCCCGGCGGTTCGATCGCGAAGCGCGCGCCCTCGCCGCAGCCGCGCATCCCGGCGTCGTCAACGTGTACGACGTCGAGCCGGGCGACCCGGCGACCGGGCGCGAGCCGTTCTATGTGATGGAGCTGTGCGACGGCGGGTCGCTCGCGGACCGGATCGCGGAGCGTGGCCGTCTCCACTCCGCTGACATCGTGGCGACGATCGCGGCGGTCGCCGATGGCCTTGCCGAGCTCCATCGGCGCGGCGTCGTCCACCGCGACGTCAAGCCGCACAACATCCTCTTCTCCGGCGGTCGGGCCAAGCTCGCCGACTTCGGTCTCGCCCGGAGCGAGTCCGCGGCGGATACGACGGCACTGACCGCGGTCGGGACGACCGTCGGAACACTCGCCTACCTCGCGCCGGAGCTCATCGGGGGCGCACCGGCGACGGCGGCAAGCGACGTCTATGCGCTCGGCGTCGCCGCGTTCCAGGGGCTCACCGGTCGGCTCCCTCGGCCCGCCACGTCGATGACGGAAGTCGTTGAGTCGCGATCGAAGCCGCCGCCGACGGTGTCGTCGGTCGCGCCCGACCTCGGGACCTCCTTCGACGCGCCGATGGCGCGCGCGCTCTCGCCCGATCCCGGGGAACGCCCGACACCCGAGGCGTTCGCCACGGCCCTGACCGAAGCGCTCGACCGCGACGCCGCTCCCATCCCAGCACCGGTCGGCGCGCCAACGGAACCAGCGATCGCCGCGCCTCCAAAGCCGACGGCACCGGGTCGCGTCGCGGCACCGTCGCCGATTCGGCCCCGACGCTCAGGCCGCCCGGCGTTGGCGGCGCTCGCCGCCTTCGCCATCGTCATCGCGGCGCTCCTCGCGCTGTCGTCGGTCCTTCGTCCCGGCGCCGGCCCCGCGAAGTCCGTTCGGCCGACCGCGACGCCGACGCGGACTGCACACCCCACCGCCACGCCGCGCCCGACCGCCACCGCCGACCCGGCGGCGGCCGCGCTCAAGGCGGTCGACCGCGTCGAGGCCGCGATCGCGGCTGCGAGGGGCGGCGAGGAGGGGCTCAAGGGCAAGGACGCCAACGAGCTCGAGCGCCGAGCCGAGGCGGTCCGCGCCGCGCTCGAACGGCACGACTACGCCACCGCCGCGGTGGCCGCCGCGGACCTCAGAAACCGGATCGAGCGGCTCGAGGAGCTCGATGACCGGCGCCGCGGAGCGCTGCTCGCCGCCGTGCGAGCGCTCCAGGACTCGATCCCGGGCGACTAGCCGGATGCAACCCGGTCCACGGTCGCACTGAAGACGCCCGTCTGCGCCGTGTCGCGGCGGTTGCCGGTCCCGATGACGACGCCGACGGCGAGCACGCAGACGAGCGCGGCGACGCCGATTGCAGGCAGGAGTGGCCCCGCTCGGGCGTCGGTTCCGCCCGGCCCCTGCGACACTGATCGGAGCGTGGCCACGCCCACGGGTGCGATGAGGAACCCGAGCCAGATCCCGGCCAGCAGCCCGCCGACGTGGGCCGAGTTGTCGATCACGCCGCCGAAGAGGAATCCGAGGCCGAGGTTGAGGACGATCAGCATCCCGATCTGCCCGACGAGCGATCGGCCGCGCCGGTCGAGGACGGGGTGGTGCGTCCGTGATGCGGCGAGGAGGATCCCGAACAGCCCGAAGATGGCGCCCGACGCGCCGACGGACGGCACGTCGCTCCCGAAGACGAAGCTCGCGACGGAGCCGGCGGCCGCGCACAGCAGGTAGAAGAGCAGGAACAGCCGCGAGCCGTAGAGCTGCTCGACGAGCGGCCCGGCGATGTACAGCGCGTACATGTTGAAGAAGAGGTGGAGCAGGCT
Source organism: Candidatus Limnocylindrales bacterium (assembly GCA_035264845.1). GTDB lineage: Bacteria > Chloroflexota > Limnocylindria > Limnocylindrales > CSP1-4 > JACDAV01. Next base: position 6,516 of record DATFPL010000134.1, on the reverse strand, counting down.
CGTCGGGTCATGGACGATCGTCACGCTCCACAGGCGGTAGTACTCGCCGGCGGCGACCAGCGCCTTGTCGAGCCACAGGGCGCAGAGAATGGAGCTCGCGTCGGCCGGGCACCTCGCGGACTCGCCGTGTGCGTCTGGTGTCATCGCGACGAACGAGACGACGACGGTGATCGCGATGATCACCCACGTGAGCAGGAACGCCGGTCCGGAGCCGCGGCCGCGTGCGAAGTACCGCCGCGACGCACCCGTGTTTCCCGTCTCCTTGGCCAGCCAGCCCAGCCGGTTCGCGATCTCCGCCTTGTCCTCGCGCGGCGCGCGGCGGTCGGCCTCGCGGTACGCGGCGATGGCGCCGCGGAGGTCGCCTTCGCGGACCCTCGCCGCGGCGACGTTTCGCCACGCGGCGTACGTGCTGGGTGTCTCCGGCAGCTCGAGGATTGACTCCCACGTGGCGATGGCTCCGTCGTCGTCGTCGAGCCGATATCGCGCCTCGCCGAGCCCCAGGAGCGCGGCGGCGGTGACGGCGGGATCGTCGAACCCGACGACCCTTCGGTAGTACAGGCCCGCGTCGGCGTAATCGCCGCCGTTCATGAGCTCGCCCGCGCGGTCGAGGATCGCGCGGGCCGCTTCGCGCGTCAGGGGGCCTTCGGTGATCACGTTCGCGCGAACGCGATCGGTGGGCGGGTTGTCTCGGCCCTCTCGAGGCTCGGTCATCGACTCGACTCTACCCGACTGCACTGCATCGTCGCGCGCAGCGGCCTCAACGTAGACTCCGAGGAATGCCCGCAGTCGTCAGAACCGACGCCGCCTGAAATGTGCGGTCGCTTTACCCAGCAACGGCCGACGTCGGAGCTCGCCGAGATCTTCGACGCCGACAACCTCGCCGCCGACCCCGGCGGCCACTACAACGTGGCGCCGACGGACGAGGCGTCCGTCGTCGTCCAGCGCGACGACCGCCGGGCGATCACGCGATACCACTGGGGCCTCGTCCCGCACTGGGCGTCCGAGGCGAAGATTGCCGGGCGCACGTTCAACGCGCGGGCCGAGACGGTCGCCGTCACGCCGGCGTTCCGCGACGCGTTCCGACGCCGTCGCTGCCTGGTGCCCGTCGATTCGTTCTACGAGTGGCGCCGCGAGGGCGAGGTCCGGCAGCCATACCGCATCGTTCGCGAAGACGACACGCCGCTCGTGCTCGCGGGGCTGTGGGCCGGTTGGCGCGATCCCGATGGCGCGGTGCGGAGAACCTTCACGATCGTGACGACGCGCGCGAGCGAACGGCTGGCCGAGCTGCACGATCGCATGCCGGTCATCCTGCCGCCCGATGCATGGGCCACCTGGCTTGATCCCCAGCTCGCGGACCGCGGCGAGCTCCAGGCCTTCCTCGAGCCGGCCGAGGACGTGCAGCTCGCGGTCTATCCCGTCGTCCGGCTCGTCAACAACGTACGGAACGATGGCGAGGCCCTGATCGAGCGGCTCGCCGGCTGATTCAGCCGGCGGCAGTGCCGACGCCGACGCGGTCGCGCGCCGCCCGGAACGCGTCCGCGGCGTTGTTCCCGCGGTCGAGCGCGGCGGCGAGCTCGCCAAGCATCGTCGCGAATGCCGAATCCGGGTCGTCCGCCGGCGCTTCGATGACGAGCGCATCGCCTAAAGCCGTTGGGCGCTGCCCGCCTCGCACGACCACGACCAGCTCGGCGCCCGCGTAGGCGGCCGCCTCGGCGGCCACCGCGACGACGCCATCCGGCTGGGGCTCGGCGACGAGGATCGCGCGGAAGTCCGGCAGGTACCGAAGGGCGAGCTCGACGTCCGCCGCCTCGAGGGCGGGGCGGTCCCCGGGCGCCTCGGGAACGATCTCGAGTCCCGACGTGTCGGCGTCGCCGAGCAGCTCGTCGGCCAATCCGCCGTCGTCGTCACCAGTCACGGCGTCGAGACGCCGGGCGATCGGAGTCGGGTGAGCTGCGTCGCGAAGAAAGGCCACATGCCCGACCCCTGCCGCCGCGAGCGCGAGCAGCACGGCGTCGCCGGTGGGATCGTCGCCGGCCTTGCCGACCAGTTGGACCGTGGCGCCCGCGCGCGCCGCCGCAATCGCCGCCCGTCCCGGCGTCCCTTCCACTCCGCCGGGGAGCTCGGGCCCCGCGGAGATCGGATTGCCAACCACGACGATCACCCGCGGAGCCTACCCCACGGGTCGCAACGTCACGGCCACGCACGGACACGGCGGCGCGGCCGCCATTCACCCGGCGAATGGAAAGCGGCCGACCCTGCGTCGTCGGGCGAAGGAGCTGCGTTCTGCGCGCGCGGCGACGAGGGCAGCGCCAGGATCTCATTCGCGGCGTGAATACGCCGTCGGGATCGGGGTCCGATCGCTCGCCGCGCGGAGCCGCGACGGGCGCACGTGCGCCTATTCGCCGGCTGAATGGAAACCTGCGGCGCCGGTCGTCGTCACGCCATCGATCGGCCCATTCCAGCGGTGCCGCGAGGGCACGGTGCGCATCTCATTCGCCGGGTGAATGGCGCGCCCGTGGGCGCCCCGCCGCGCGCCGGCGTTACGTGGCCCGCGCGTACGGCTCCGGGCGAACCCGGCGGAGGCTTGGGAACGACACGACGACTGCGCCCACGACGACGAGCGTCGCAATGCCGCCTCCGGCGAGGGCGACGGTCGGACCAAACGCCTGGGCGACGAGCCCGGCGAGCAGGTTTCCGATCGGGATCACGCCCAGCGACGTCAGGATGTAGAGCGACACGACCCGGCCGCGGAGCCGCGCCGGTACGAGCATCTGGATCAGCGTGTTCGTCGTCGCGTAGTAGGCAACCTGGGCCGCACCGAGCACGGCCAGTGCGACCAGCGACAGCGGCAGCCAGCGCGACACCGCGAACACGACGAGCGCGGTCGCCGCCACCGTCAGCCCGGAGAGCAGCAGCGCCCCGGACCCGCCGGATGGCCGCAGCACCGCGACCGACAGCGCGCCCGTCAGCGCGCCCACGCCGACGCCCGCGGTAAGCAACCCGAGCCCGGCTGCGCCGACGCCCAGCACGTCGCGCGCGTACACGGGCAGCAGAACGAGGTAGTTGAGGACGAAGACAGCGGGCACGGCCGCGAGCAGAACGAGCCCGCGGATCACCGGTTCGCGCCGCAGGTAGTCGATCCCGTCCATCAGGTTCGACCAGAGCGACGCGTCGACGCGGGCGAGGGCTGCCGGCCGCTTGATCGGCAGCGTCGCGAGGACGAGAACGACGACGACGAAGCTCAGCGCGTTCGCCCAGAACGCGACCGCCAGGCCGCCCGCAGCGATCGCGAAGCCCGCCATCGACGGCCCGACGATCCGACCCAGATTGAACTGGGCGGAGTTGAGCGCGATCGCGTTGCCGATCGCGTTGCGCTCGACGATCGTCGAGACGACGGCCTGGAACGCGGGCATGCCGAACGCGCCAGCCGACCCGGCCAGCGCCGCGATGACGACGACGTGCCAGAACTGGACGGTGCCGGAGCCCGTCAGCACCGCCAGCACGGCGGCGAGGACGCCGCCCGCCGCCTGCGTCGCGATGAGGATCCGGCGCAGGTCCATCCGGTCGGCGAGGACGCCGGCGATGAGCGAGAGGAAGAGCGTCGGCGCGGACTGGATGGCGCTCGTCAGGCCGAGCAGCGCCGCGGAGTTCGTGAGGTCCAGCACGAGCCAGCCCTGGGCCGTCGTCTGCATCCACGACCCGATCGTGCCGATGAACGCGCCGACGATGAACCGCCGATACACCGGCGACGCGAGCGCCGGAAGCCGGGCGCCGAGGCGCCCGACGGGCGCAGCGTCCGGTAGCCGCGGATCAGCGGTCGTCGACTTCCTCGCTCCCCGGCGGCGGTGGCGCGGGGTCGGCGGTCCCGTCCGGTGTCGGGTCGTCCGCGCGGCCGGTTGGACCCGCTTCGTCGTCGTCCACGGGGCCGGGCTCGTCGCTGGGCCCGCCGATGGGCCCTTCGGTCGTCGGCTCCTCGTCGCGCTCGACGACGATCGGCCCCACGTCGGCCGCCTCCAGATCGCGACCGAACGCGTCGGCGTCGCCGACGAGCAGGATCGCCGCACGACGGAGCTCGATGTGCTCTCGCGCGGCGCGCGCGACGTCGTCGATCGTGACGGCCTCGATCGCGGCGCGGTACCGCACCAGCTCGGCCTCGTCGAGTCCGTGGACGACGAGTCCCGAAAGCGCGCCGACCACGGCGCCCGGTGTCTCGAAGCGGAGCGGGAAGACGCCGACGAGGAAGTCGCGCGCCGCACGGAGCTCCGCATCGGTGACGGGCTCCGAGGCGATTCGCTCGAGCTCGGCCAAAAATTCCTGGACGGCAGGAACGGTCGCCTCCGTGTTCACTGCGGCACGGGCGGCGAACGGACCCGCGCCACGCCGCAGGTCGAACCCGGCGCTGGCGCCGTATGTGTAGCCCTTCTCCTCGCGCAGCTTCATGTTCAGCCGCGAGTTGAACAAGCCGCCGAGGATGGCGCTCATGACCGACACGGCGTGGAAGTCCGGGATCGCCCGCGGCAGTCCGGTGTGCCCGATCCGGATCTCCGTCTGAACGGCGCCCGGCCGGTGGATGACGCGAACCCGCCGCGAACCGAGTCCCGGCGCGTCGACGATCATCGATCCGCCAGCCGCGCTGGCACTCCGCTTCCAGCGACCGAACAGCCGCTCGACGATCGCCGGGACGTCGATCCCGCGCAGGTCGCCGCCGAGGATGAGCGTCGTGCGCGCCGGATCGAAGCCGCGCTCATGGGCGGCGCGGAGCCGCCGCGAGTCGAGCCGCTCAACCGTCTCGCGCGTGCCGCCCGACGGCCGGTGATACGGCGAGTCGGGCGCGTAGATCGTCTCGACGAACGCCTCCTCCGCGCGACGCCGCGGATCGGCGCGCGCCTGGAGGAGGTCGTTGAGGCGCTCGTCGCGGAGGCGCTCGATCTCGGACTCCGGGAACGTTGGATGCGCGACCATCTCTGCGAGGAGCTCCAGCGCGGGATCGAGCCGCGCGGCCGGGACATCGACGCCTGCGGACGTTGCGTCCCAGCCCGCCTCCGCATGGAGCGAGGCGCCCAGTCGTTCGGCCGCCTCGACGAGCTCGATCGCGTCGTACCGCTCCGTTCCCTCGGACAGGGCGCGCGATGCGAGGACCGTGGCCCCGGCCTCGGCCGCCGGCTCGTCCGCCGCGCCGTTGGGGAGGATCAGCGACGCCGACACGAGCGGCCGCCCCGGCATGTCGACGACGAAAACCGACAGCCCATTGTCGAGTCGCGACCGCGAGACGGACGGGAACTCGTACGGCCGCGGGGTGCCGGGTACCGGGCGCGTGGCGACGAGCTCCGTCATGCCGCGACTTCCTCCTCGAGCTCGTCGGATTCGGTCGCCGCCCGTTCGTCCGCCGGTCCGCCGTCGGGGACGTATGTCATGACGACCCGGTTGTCGGCGCGGAACACCTCACGCGCGACCGTGCGGATGGCCGCCGGGGTGACCGCCTGATACCTCTCGAGCATCGAGTTGATGAGCCCGGGGTCGTCAAAGAGCGTGGCGTACATCGCCAGGCGGTCGGCCCGCTCGTCGACCCGCTGGAGCGCCCCGAGCTCGTCCGCCTCGACGAGTGCCATCGACCGCGCCAGCTCATCCGGCGACACCGCCTGGCGGCCCAAACGATCGAGCTCCTCCTCGAAGGCCGCCTCTACCGCGGCGATGTCGACGCCGGGCCTCACCGTCGCCCAGCCCGCGGCCATCGACGCACCGCCGACGAACCCGAGGGCCACGAGCGCGACGTCCTGGGCCATCCGCTCGTCGCGGACGAGCCGCCGGTGGAGCCGGCTCCCCTTCCCGCCGGCGAGGATCTGCGAGGCGAGATCGAGCGCGTCGAGGCGCGGGTCTCCGAACACCGGCGCGCGGAACCCGAAGTAGACACGCGGCAGGGGGACTCGGTCCGGAACGGTCTCGCGACGCTCGCCGCCAAGGGTCGGGGGCAGCGACAGGTCACCGAGCGGCGGAATCGACGAATTGGCGGGGATCGGCCCGAAGTACCGCTCCGCCCACTCGCGGATGCGGCGCGGCTCTACGTCGCCGACTACGGCGAGCGTGGCGTTGTTCGGGGCGTAGTACGTCCGGAAGAACTCGCGCACGTCCTCGAGCGACGCGGCATCGAGGTCGTCCATCGACCCGATCGTCGAGTGGTGGTACGGGTGCTCCGGCGGAAAGAGGTGGGCCTGGAGCTTCTCGCTCCACGAGCCGTACGGCCGGTTGTCGTACGACCAGCGCTTCTCGTTCTTGACGACCTCGCGCTGGTTGTCGAGGTTCTCCTGCGACAGCGCGTCGAGGAGCGTCCCCATGCGGTCCGCTTCGAGCCACAGCGCGAGCTCGACCTGGTGCGAGGGCATCGTCTCGAAATAGTTCGTCCGGTCGAGCCAGGTCGTGCCGTTCATCGTGCCGCCGGCCGCCTGCACGAGCGCGATGTGCTCGGCCTTGGCGACGTTCCGCGAGCCCTGGAACATGACGTGCTCGAAGAGGTGGGCG
>DATFPL010000133.1:0-3291 GCA_035264845.1 Candidatus Limnocylindrales bacterium | reverse complement strand
GCGGTCGAGACGATCGACGCTCCGGCTTCGGTGTAGGCCGAGTCCGGGATCTGCGCGCCGGCGCCGGCGCCTGCCTCGACGAGGACGTCGAGCCCGGCAGTCTTGAGCTTGCCGAGCGCCTCCGGCACGAGCGCGACTCGTCGTTCGCCGGGCGCGGTTTCCCGGGCGACACCGACCTTCATGGGCAACACCTGATCTGAAGCGGGGAGAGGTGGACGGGGATGTCCGCGACAGGATACCGGCCCGGCCCGCGTGGCGCGTCATGGGCGGCGGACCTCGCGGCGCGATCCGCACAGCGGGCGACGGTGCCGCGACGCCCCGCTTATCGAGGCGTATTGGTGACGTGCGGGGACGTCCGGGGAATACTCGGCTGGTACGAAGGTCCTGGTACTTCGACCTGTCACGAGGCTGCCACGTGAGAGACGACCTCTGTCCCACGGATGGCTCCGGCAGTCCGCGACCCTCCATCTCGACGGGACACGGGACCCCGGAAGTTCGGAGGACGCGGTCGAGCGATGCAACGGCACGTCGGGCGGAGGCGCTAGCGGTGGCAGCCGTCCTCGGCGTGTTCATCGCAGTCGGCGCGGCGCAGGCGAGCGACCTCCTCACGTTCCTCGGGATGATGGGCCTCCACGGCCCGGCCGCCGAGATGAACCCGCTCGTGGGGCGCGCGTTCGTCGAGTTCGGCGTCCCGATGGTCGTCGCCTTCAAGGTCGGTCTGATCCTGTTCGTCGTGGCGACGTTCTCGATCGTCGCCCGGCGCTACCAGCGGGTCGCCGCCGTGGTCGCCACTGTCGGGACGGTCGTCGGGCTCGTCGGTGCGTACTCGAACGTCGTCGCGATGAGCTGAGGCGCTCGCCTTTCGGCGACACGCCGCTGCAACGGTGATGGGGAGGGCGTGAGCCGGCCGGAACGACGGCCGGGGCAGGATCGACGCATCAAGGAGGTGCGCGATGCCCGAGCTCGATACCGCCGACCGAAACAAGCTCAAGGACTCCGAGTTCGCCTACGTCGACCGGGACGGCGAGCGGCATCTGCCGATCCACGACGAATCGCACGTCAGGAACGCCGCGGCGCGGTTCAATCAGACCGACTTCGAGAGCGGCGCCGCCAAGAAGCGTGCCGCGGAGAAGATCATGAAGGCGGCGAAGAGCCACGGCGTCGAGATCGACGAAGACGACGAGGTCGCGAAGGCGGCGAAGGGGTAGGTCGCGCGGCCGCGGCGCCACGTCGCCGGCGCTCAGTGGCGGGCGATCCGCTCCGCCAGCGACCGGCCGGTCGGCGGTCGGCCGGTTCGCGCGGCTTTCGCGTCGACCCGACCGAGCGCCTCCTGCGCGAACCGGACCCCGATCCAGCGGAACGGCTCCGGCTCCCAGTTGCGTGAGCCGTGCCCGACGAACGGCAGCCGCGTCACCGCCGTCTCGCGGCCGCCGATGAGGTCCGCGAGCGTGCGACCGGCGAGGTTCGTCGTCGCCACTCCGTGCCCAACGTAGCCGCGCGCTGTCGCGACGCCGCTTCGGCGGTCGAGCGAGAACGTCGGGTGCCAGTCGCGCGGCATCCCGAGCGGCCCGCCCCAGGCGTGCGTGAACTCGACGTCGCGGAGCACCGGGAACCACGACCGCGCCATGCCGCGCAGCATCTCGTGCGTCGGGTCGTGGCGGTCGTAGTCGTCGCGGATCGGTGACCCGAAGCGATATGGCGCGCCGCGGCCGCCGAAGAGGATCCGGCCGTCGGCGGTCCGCGACAGGTAGTCGACGGACAGCCGCATCGACGCGACGCACTCGTGCGCCTGCCACCCGATCTGCGCCCAGTGCTCGTCGCTGAGCGGCTCCGTGAGCACGATCAGCGAGTAGAGCGGGACGAGCTGGCGGTGGAGGCGCCGGAGCCGGGTCAGGTATGCCTCGCCGGCGAGGACGACGACGTCGGCGGTGACGTCTCCGTTGGGGGTCATGAGCGCCGGACGGCGGCCGGCGGCGCGGGGTCGGTAGTCGGTGACTTCAGTGCCCTCGACGATCGTCGCGCCCATGCGTTCGACGAGCCGTGCCAGCTTGCGTGCGAGCGTCGCCGGCTGGACGACGGCGCAATCCGGCGTGTACAGGCCACCGAGCGCGCCGTCGATCCGCACCCGCTCGGCGGTCGCGCCCGCGTCCAGGAGCTGATACCGGTCCCCAAAGCCGTACGCATCGAACTCGTCGAACGTCTCCCGGAGGGCCGGCACCTGGTGCGTCCCGCGGGCGACGAGGAGCTGCCCGCCGCGGCGCCAGTCGACGTCGAGGCGCTCGTCGCGGACGACGCGTTCGATCTCGTCGAGCGTGTCGAACATCGCCTGGTACGTGGCGCGCGCGGCGTCGCGACCGTGCAGCTTCTCCAGCCGATGGAGGGAGATGTTCAGGCCCGCGGAGCACCAGCCGCCGTTTCGGCCGGACGCGCCAAAGCCCGCGATCTCGCGCTCGACGATGACGACGCGCAGCTTCGGGTCCGCCTTCAGCAGGTAGTACGCGGTCCACAGCCCGGAGTAGCCGGCGCCGAGGATCGCGACGTCGCAGTCGACGGATTGCTTCAGTGCGGCGCGCGGCGTTAGGTCGTCGCCGCAGGTTTCGAGCCAGAACGAGGTCGACCGGTAGTCGCGCATCGCGCCGGAGGGTACCGTCCCGTTCACCTGACGACTACGCCGGTACCGCGAGGAGACACGCGATGAACGACCGAACCCTGCGCAACCAGCTCGCAGAGCTCCTCGACGGCGTCGGCGCGCACATGCCGCTCGAGGAGGCGGTGGCCGACTTCCCGGACCGCGCGATCAACGAGCGGCCGCCGAACGTCGACTACTCGCCGTGGCAGCTCCTCGAGCACATCCGGCTGACCCAGCTCGACATCCTCGAGTACATCCGCGACCGCGACTACTCGGAGCGCGAGTGGCCGCGCGAGTACTGGCCGGCGCCGGACGCGACGGCGACTCCGGCGGAGTTCCAGGCGACGATCGAAGCGCTGCTCTCGGACCGCGCCGAGCTGCGGGAGATCCTGCTCGACCCCGCGTCGGATCTGTTCGCAGTCATTCCGGGGACGCCGGGTCACACGGTCCTGCGGGAGATCCGGATCGCGGCCGATCACAACGCGTACCACGTCGGCGAGTTCGCGGTGCTCCGGCAGGTCATGGGCACGTGGCCGGAGGGCCGGACGGACTGAGGGGCCGTTCTCCGCCGCTTGTTCTCCGCGCCGTGTTGCGTCGCACGCACGTACCGGACCCCGGTGTTGCGTCGGACGCACGTACCGGCGAAGGAGCGGCTCGTTCTT
>DATFPL010000132.1:0-19292 GCA_035264845.1 Candidatus Limnocylindrales bacterium | reverse complement strand
ATCGCCAGCGCCCGACGGCCGCGCCGCGGCGCCGATCCGGGTACGACTCGACCGGTCCGCGCCCGAACCACTCGACGTCCTCGAACCCCGGGGCCACGTCGAAGACGGCGCCGACGCGAGCGAGATCCGTCAGGCCGCCGGGGATGACGACGGTCTCGTCGATCGAGACCGTCCCCTCACCGACCAAACGAAGCCGCTGCTCGTGCTCGACGATCCCGCCTTCGGTCTCGTACGTCGCCCGCACCGTCGCGCCGCCGTCGTCCCTCGCGACCGAGACGAGCCGCCGCTCGAGCCGGTCGAGGCCGCAATCGGCCCACGTCTGCGCCATCCCACCGATCCGGTCGTTGTCCGTCGGCGCGCGCCACAGCGACAGTACCGGCGGGGCTGCAAGGAGATCGTCGACGAGGAGCCCGGCGTCGTCGACGCGCGGCATGGAGCCGCCGGTCGCGGCCGCGGCCGTGCGCGAGCGCTCGTCGTTGAGCGGGAGCTGCGCCCAGCACAGCTCGAATCCGGCCGGCGACCACGCCGTCGCCTCCGGCGTCGTGAACCGGATCGTCAGCCATGCCTCGCGACCGTCCGCGTGCGGCGGCGCGAACCCTGGGATCGAGACGACCGCGCGGTCCCCGGCCGCGATCGCGGGGAGCGGCACCTCGCCGGACGACACGACGTCACCGTCGACCGACATCTCGTACAGGGCGCGGACGTCGCCGGTGTCGCCAGCCTCGCGCCGGTTGTGGATCTCGATCCGGCCGCGCCGCGCGTCCTCGGTCGACGCACTGACCTGAAACGGTGCCGCGAGCTGCTTGTGCTCCCAGAGCGCCGGCTTCGGCCGGCGGTCCGGCCAGACGATCCCGTCGATGCAGAAGTTGCCGTCGTTCGGTTCGTCGCCGAAGTCGCCGCCGTAGGCCCACCGCTCCGTGCCGTCCGGCAGCTTCTGGACGAGCCCGTGATCCCACCACTCCCAGATGAAGCCGCCCTGCAGCCCCGGCGTCGATTCGATCGCGTCCCAGTACTCGGCGAGCGTTCCGTTGCTGTTGCCCATCGCGTGGGAGTACTCGCACATGATCAGCGGGTGACGTTGCTTGCCTGACCGGGCGTGCTCGACGATCGCCCAGATCGGCGGGTACATCGGACAGGTGACGTCGCTCACCGTTTGCTCGCCCACCCAGTCGAACCGGATCGCGCCCTCGTAATGGAGTGGCCGCGACCCGTCGTACCGGCGCAGCCATGCCGCCGCGGCGTCGTGGTTCAGCCCGTACCCGGACTCGTTGCCGAGCGACCAGAGGATGATCGACGGGTGGTTCTTGTCGCGGATCGCCATTCGCGAGACGCGGCTGACCCACTGCTCGAGGTAGCGCGGGTCGTCGCAGAGCGTGCCCCAGAAGGCGTGCGATTCGATGTCGGCTTCGTCGATTACGTAGAGGCCCAGCTCGTCGGTCAGGTCGAGGAACGCCGGGTCGTTGGGGTAATGCGAGGTGCGCACGGCGTTGAACCCGAATTGCTTCATCTGGACGAGGTCCGCGCGCATCGACTCGACGGACACCACGCGGCCGGTCCGCTGGTCGAAGTCGTGGCGGTTGATGCCGCGGATGAGGACTCGTCGGCCGTTCAGCAGAAGATCCAGCCCGCGGATCTCGACCCGCCGGAATCCGACCCGCAGATCGGCCTCCTCGACGACATCGCCCGCGGGTGACCGGAGTGTCACGCGGAGCGGGTAAAGGTTCGGTTCCTCGCTCGACCAGCGCCTTACGTCCGGGACAGCGAGCTGCCACTCGACGACGCCGGCCGGCGGCGGGACCTGCCACTCGTACAGCTGCTGCCAGTCGCCGCGCTCCGCGACGCTCATGTCCGCGCCGATCGCGCGCCTGGCCTGAACGTTCCACTTCTCGCGCGTCCACGAACCGCGCTCGTCGCGCGGAACGCCCGTCGGGACCTCCGCGCGGAGGGGCTCCCCGACGGAGTCGAGCCGCGCCTCGACCGTCCAGCCCGCCTGCTGCTCGATGCCGTCGAACGACACTTCGAGGCGGACGTCGAGGCGGCCGGTGTGCAGATCGTCGGAGAGGCCGCCGATCGCGCGGATGTCGCTCAGATGGACGCGCTCCGTGGCGTACAGGAACACCGACCGGGTGATTCCCCCGTGCCACCACTCGTCCTGGTCCTCGACGAAGGTCGCGTCCGACCACTTCACGACGCGGAGCCGGAGCGTGTTCTCGCCGCTGGCGACCAGGGACGTCACGTCGAACTCCGCGGCCAGGTGGGAGTCCTTGCTGATGCCCGCGTCGCGGCCGTTGACGGTGACGATGAGGACGCTCTCAGCGGCTCCGACGTGGAGGACGACGCGCCGCCCGGCCCACTCCGGCGGCACGGTGAACGTCCGCTCGTAGATGCCGGTCGGGTTGTCCTCGGGAACAGTGGGCGGCAGGCTCCCGAATGGCATCTGGACGTTCGTGTACTGCGGCCGGTCGTCGAAGCCCTGCATCGTCCAGCAGCCGGGAACCTGCGCCTCCCCCCACTCCGCGCCTGGCTCCGCATCCGGCGAGCGAAGGAGCTGGAACCGCCACGCGCCGTCGAGATCGACGCGCTCGAGGTGCGGCACCGCGTGCATCGGGAGACGATTGAGCGAGGTCAGCTCGGGAGTGACCCACGGTCCGGGCACAGGATCTCCGTGTCGAGCGCCGCGCTGCGATGCGGCGTGTGCTCGTCAGCCCCTGCCGGGCCGTCCACGGAGTCTATGGCGAGTCAGGCCTCAGCGCCGCGAATTCGTGACGCGTCGCGGACAACCGAACGCCCCGGGCGTTGCCCGGGGCGTTGGAACGAGCGGCGGGTGGTCAGCCGGCGGGCGTGAGCCAGACCGGGTAGTCGCGGATCATCTCCGGCGAGCCGTCCTTCTCCGACGCGTCCCACAGCCGGAGCGTCCCCCACTGCGCCTTCGACACGTTGTACGGGACCGTGAAGTCGAACGTCCCGCGGCAGCCGGTGCCGCACGACGCGTGCGCGGGGCCGTCGAAGAGCTTGTGCCCGGAACCGTCGATGAGCGTGACGTTGAACTGCGCCTCGAAGACGTCGGCATTACCAGCGACGCGGCCGGGGTTGCCGAACCCGGCGCCCCACGCGGGTCGGTCGGCGAAGATGACGGGGAGCTGGTCGACGTAGTCGGCGCGCCCGACCGGCTTGTCGAGGACGACACCCTCGCCGCCGAATGCCTTGACGCGCTGGCCGTCGATCTCGAAGAGGACGGAGTTGATGGTCGGGAACTGGGTCAGTGTGTAGACGACCTGCGCCAGGCGGCCGAGGACTGACGCCGTGCCGCCGCCCGACTCGAACTCGCTCGACAGGTCTACCGTCGCGACGCCGTCCTTCACGCTGAGGTCGAGGAGCCTGGAGCCGGCCGGAACGACGGTCGAGATCGCGGGATCGGTGGTCCGCTCACGAGCGTTCGGGCCGTCAAGCAGCGCGGTGACGGCCGCCGTCGCGACGGCCTTCGTGCTCGGGATCTCGCGGAGGACCGGGACGAGGCCGGCGGTGCCCTGGGCGCCCGCGAGGAAGAAGTAGGCCCGGACGATCGTCGTACCGCCGGCGGGCGACGGTGCGGCCGATGCGTCCGGTGAGCTGCCGGGCGAGGTCGCGGGATCGGTCGAGGGATCCGTCGTCGCGTCCGGGGTGAGATCCGGGCTGCCGACGCCCACGGCGGGATCGGCCGACCGCGCCGGCGGAAGCGAGCCGAGACCGCCGGAGGTGGCGGAGCAGGCGCCGACGACGAAGGCGACGGCGAGGAAGAGGACTGACAAGTGCTTCACCGGATGGGCTCCTGAGCGGATGACGTTGGAGTCCGACTCTGGATCGGCGGCTTCGCAGGAACGTCGCCGGCCGGTAACGATCGGGTCACAGGCAGCCTCAGCTCGATCCGCAGTCCGCCTTCGGGCCGGTTGGCGGCCAGGAGGTGGCCGCCGAGGAGCTCGGCGTGTTCCGCCGCGATCGCGAGCCCCAGCCCGCTGCTCCCCGAGCGGCGCGATGGATCCGCCTTGTAGAACCGCTCGAAGATGCGGCCGAGACGATCCGCTGGCACGCCGGGGCCGCGATCGGCGACGGCGATCGTCACCTCGTCGGACCCGACGAGGAGCTCCACCTCGACCGATTCGCCGCCGCCGTGCTCCCGCGCGTTGTCGAGCAGGTTGCCGAGGATCCGCTCCAGTCGGCGCGGCTCGGTGCCGACGACGACGGGCTCCGCGGGCAGCGCCACGTGTGCCTCCGGGAGGCGCGCCGTCGCGATCGTCCTGACGAGCCGCCCAAGGTCGACCTGGTCGACCTCCACCTGTTCTGCGTCGGCGTCGAAGCGCGACAGCTCCATCAGCTCCTCGACGAGCGTCCGGAGCCGCGCCACGTCGCCGACGAGGAGCTCCCCGGCTCGCCGCGCCTCCGACGGCAGCGCGCCGAGATGATCGCGCAGGATCGACGCCTCAGCCACGAGTGCGGCAAGCGGCGTCCGGAGCTCGTGCGAGACGTCCGAAACGAACCGGCGGTTCTGGCCCTGCGACTCGCGGAGGCGGCCGATCGTCTCGTCGAGCGAGTCCGCCATCCGGTTGAACCGCAGCGCCCATGTCCCGAACTCGTCGCGTGATGCGACCGGCACCCGCGCCGACAGATCGCCCTGCTCGATCCGCTGCGCGGCGCGACCGGCGGCCTCGACCGGACGAAGGACCCCGCGCGCCGCGACGCGCGCCGCAACGAGCGCGAGGAGCGCGAGCAGGAGGGCGCCGCCGCCCAGCGCGAGCCTGAGCTGGCTCAGCGCCGCGTCGATCCCGCTCGCGTCGTGGACGAAGTAGAAGTCGGGGCCCGACGGCGGCATCCGGCCGCCGACGACCAGCCGCGGCTTGTCCCCGATCCTGACCCACTGGTAGCCGAGGTCCCCGGCGGCGACGACGCTCCGGACCTCGCCGAGCTTTGGCAGCGGGTTGGGCCCCAGCTCGAACTGCGACGAGACGATCGGTTCCGCCGCGCCGATGTCCACGATCGTCTCCGGCCCGCGGATGAGGATGGTCTGGACGAGCTGCTGGATCGCCGCCGGAGAGCGATCCGCTCCGAGCCGACCGGGCGCGAGCACTGACAGGTCGAAGACCGCCTCGGCGCGGGCGTCGTTGAGCAGCCGCTCGTGAAGCGACCCGTCGACGAACGCGTACGCCCCGATTCCGAGGACTGCCGCGGTCAACACGACGAGGGCGACGAGGGTGACCGTGAGCCGCGCCCGGACGCCCATCACGCCGTCCTCGCGGCCTTGTAGCCGGAGCCGCGGACGGTGACGAGGATCGTCGGGTTGGCAGGATCGGCCTCGACCTTGGACCGGAGCCGCTGGATCGCCACGTCTACGAGCCGGGAATCGCCGAGGTAGTCGTAACCCCAGACGCGGTCGAGCAGCGAGTCGCGGCTGAGCACCTGGCCGGCGTGGCGCGTGAGCTCGACGAGAAGGTCGAACTCCGTCCGCGTCAGCGGGATCTCCGCGCCATCGCGCTCCACGGTGCGCCCGGGGATGTCGATCGCGAGCGAGCCGAGTCGGACCCGGGCGTCCTCGTCGGGACCGTGACCCGCGCGCCGTAGCGCGGCGCGGACGCGGGCCACGAGCTCCGGGACCTCGAAGGGCTTCTTGACATAGTCGTCCGCCCCCGCCTCGAGGCCGACGACGACGTCGATCGTGTCACCGCGCGCCGTGAGCATGACGATCGGAACGGTCGACGTCTTGCGGATCGCTCGGCAGACCTCGAGGCCGTCCATCCGCGGGAGCATCACGTCGAGCAGCACGAGGTCGAACGTCCCGCCGCGGAAACGCTCGAGCCCGTCGACGCCATCGACCGCGGTGACGATGTCGAAACCGGCGTTGGTCAACCCGATCGCGGTGACCTCGCGGATCGACGGGTCGTCCTCGACGAGCAGGATCCGGGCGTCCACGGCCCCCTCAGCGACGCCGGCCGGTGGCCGGTCCCCCGGTCAGTATGCCAGCCGGGTTGCGCGTCGCCCGGCCTGGAGGCGCCGCGTCAGCGACCGGTGTTGCGGGCGAAGCGCTCGCCCGGCATCACGCGCTGCGGATCCCGCGGCAGTGGACGACGGGCTGGCGCGAAGCCGTTGCCGATGCCGACGGGTCGGGGCGACTCCGGGCGCGGACCGCTCCGGCGAGGGCCGTTCGGGCCCGCGTTGGCCGGCCGAGCGCCGTTCGGGCGCGGTCCGGTCGGCCGCGCACCGTTGGCGCGACCGGCGATCGCGCGGCCTGCGGTCGGTCGTCCGCCGTTCGGTCGTCCGGCGTTCGCGCGCGGCATCGGGCCGCGTGGCTCGTTGCTACGCAGCCTGACCGGCTCCGCCCGGATTCGGGCATCCGGCGCGAAACCGGGGACGACCTCCGTCGGGATCGGGCGCCTGAGGAGCGCCTCGATCGCGCGTAGCAGCGGCGTCTCGTCGACACAGACGAGCGACACGGCGTCGCCGCCGGCTCCGGCGCGTCCGGTGCGACCGATTCGGTGGATGTAGTCCTCGGCGACCATCGGGAGCTCGAAGTTCACGACGTGCGGCAGCCCGTCGATGTCGAGGCCACGGGCCGCGATGTCCGTTGCGACGAGGATGGCGACGCGCCCGGCCTTGAAGTCGTCGAGTGCGCGAACCCGCTGGGACTGGCTCTTGTTGCCGTGAATCGCGGCGGCCGAGATGCCGTCCTTCGCGAGCTGCATCGCGAGCCTGTTCGCGCCGTGCTTCGTGCGGGTGAAGACGAGCGCCTGCTCGATCCGCCCCGATCGGATCAGGTGGCTGAGCAGCTCGCGCTTCCGCTCGCGGTCGACCGGGAGCACGACCTGCCGAACCAGTTCGGCGGCGGTGTTCCGGCGCGCGATCTGGATCTCGGCCGGTCGATCGAGGAGGCCGTCGGCGAGACGCCGGATGTCGTCGGAAAACGTCGCCGAGAACAGGAGGTTCTGGCGGCGCGCGGGGAGCAGCGCGAGGATCTTGCGGATGTCGCGGATGAAGCCCATGTCGAGCATCCGATCGGCCTCGTCGAGGACGAGGACCTCGACCGTCGAGAGGTCGATCGTTCGCTGCGTGACGTGGTCGAGGAGGCGACCGGGCGTCGCGACGACGATCTCCGGGCCGCCACGAAGCGCGCGGACCTGCGGGTCGAACCCGACGCCGCCGTAGATGGTCGTCGAGCGAACCGGGCGCCGGGCGCCGTATGTCCTGACGCTCTGCTCGACCTGGAGCGCGAGCTCGCGGGTGGGAGTGAGGACGAGGACCCGGATGGGGGCGCGGGTTGCGTTGCGGCGGTCGCGCGGCTGCGCGTCGCGCGGGCGGGTGGCGTTGAGGCGGTCCAGGATCGGCAGCACGAACGCGGCCGTCTTGCCGGTGCCGGTCTGGGCGCCGGCGAGGACGTCGCGGCCCGCGAGCACGTGGGGGATCGCCTCGGCCTGGACGGGCGTAGGCTCCGCATAGCCCTCGTCGGCGACGGCGCGGAGGAGCTCGGGCGACAGCCCAAGTTGGTCGAAGGTCACGGAGTGATGCTCCTGGCGGGGCCCTCCCGCGTCATCGCGGGGCCCGGTCAGGGCATGGTGTGAATCGGGGTCGGACGGTTTGGAACCGGGGCGCTGACCGGGGCGCCCATCGAGCACGAGACCCCGATCATAGCCGATCGGCCCCATTTCGGCCGATCGAGGGCGGGGACGGGACGATCGCGCCTATCGCCCGCCGGCTTCCACGGCCTCGGCCGGTTGGCGCCTCCGTGCGGGCGGCTCATCGACGTCACCCTCGTCGTCGGCGTACGTCTCGAGCGAGAACCCGAACTCGGAGCCGCCGCCGGCACGTCCCCTGGCCCACAGCTGCCCGCCCATCGCGCGAACGAGCTGATCGCACACGAACAGCCCGATCCCCGCCCCGCTCGCCTGCGACGCCGTGCCCGGCGCACGGTAGAAGAGCGCGAAGAGCTGCGACGGGTCGGATGCGCCGAGCCCGGGCCCGCGGTCGAGGACACGCACGGCCACGTCGTGCCCGCGGGGCTCCGCGACGACCTCGACGACGCTGCCGGCAGGGCTGTACTTCGCGGCGTTGCTGAGCAGGTTCCGGACGACCTGCTCGACGTAGCTCTCCTCCCCCATCACGGTGTCGAGCCCATCGACGACGCGGATCTGGAACGAGACCAGCGGCCAGCGCCGCTCCTCGGACGCGAGGACGCGGCGCAGCAGGTGGTTGAGCAGGATGGGCTCGCGCCCCAGCTCGAGGTCGTGGCGCTCGAGCCGGGTCAGGACGAGGAGGTCCTCCGTCAACCGATAGAGGCGGTCCGCTTCCGCCTCGATGTCGCTCGCGAGCTCGGCCCGCTCCGCCTCGTCGCCTGCCTTCCGGTGGAGGAGCTTTGCGCCCGCGTAGATCGACGTGATCGGCGTTCGGAGCTCGTGCGACACGACGCCGATGAACGCTCGTCCGACGTCCTGCGCGCGTCGCTCCTCGTCCATCTTGTGGGCCCGGTCGATCGCCCCGGCGAGGACGTTGACGACGGACCGCAGGAACGTCACGTCGTCGACGTCGAACCGCCGCGCCGATTGACTGTCGACGGCGAGGATGCCCCATGGGCGACCGCTTTCCGACGCCGGCACCGCGAGGCTCGCGTGGGCCACGACACGCGCGTCCGCGAGCATCGGGATCGCCGAGACGACGCCAGCGCCACTCCCCCCATCGACGATCACGGCGTTCGGCGACAGCAGGACGCTCCCCGCGTCGCCCGGGCCCGCCGGGATCCTGGCGCGATCGCTGTCGTCGGCGTGCCAGCCGGTGCCGGAAACGACGACGAGCGCATCGTCCGCCGGGTCGAGCCGGAGGAGCGTCGCGAATTCCGCGTCGAGGACACGGCTGACCTCGGATACGGTCGCATCGAACAGACGCTGGAGATTCTCGTCGAACAGCGCCTGCTGACCGAGCCTCGCGACCGACTCCTGCTGATGGGCCCGCACGCGCAGCTCGCGGCTCGTCGCCTCGCCGTCGCGGACGAGCCGGGCGTTGTCGACCGCCGTCGCGGCGCGGTGCGCGAGATCCTCGGCCAGCGTTCGGTCGTTCTCGTCGAATCGCCGACCGGACTCGGCGAACGTCAGCGTCATCGCGCCGATCGTCCGGTCGCGAACGATCAGTGGGACGATGAGCGCCGACCGCGGTGCGATTGCGCGCAGGAGCTCGCGGCGCTCGGGGTCGTCCGGCGCCGTCGCGTCGAGCATCTCCGTCGTGATCGATTCGATGACCTGTGTCCGCCCCGTCCGGATGACCGCGCCGGCGCCATGGCCGTCCGCGATCGTCGGCGCGTCGACCGACAGGTAGCGCCAGGCCGCCTCGATCTTCGCCGGGTCCGCGTGCTCGAGCGCGATCACCCGAATCGAGTCGTCGGGCTCGCGGATGTAGACGCTGCACCAGTCCGCGAATTCCGGGATTGCCAGCCGGGCAGCGGCGGCGACTGTCGTCTCGTAGTCGAGCGACGAGCCGAGGACCTCGCTGGCGTGGGCAAGGAAGACGAGTCGCTCGGCGGCTTGCTGCGCGCTCTTGCGCGCGACGAACTCAGTCTCGTACAGCCGCGCGCGCTGGAGGGCCGCCGCGCACTGCCGCCCGAGCGCCATCAGGTAGCCCAGGTCGTCGCTCGAGAACTGCCGCGTGTCGCGGAACCGGAAATAGAGCCCGCCGATCGCGCGCTCCTCGTAGATGAGCGGCAGCACGAGCGCGGTCCCGCTCTCCGGGATGTTGTCACGCAGGTCCGGGTAGCGGACCCGGATCTCCTCCGTCCCGGCGAGGACGATCGGCTCGCGAAGCCTGACGGCCTCGCTCAAGGGCAGCGTTGCGTCGACAGGAAATCGCTCGAACCGGTCGAGGGTTTCCTGCGGGTAGCCGTAGCCGCTGACGACGCGGATCGTGGCGCGGTCGTCCTCCAGGATCCCGACGACGCCCGAACCGGCGCCGAGCGCGGCGAGGCCTTCGCGGAGGACCGCCTCCGCGGCCTCCTTGGGGCGGAGCTCGCGACCGACGGCCGTCGCCACGGCTTCGAGCCGACCGGCACGCGCGGCGTGGCCCTCCGCGATCACGCGCTCCGCCTCGGCGCGGGCGCGGCCGTTCCGCAGTCCCGCCGCAAGTGCCGTCACGATCACGCCGGCGACGAGGTAGACCGCCATCGCCAGCTCGTCGCCGGGACGCGACAGGTTGAAGCTCCCGATCGGCACGTCGAGCAGCAACGCCGCGGCGACGCCGCCGAGCGCGGTCGCGAACAGCCCGGGCAACAGCCCGCCGAACCAGGCCGCGATGGCGACCGCCAGGATGAACGGCACGTACGCTGCGCGGTCGCCGAGGATCGCGACGAAGGAGAATCGGAATGCGCTCACAGCGCCGACGGCGGCCACCGCGACGGCGTACCGCGCGACGGTCGAGGCGATGGTCCGTCGGTTCAAGCAGCACTCCGCGAACGGGACGGGTGCGAGCGCCGGCGTTCGTCGCGCTCGTCCGGGCACATACACGGCGGCCCGGCGGCCGAAGGGTAGACCCCGCGGGCGGCGCCGCCAAGGGCATCCGGCGCCCCCGCGCGACGCGCTGAACCGTTGAAACGCAACTGCAACGACGGCGTGCTGCGGCGTGCTCCGCGAACGCAACGGGGCTCGCCGTCGCATCCACAACGGCAGCCCCGAATCCGAAGGACGGCGACGACGGGGTGAAGGCGATGCTCGAGCGGATCGAGAAGCGGCTCGACGAGCTGGAGGCGGGCGAGGAGCCGAAGCGCGACGCCAGCTAGCCGGCGCGCTCGTCGACGGCTGTCACCGGCGGCGAACGGTCGCCTCCGCTCGTGCCTCGTCGCGACGCCCCGTTCCGGGATCCGATGTCGCGGCGTGCCACGGCGCGAGCAGCGACGCGAAGTCCGCGGCCGCGAACGCGTGCCGCAGCACGAGCGCGTGCGCGGTGCGGCGCAGCAGGCGGGCAGCCCGCGACGCGGTCGCGCGGTCGAGGGTTGAGAGGAGCGGGGCCGCGGCCTCGACACCGTCGCGCCCGGCGAGCGCCGACGAGACGCGAAGCCCATCGTTCTCGTCGGGATCCAGCCCGCGCGGCCACGGATCCGGCGGGATTCGGCCGCGGATCGCCCCGACGAGGGCGTCGACCTCGTCCTCGTCGAGACGGCCGACGCGACGGACGAACCGCTCGACCGCGGCCGTGTTCGGGCCGTAGCGGGGCTGGTCGATGGCGGCCTCCCAGCCGCGCATGAGGCGGTCGCGGGCGCGGCCACGGAACGGCTCCGACAGGTGCTCGTCGAGGAAGGCGCGGAGCGCGATCTCGTGGGCCGCGGCGAGGATCGAGTCGCGAATGCCAGGATCGGCCCAGTCGCGCGGCGGGAGCCGTTGTCGGACCTCGGCGTCGATGGCCTCGAGGGCGGCGGCGGCGTCCGGAGCGAGGAAGCGGCTGATGCTGGCGACGAACGCGATCGATGTTGCGTCAGCGATCGACAGACGGTCGAGCTCGGTCCGGTCGAGTCGGGCGACGCGATCGAGGAAGCGGCGAAGCGCCTGGGCCGTTGTGAGCGGCGCGGCGCGACGAACCGGGGGTCGGCCCGCGGGCCCCGGCGGAGCTCCCCCGTCGGGCCCGCCGTTCGGGCCCCATGCGCGTCGCCGCGCTCGCGCCGCGACACGGGCCGCGCCCCGCTCCTCGTCGTACCGGGACCGCAGCTCCGGGTCGCTCAGCCAGTCGTGCGCGACGTTGATTCGCTTCGCCGTCTCGAGCGCGGTCGCCCCCGCGATGTCGGGGTGGTGCCGCTTCAGGAGGGCGCGCCACGCGATCTCGATCGTCTCGTAGCTCGCGTCCGGCTGGACCTCGAGGCGAGCGTACAGGTCGTCGTTCGGGACGATGTGGCGCGGCGGCATCGCGACATCCTAGCGGGGGCCCGCGACTCGGCCCGGCGGGTCACCGCGGGCCGCGGCGGGTCAGGCCGGGACGGGCATGCTCCCGGTCAGGATCGCCTCGACCTCGTCGATCGGTTGCGTCGAACGCTCGCCGGTGGCGCGGTCCGTGACCTCGACGCCGCCCGCCGCGAGCGACCGCGGACTGACCGTCAGGATCGTTGGCATCCCGAGCAGCTCGGCATCGGTGAACTTCACGCCGGGCGACTCGTCGCGGTCGTCGAAGAGGATCTCGCGCCCCGCATCGAGGGCGAGCTGGTGGAGGCGGTCCGCGATCTCGGTGACCCGCGGCTCCCTGGCCGCGCCGATGGCGACGAGGTGCGCGGCGTACGGGGCGACCTCGGCGGGCCAGACGATCCCCTTCTCGTCGTGGTGTGCCTCGACGATGCACGCGACGTTCCGCCCCAGGCCGATCCCGTACGAGCCCATGACGATCGGGTGCGCCTGGCCGTCCTCGCCGAGAAACGTCGCCCCGAACCGCTGGGTGTAGTCCGTGCCGAGCTTGAAGATGTTGCCGACCTCGATCCCCTTGCGGAGCTTCACGGGGTGGCCGCAGTTCGGGCAGGCGTCGCCCTCCTGGACGCTCGTCAGGTCGGCGACGGCATCGGGTGTGAAGTCGCGACCGACGTTGACGTTTCGGATGTGGAAGCCCTCGCGGTTCGCGCCCGCGACCAGGTTCGGTGACTTCGCCACGAGCTCGTCGACGACGACGAACGTGTCGTGGGCGCCGATCGGAGAGCCGTAGCCGGGCTCCATCCCCGCCGCCCGGATCTCCTCGACCTGTGCCGGGCGGATCCCCCCGGCGGCCTTGGCCGCGTTGACGAGCTTCGTCTCGTTGATGTCGTGATCGCCGCGCACGATGGCGGTGATGAGCCGGCCGTCGCCGGCGACGAAGAATCCGGCCTTGGCGGTCCGCTCCGGGCCGACATTCAGGAATTCGGTCAGCTTCGCGATCGTCGTCGTGCCGGGCGTCGCGATCTCTTCGCCGGGGAGCGGCTCCTCGGCGGACGGAGCCGCCTTCGAGGAAGGGGCGATCTGCTGGTTCGCCGCGTAGTCGCAGTTGCCGCACAGGACGAGCGTGTCCTCGCCGAACTCGTTGAGCGCCATGAACTCGTGGGCGAGGCTGCCGCCCATGATCCCGACGTCCGCACCGACGGGGATCGCGTCGATGCCGAGCCGCTGGAAGATCCGCTCGTACGCCTCGTAGTGGAGCTCGTAGTTGCGATCGAGCCCGGCCTCGTCGACGTCGCACGAGTAGCTGTCCTTCATGACGAACTCGCGCACCCGGATCAGGCCGCCGCGCGCGCGCCGCTCGTCCCGGAACTTCGTCTGGAAGTGGTAGACGATCATCGGCAGCTGCCGGTAGCTCTTCACGACGTCGCGGAGGAGGCTCGCGACGACCTCCTCGTGGGTCATCGCGAGGACCATGTCGCGCTCGGTGCGGTCCTTGAACCGGACGAGCTCGGGGCCGATCTTCTGGTAGCGGCCGCTCTCCTTCCACAGCTCCGCCGGGTGCACGACGGGCATCTCCATCTCCTGGCCGCCGATCGCGTCGATCTCCTCGCGGACGACCTGCTCGACGCGCTTGCTGACCCTGTACCCGAGTGGCAGGAGCGAGTAGATCCCGGAGCCGAGCTGCCGGACGTAGCCGGCGCGCACGAGGAGGCGGTGCGACGGCATCTCGGCCTCGGCCGGGTCGTCGCGCAGGGTCGAGAAGAAGAGGTGGCTCAGGCGCATCCGCGAAGGATAGCCGGGAGGTTGCGGAGGGGCAGTGCTCCCGCTCGGGCGCGCGCGGCGTGGCGCGCTTCAGGCCACGCCGGTCCCTGCTAGCGAGTCCCTGCTAGCCTTCGCCCGTGCCCGAAGGCCTGACGCTGCTGATCATCGTCGTCATCGGCCTCGCCGTCCTCTTCGATTACATCAACGGCTTCCACGACACGGCGAACGCGATCGCCACATCGGTGTCGACGCGGGCCCTCAAGCCCGAGCAGGCGATCCTCCTTTCGGCGACGGCAAACTTCGTCGGCGCGCTGACCGGGACCGCGGTCGCCAAGACGATCGCGTCAGGCCTGGCGGTCACGCCCGATGGCGCGCAGGGCCAGGTCGTCGTCGCGGCGGCACTCGTCGGCGCGATCATCTGGAACCTGATCACGTGGCGACTCGGCATCCCGAGCTCGAGCAGTCACGCATTGATCGGCGGGCTGCTGGGAGCCGTGATCGTCGCCTCCGGGATCGAGGCCGTGAAGATGGAAGGGGTGCGGGACAAGGTCCTCGTGCCGCTTGTCGTGTCGCCGATCCTCGGCATCACGATCGGCTTCCTGCTGATGGTCGTGCTGCTGAACGTCTTCCGGAACGCACACCCGCGACGGCTCAACGAGCGGTTCCGGCGGCTCCAGGTCGCGTCGGCGGCGTACATGGCGTTCAGCCACGGGTCGAACGACGCGCAGAAGACGATGGGGATCATGACCCTCGCGCTGTTCACCGCCGGGCTGCTCCCATCGACCGACGTGCCGCTGTGGGTCATCATCCTTGCGGCCTCCGCGATCTCGCTTGGCACCGCGGCAGGCGGCTGGCGGATCATCAAGACGATGGGCCAGCGGGTCGTGAAGCTGGACCCCGTCCACGGGTTCGCCGCCGAGACGACCGCGGCCACGATCATCTTCGGCGCGTCCCACTTCGGGATGCCGGTCTCGACGACGCACGTGATCTCGACCGCGATCATGGGCGTCGGCTCGAGCGAACGGCTCTCCGCGGTTCGCTGGGGAGTGGCAGGCAACATCGTCACCGCCTGGATCCTGACGCTGCCCGCGTCGGGCCTCGCTGCGGCGGCGGCGTACGCGGTGTTGAGCCGGCTGCTGACGTAGGGCCGGCGCGCTTCGCGCGGCGGCGCGGTGCACGCGGCGCGCGGCGCGGGGCACGCGGCGCGCGTCACGCGGCACGCGGCGCTGGGCCCTTGCACACCGGGTGTGCAACCGAGCGAACGCGACCGCCCCACGGCGCGGCTCGACCGCGATCCTGTACGTCGGGCGTGCGAAACGCGTCACCTGCACACCCCATGTGCAGTTCGGCGGACGACTCGGGGCTCAGACGGCTCCGACCGAGCCCTCGCTCGCCCGGTTGCACACCCCGTGTGCAGCCGCTCGGCGTCAGAGGATGACGACGCCGGAACCGCAGGGATCGGCGCCGGTAGCGAGCGCGCGGAGCAGGTCGCGCTGAGGAACCGGGAACATCGAGCGGAGCCGGTCGGGATCGGCGCGCACCGCTTCGCGGTTCGTCCGCGTATCGGCGAGGAGGAGGACGACGCGCTCGATGCCGCCGTCGCGCAGCTTCAACGAGATCCGCCGCTCGACGGCCTGCACATCGCGCAGTCGTGTCTCGGCTTCGACTCCGATCGGCCGCCCTGCGCGGGAGATCACGGCGTCCCACGCCCGGGCGTCGCGGTGCAACGACAGCGGAACTTCGGTACGCCACACGAGCGTCGGTGCGAGTCGCTCCCGGAGTCGCGTGAGCAGGGCGAGATGCGCGGCGTCGCGGACGGGTCTCGCCCCGGGATACGCGCGGACGGACAAGTCGAGCCCGACGACAGTCGACACGGCGACGAGATCCGCGAGCGAGGCGTGTCGCAGCTGCGCGCGCTCGATCCGGCTGACCTGCGCGTGCGACATCGACGAATGGCGCGCGACCTCAGCCTGGCTTAGACCCGCAGCTCGGCGAGCCTCCCGGATTTCCTCGCCGACGTCGTGCAGGGCACGCTCAAGTCGCCTCGCCGCAAGATCCTGGCGACGTTCGACGGTGGGCACGCGGCGATCGTGCCAGCCTGCGGTCTCCCGCGGCTTCGCGGTGGCTTTACTCCCGGTGTTCAATTGGACAAGGCGGG
Organism: Candidatus Limnocylindrales bacterium; assembly: GCA_035264845.1. Taxonomy (GTDB): domain Bacteria; phylum Chloroflexota; class Limnocylindria; order Limnocylindrales; family CSP1-4; genus JACDAV01. Next base: position 3,488 of record DATFPL010000132.1, on the reverse strand, counting down.
CCGGGTAAGGGGGCGCCGACAGGCCGAATTGAGCCCCGCCAAGGCCGATGCTGTGCACGCCGTGGACAAAGCGGCCGTGAAAAGCGAGTCCCCACGTCATCGGGACCGCGCGGTGTCGCAGTTGAACACCCGGTGCACAAGCGCGGCGCGGCCGCAGCGCCGCTCGGCGCGGCGCGCGCCGCAGCGCCGCTCGGCGTGGCGCCGCGCCGCTCGGCGCGGCGGCGCGGCGGCGGCACTTATCTGCCGGGTACCGCGGCCTCCAGGGTTTCGATTGCGCGGTCGAGGCGGTCCAGCGTGCGGTCGTGGCCGAGTGCGACGAGCGTGTCGAACAGCGGCGGCGTTGCGGTTCGGCCGGTCGTGGCCACGCGGATGGCCATGAACAGGTCGCCCGCCTTCCAGCCATGCTCCTCCGCGAGACGCCGGAGCGGCGGCTCGAGCTCGTCGGCCTCGTAGCTGACGCGGCCGCCGGACGCGATTGTCTCGCGCGCCGCGCGGAGTGCCGCGCCGGTGGTGGCTGCATCCCACCGCTTCGGCACGAGCATCGCCGGGTCGACGTCGACTCGATCGACGAACAGGAACCCGATCAGGTCGCCCACCGCGCCCAGCGTCGGCAGCCGCTCCTGCACGACCGGCAGGATCGCGCGCAGCTCCCCGTCGGACGGCAGCCGCTCGATCCGCCCCGCCGCGACCTCGCGCTCCAGGAACGGCCGGAGGCGCTCGACGAGATCGTCCGCCGAGAGGCGCCTGATCCACTGCCCGTTGAGCCACTCGAGCCGCTCGCGGTCGAACACCGCGCCGGCCTTCTGGACGTGCTCGACGTCGAACCGCGCGGCGAGGTCGTCGAGCGACAGGATCTCCTCCTCGGTCCCGGTCGACCAGCCGAGGAGCGCGAGGTAGTTGACCAGAGCCTCGCGGATGAACCCTTCCTCGATGTAGGCCGCAATCGCCGTCTGCGTCTTCCGCTTGCTCATCTTCGTTCGGTCGGGATTCAGGATCAGCGGCAGATGCGCGAAGACGGGCTCGGGGTGCCCGAGCGCCCGGAACAGGAGGATGTGCTTCGGCGTGTTCGACAGGTGGTCCTCGCCGCGAATGACGTGCGTGATCTCCATCGCCGCGTCGTCGACGGTGACCGTGAAGTGGTACAGCGGCGTCCCGTCGCCCCGAACGATGACCGTGTCTCCGCCGAGCGCCGTCGTCTCGAACTCGACGCGGCCGCGGACCATGTCGTCGAACCCGACGACGCCCTCACCGACGCGGAAACGGATCGCCGCGCGGCGCCCCTCCGTGACGAAGGCAGCGCGCTCCTCGGCGGTCAGATGCGCGCACCGACCGACATACCGCGGCGGCTCCTTCGCTGCCTCCTGTGCGCGCCGATCGGCCTCGAGCTGCTCCGTCGTGCAGTAGCAGTAATACGCCTTGTCCTCGGCAAGCAGCCGGTCGGCAGCCTCGCGGTACAGCGGCAGCCGCTCCATCTGCCGGTACGGCCCGAAGGGACCCCGCGCCGCCTCGCCGGCGACCTCCGGTCCCTCGTCCCAGCGGAGCCCCAGCCAGTGCAGTCCGTCGAGAATGTCCTTCTCGTATGCGATCGACGAGCGCGCCACGTCCGTGTCCTCGAGCCGGAGGATGAACGTGCCGCCGGTGCGGCGGGCGAAGAGGTAGTTGAACAGGGCCGTCCGGGCGGTCCCGATGTGGAGCGGGCCGGTTGGGCTGGGCGCAATTCGGACGCGGGGGCCTGGCATCGGGCGATTGTACGGGCGGACGCTCAGCGGCCCTTCGAGCCCGGAGGTGCCTCGGCGAGCGCGGCGAGCCGCTCGAGCGACGTCTCGAACGACTTCCCGATCGGTCGCCGGGCGAGGACACGGAGCATGAAGGTGTTGACGACCGAACCCGGCGACGCGACGAGCCGGTACGTCACGCGGGAGCCCGCACCATCGGGCTCGATCGTCACCTCGGCGGTGGCCTGCTTCGCGAACACGACCGAGCCCGGCTTTCCGTCGACCCGCTCGGCCTCGTGCCGCCATGCGAGCCGCCGTGGCGGCTGGTACGTCGTGACGACCGAGTCGATCTCCGTCGCCTTGCCGCGCGCGTGCCCGTACATCCGCTGACGGCGGCCCTCGCCCGCGCCCTCGAGGACCTCGCCGCGCTCGGCCTCGGTGAACCATTTGGGCCACGAGGTCACGTCGTCGACGTACGGCCAGATCCGCTCCGCCGGGGCGGCGATGTGGCGACTTCGCGCGAACTCGACCACGTTGGGCCTCCCTTGTTCGTCGGCTATCCGAACGGGACGCGATGGAACAGCGACGGATCCGCCTCGCCCGGGAGCACCCGGATGAGCGAGGCAGGACGGAGCCCCAAGGTAGCGCGGCCGAGCGGCCCGTCGATCGTCAGCGAATCGAGCGACTCGGATCGAGCGAGGACCGCGATGTGCGCGCCCGGCTGGAGTGCGCGCGCCTCGAGGTATGACAGCAGCCGCGCGTCCTCCTCGGCCTCCTCCGTGATCCGGTAGATCGTCGCGCGCTGCCCGGCCTCGACGCCGCTCAGCGGGATGCCCGCCGGCCGGCGCTTCGCGGTCTCCGCGTCGATCGGGTTCCCGTGTGGGCACGTGTCGGGGTGGCCGAGCAGCTCGTCGAGTCGCGCCTCCACGCGTGGCGAGATCGCGCCCTGGAGCCGCGCGGCCTCCTCGTCGGATTCGGCCCAGCCGAGCCCCACGACCGAGTTGAGCAGCCACTCGCACAGCGCGTGCCGACGGAAGATGCCGTCGGCCGCGGCGCGGCCCGCGCGCGTCAGCACGAGCTCGCGGCCGCCGGCCTGCTCGACGAGGCCGTCCGCACCGAGACGCCGAAACATCTCGCTCGCGGCCTGGGTCGACACGCCCAGATGGCGCCCCACCTGCGACGCCGTCACCCTCGATCCGTCGCCCGCCATGACGCGCAGCGCGAGGAGGTACTCCTGCGCGGCGCTCGACAGGGACGCGGCGTCGTGACGGCGACTCACCCGCCGATCCTACGCGACCACCGCAGCGCGGCGAACGCGACACCGACGACATACGCGACGGCGAGCACGGTGATGAGCGCGGCGATCGAGGCCTCGCGGACAGCGGCGCCGCCGCTCGCGCTGAGCAACATCGTCGCCGGCAGCGACACGGCGAGCGCGGTCACGGTGCCGGCAGCGGAGATGGCCGCGAGGCGCGGGAACGCGAGCAGGACGCCGATGACGGCGAGCTGCAGGAGCCACGTGACGAGGCCAAACGACTCGACCCCACAGCCCGCCGCGAACCGGCTGCAACCGCTCGCCTCGCCGAGGAGCCCGACGAGCGCGAACCCAGGCGGCGGCCAGCCGATCAACGCGAGCGCGATCCGAATGACGGTCGGGCTGAGTGGCAGTGCCCGCGAGACGTCACCGCTCACGACCCAGCCCGCACCGCGCGCGCGGTCCGGCGGCCGCCGGGGCACGGACGGCGTCGCGGCACCGACTGCGTCAGTCGGTCG
>DATFPL010000131.1:0-10305 GCA_035264845.1 Candidatus Limnocylindrales bacterium | reverse complement strand
GTCGGCGGGCTTCCTCCGCCTCGACGCTACAATCCGGCCACGACGCCGTTGTCCCGAAGGCGGACCCGCGCGGCCGGTCCGGCGATTGAAGGAGCTCCTTCCCGATGGCCGACACCCTCGTCCCCGGCGCGACCGCGACGGCCGAGCGCCCACACAAGGCCCCGAAGCGCTACATCTACGCGTGGGGCGCGGGCCGGGCGGAGGGGAACGCGCAGATGCGCGACCTGCTCGGCGGCAAGGGCGCGGGCCTCGCCGAGATGACGAGCGCGGGCCTCCCGGTACCGCCCGGATTCACGATCACGACAGAGGCGTGCAACGACTACTTCGCGAGCGGCGAGAAGCTCCCCGACGGCCTGTGGGACGACGTTCTCGAGGCGGTGAAGGAAGTCGAGCGCGAGACCGGCAAGGGCTTCGGCGACGCGAAGAACCCGCTCCTCGTCAGCGTCCGGTCCGGGGCGAAGTTCTCGATGCCCGGGATGATGGACACGGTCCTCAACCTGGGGCTGAACGAGGAGACGCTCCAGGGCCTGGTCGCGCTCACCGGAAACGACCGGTTCGGGTGGGACGCGTACCGCCGCTTCATCCAGATGTTTGGGCGGATCGTGATGGGCGTCGGCGGCGAGCGATTCGACGAGGCGCTCGACGAGGCGAAGCACGCCCGCGGCGTCGAGGCCGACACGGATCTCGACGCGAACGCGCTCCGCGAGGTCACGACGAAGTTCAAGGCGATCGTCCGCGAGGCGACGGGGCGCGACTTCCCGACCGATCCGTACGAGCAGCTCGACCTCGCCATCAAGGCCGTCTTCGGCAGCTGGTTCGGCAAGCGCGCCTTCGACTACCGGCGCGAGATGAAGATCGCCGACGATCTCGGGACCGCGGTCAACGTCGTGACGATGGTGTTCGGCAACATGGGCGACGACTCCGGCACCGGTGTCGCGTTCACCCGCGACCCGAACACCGGCGCGAAGGAGCTGTACGGCGAGTACCTCACGAACGCGCAGGGCGAGGACGTGGTCGCGGGCATCCGAACGGCACCGAAGATCGCCCAGATGCAGCAGGAGATGCCGGACGTCTACGCGGAGTTCAAGCGGATCGGCGAGCGCCTCGAGAAGCACTACCGCGACGTCCAGGACCTCGAGTTCACGATCGAGCGCGGCCGCCTCTACATGCTCCAGACGCGCTCTGCGAAGCGGACGGCCGCGGCGGCCGTGAAGATCGCGGTCGACATGGTCGGTGAGGGCGTCATTTCGAAGAAGGAGGCGCTCAACCGGATCGAACCGGCGCACGTCGACCAGCTGCTGCGCGACCAGTTCGATCCGGCCGCGCTCAAGCAGGCGACCCGAATCGCGAAGGGCCTCAACGCGTCACCGGGCGCTGCCGTCGGCAAGGCCGTCTTCAACGCCGATCGCGCCGCGGAGCAGGCCGCCGCCGGCGAGAAGGTCGTCCTCGTCCGGATCGAGACGTCGCCGGACGACTTCCACGGCATGGCCGCGGCACAGGGAATCCTGACCGCCCGCGGCGGCGCCACGTCGCACGCCGCGGTCGTCGCGCGCCAGATCGGGAAGCCTTGCGTCGCCGGCGTCCACGAGCTGCTGATCGACTACGGCAAGCGCGAGGCGACGGCGGGCAGCGTCACGTTCAAGGAAGGCGACCCGATCAGCGTCGACGGTTCCACGGGCGAGGTCTACCTCGGCGCCATCCCGACCGTATCCGCGCGGTTCGAGGACCAGCCGGAGCTCCGAACGGTCCTCGGCTGGGCGGACGAGGTTCGCCGTCTCCAGGTCTGGACGAACGCCGACAAGCCCGAAGAAGCGGCACAAGCTCGTGGCTACGGCGCGCAGGGCATCGGCCTGTGCCGCACCGAGCACATGTTCCGCGAGGGCGAGCGGCTCGACATCGTCCGCGACGCGATCCTCGTCGCGTTCCAGGCGACGCGGGCGAAGGACCGTCGCGCCGCGCACCAGGAGCTGTCGGCCGACGACCAGGCCGCGATCGAGCGGTTCGACGCGGCCATGGCGAAGCTCGAGAAGCTCCAGCAGGGCGACTTCGAGGGCATCTTCAAGGCGATGAGCGGCCTCCCGGTCGTCGTCCGACTCATCGACCCGCCGCTTCACGAGTTCCTGCCGTCGCACGAGGAGCTGATCGAGGAGGTGACCCGCCTCCGGACGCTCAAGACTCCCGAAGATGACCCGGAGTTCGCCCAGGCGCGGACGCTCCTGAGCGCCGTCGAGGCGCTCCGCGAGCAGAACCCGATGCTGGGGCTGCGCGGCTGCCGCCTGGGGCTCATGATCCCGGACTTCGTGAAGATCCAGACCCGCGCGATCCTGAACGCGGCGATCGCCGTGAAGCGCGGTGGGGGAGACCCGCACGCCGAGATCATGATCCCGCTCGTCGGGCATGTGAACGAGCTGGCCGAGACGAAGCGACTCCTCGAGGCAGAGGCGAAGTCCGTCGAGGAGACTGCCGGCGAGACGGTCGACTACAAGTTCGGGACGATGATCGAAGTGCCGCGTGGCGCGCTCACCGCCGACGAGATTGCGAAGCACGCCGCGTTCTTCAGCTTCGGCACCAACGACCTGACGCAGATGACGTTCGGCTACAGCCGCGACGACGCCGAGGGCGGCTTCCTCCTCGCCTACGTCGAGCGGCGAATCCTGCCGGCGAACCCGTTCCAGACGCTCGATACGACAGGTGTCGGCCAGCTGATGCGGACCGCGGTCGAGAAGGGGCGCCAGACGCGGCCCGACATCAAGCTCGGGATCTGCGGGGAGCACGGCGGCGACCCGGCTTCCATCGCGTTCTGCCACGAGATCGGGCTTGACTACGTGTCGTGCTCGCCGTTCCGCGTCCCCGTCGCGCGGCTCGCCGCGGCCCAGGCCGCGCTCGCGGGCGCGGAGCGCGACAAATAGAGGCGATGGCAGACGCGACGCGTCGCTGGGACACCGACGAGCGCGGTCACGGTGTCGGGGATGCGCGATCGATGGAGCCGTACGTCGACGAGCTGCGCGAGCTCGTCGCGATTCCCGACTGGGTGACCGAGGACGCGGACGCACACCTGATGCCCCACATCGAACAGACGATCGCGGCCGAACCCGATGCGACCCTCGCCGGCTGGCACGTTGCCGACGGCGTCCTCGAGGTAGATCTGGAAACCGCTGTCGGAACGACCGTCGGTCGCGGGCGCGAGCTCGCATACCGCGCGATTGCGTCGATCGGCGAGGCGGTCACGTACATCCGGCAGGTCGGCACCGATCCCGACGCCGCATTCGAGGTCGTGACGGGAATGCCGCCGGGGTCCGGGGAATTCGCCACTCACGGTCATCGCCTGACGATCCGCGTTCGGTCTGCGTCCGCGCGCCGCTGATCCGCGGCCGTTGACCCGATCCGCACCCCGGAGTCGTCGCGCGCGCCTTCGCGGCCTCGTCCTCGACGTCGCGCCGCTCCGGCTCGACCGCGACTACCGCTGGCTCTGGAGCGGCCAGGTCGTCGGCGGGATCGGCAACCAGATCACGCGGATCGCGCTGCCATACCAGGTCTACGTCCTGACCGGGTCGACCCTCGCGATCGCCGCGCTGACGGCCGTCCAGCTGGTCCCGATTCTCGTGTTCGTGCTCGGCGCGGGGTCCGTCGCCGACGCGGTCGACCGACGCCGGCTGCTCATCGTGACGCAGCTCGGGCTCGCGGGGTGCAGCCTCCTCCTCGTCCTGCTCGCGCTCGGCGGCTCGCCGCCGGTCGTGGCGCTCTTCGCCGTCGCGTTCGTCGCGGCCGCGCTTGCGTCGATCGACCAGCCGGCGCGGTCGTCGTCGATTCCACGCCTCGTTCCCCAACAGCGTCTGCCCGCCGCGATCGCGCTGAACCAGCTCAACTTCCAGGCCGCGTCGGTCATAGGCCCGGCCGTCGGCGGCCTGCTGCTCGCGACGGTCGGGATCGCGGGTGCCTATTTGGTCGACCTGCTGACCTTCGTCGCGTCGCTGGCGGCGCTCCTCGCGATCGCGCCGCTGCCCCCGCTCGGTGGCGCGGTTCGGCCCGGGCTCGCCGCAGTCCGGGAAGGGCTCCGGTTCGCTATTCGCCGCCGGGTCATCCTGTCGACCTTCGTCATCGACCTCGACGCGATGATCTTCGGCATGCCGACGTCGCTGTTCCCGGTCCTCGCCCTCGATGTGTTTCGAACCGGCCCGACCGGCCTGGGTCTCCTCGCCGCGGCACCGGCCGTCGGGGCATTCCTTGGCGCCTTCCTGTCGGGCTGGGTGTCGATGGTCCGCCGAACCGGTCGTGCCGTCGTCATTGCCGTCGTCATCTGGGGCGCCGCGATCGCCGCCTTCGGGCTCTCGACGTTCTCGTTCGCGCTGGCGCTCGTGTTCCTCGCCATCGCGGGCGCGGCCGATGTCCTCTCGGCGGTCTTCCGCTCGACGATCGTTCAGCTCGAGACGCCCGACGAGCTACGCGGCCGCGTCACGGCAATCCACATCATGGCCGTGACGAGCGGACCGCGGCTCGGGGACATCGAGGCCGCCGCGGTCGCGGCCGCCGTCGGCGCGCAGGCGTCCGTCGTGTCGGGCGGGATCCTCTGCGTCGTCGGCGTCGCGGCGGTGATGAGACGGTTCCCCGAGCTCTGGCGGCACGAGGCGCCGATTACCTCAGGCTGAACTGCTCGGCGTTCAGGAGCCAGCCACGCGACGTCAGGACGAGGTACCAGGTGCCGACCCAATGCCTGACCGTGCCGTTCGTGCGGTACTCGTACAGGTCGACGGCGACGCTCGCGGTCCCCGCCGAGCGATTGAGCGACACGACGTCGTTGCGGCGAAGGTCGATCCGCGTCGTCTGGTCGAAGCGGCCCCAGATGCACGACGACGGGGGGCACGTCGACTTCATGTGGGTCGTCCACAGCGACGCCGCGGCCGTGTAGTTGTGGTGCTCGACGTAGTAATAGAAGAGCGCGACGGTCTTGGCCGGGTCGCGCGCCGGGAGTGTCGTCGCGGCGGCCGGCGTAGGCGTTGGACGAGGCGTCGGCCGCGGAGTCGGAGTGGGGCGCGGAGTCGGAGTTGGGCGGGTCGTCGGCTTTGGCGTCGGCTTGAGCGTCGGCTTGGGCGTCGGCGTGGGCGACGGTGTTGGGGAGGCCGTGGCAATGGCGGCGGCCGCGTTCGACGGCGACGCGACGGGCGTCCCCGTCGCGGACGCGACGCCGCCCGGGACGCCGATGTCGCGCGGCCACAGCGACCAGGCGAGCGATGCGACGATCGCGAGCGCCGCGAACGGCACGAGCCACGCCAGCAGGCGCCGGCGATCGTCGCGGTCGCGCCGCGACACCGTGCCAGCTGGCCGCCCCACGCCGATCCCGGACGGTCGCGAGAGCGCAGCGACGCCCGCCGCGCCGGCACCCGCACCGGCCACGACCGCAGTCCGTGTTCCGCTTGCGGCGGAAATGGCAGAGCCCCGCGTCGACGGGGGGCGAGAGACTGCCGATGGCGTCGCCGAGGCCGCAGCGGAGGACGCGCGGGCCGCGCCCGCGGCGCCCGCGGCGCCCGCTGCGCCCGCTGCGCCCGCGGCGGCCGCGGTGCCCGCGGCGACGGGAGCGGCGTTCTGTGCCGACCGACCGTCGTCCGCGCGAGCTCGGCGTCGCCTCGTTCCGCTGCCGTCGCGGTCCCCCGACGTAACCCGTTTCGATCCCGCCGGCGCGGAAGCTGGTGCGGACCCGGGCTCGGCCGGCGTTCGGGCTTTCGTCGGATGCTCCGCGCGCTCGCGGCGGCCCGGTCGTGGCATCGCCCCGGTTGGCGTCGGGGTGGCGGCCCGAACAGGAACATCGGGGTTGCCGCCGGAGGCAGGCCGCGCCATCGCGGCCGCCGGTCCCGTCGCGCGAGACCCGTCGCCGGCCGCGCCGGCCGCAGCACCGTCGGCTGCAACCGCGATGCCGCCAAGCGCCGCCGTTCCGGCCGTCGCCGCGGCTCCCCGTCCCGCATCGACCCGCGGCGTAGGCACCGCGGTAAGCCGCGCCCGGCGGTTCGCGCGCCACCAGCCGCGGATCGCGTCGGCGAACGCCCGCGCGTTCGGGTACCGGCGGCGCGCGTTCCGCGCCAGCGCGCGCATCACGATCTCGTCGAGCCCCGCGGGCAGGTCCGGCGCGACCTCGCTCGGACGTGAGGGCTGGTGCCGCAGCCGTTCCAGCGCGACGGCGGCGGGGGAGTCGCCATCGAACGGCCGCCGCCCCGTGAGGAGCTCGTAGAGGACGATCCCGAGCGAGTAGACGTCGGACGCCGGCCCGACTTCCTCGCCGAGGACCTGTTCCGGGCTGCAGTACTGGACGCTCCCGAGGAGCAGCCCCGGCGTCGTCGTCCGTGCGTCGCCGAGGGCACGGGCGATGCCGAAGTCGACGACGCGCACGGAGCCGTCGGAGGCGAGGAGGATGTTGCCAGGCTTGATGTCGCGATGGACGATCCCGCGGCGATGCGCGGATTCGAGCGCATCCGCGACGGCGATCGCGATCCGGAGTGCCTCTGCGACGGGCACGCGGCCTCGCTCCGCGAGATCGCGCTCGAGGTCCGGGCCGTCGACGAGCTGCATGACGATGAACTCGCGGCCGTCATCGACACCTGTGTCGAAGACCGTCGCGATGTTCGGGTCGGCGAGCGCTGCCGCGCTCCGCGCCTCGGCGCGGAACCGCCGCACGAAATCGTCGTCGGCCGCGAACTGGGTCCGGAGGATCTTGACGGCGACATCGCGGTCGAGGAGCTCGTCGCGGGCGCGGTAAACCACCGCCATCCCGCCTTCGCCGAGAAGGTCGAGCAGCCGGTAGCGGCCGCGCAGAACCGTCCCCGCCAGCGTCATGTATCAAGGAAAGCGGCGCTTCTCGACACGGACATCGACCGATCGGCGGGAGGCATGTCTGGCGGCTTGCATTGATGGCTGTATCGGCCCAGGCCGTAGGTTTCGGGCCATGACGGTGACCTACACCGGCCCGCACCGGGTCACGATCGTCGGCGGAGGGTTCGCCGGCCTGTACGCGGCCCGGCAGCTCGGCCGCTCCCCGGACGTCGACGTGACGCTCGTCGACCGCCGCAACTTCCACCTGTTCCAGCCGCTGCTCTACCAGGTCGCGACCGGGGCGCTGTCACCGGGTGAGATCGCACAGCCGCTTCGGTCGATCCTCCGCAAGCAGAAGAACACGACGGTCCTGCTCGGCGAGGCTGTCGGGCTCGACCCCGCCAACCGCCGCGTCCTGATGTCCGACGGGGGGCCCATCGAGTACGACTCGCTCATCGTCGCGACGGGCGCGCGACATGCCTACTTCGGGCACGACGAATGGGAGTCGTTCGCGCCCGGCCTCAAGACCGTCGAGGACGCCAACGAGATTCGGCGCCGCATCCTCATCGCCTTCGAGGCCGCGGAACGCGAGGCCGATCCCGTCCGACGGGAGGAATGGATGACGTTCGTCGTCGTCGGCGGCGGGCCGACCGGCGTCGAGCTTGCCGGCGCGCTCGGCGAGATCGCCAACGACACGCTGAAGAACGACTTCCGCTCGATCAACCCGCGCGACGCGCGGATCCTGCTCGTCGAGGCACTCGACCGGATCCTGCCGCAGTACCCGGAGAGCCTGTCGCAGGAGGCCGTCAAGCAGCTCGAGCGGCTCGGCGCGAAGGTCAGGACGGCGACGAAGGTGACGCACGTCGACGACCACTGTGTCGTCGTCGAGGTCGCGGGCGGCGAGGAACGGATCCCCTGCCGGACCGTGCTGTGGGCGGCGGGCGTTCGGGCGTCGTCGTTCGGACGCGCCGTCGCCGATGCCGTTGGCGTCGAAACGGACCGCGCGGGACGAATCCCGGTGACCGCCGATCTCAGCGTCGCGGGTCATCCCGAGATCTTCGTGGCCGGTGACCTGGCTACTCCGACGCGTCCCAACGGCAAGCCGGTTCCCGGCGTCGCGCCTGCGGCCATCCAGATGGGGCGCCACGCGGCGCGCAATGTGATCCGCCGCGCGCGGTCGGAGCCCACAGCCCCCTTCCGGTACACGCACAAGGGCGATGTCGCGACGATCGGACGCGTCCGCGGCGTCGCCGATCTTGGCGCCTTCCGGCGCTTCTCGGGGTTCCTCGCCTGGCTGCTGTGGCTCGGAATCCACATCTTCTATCTGATCGGATTCGAGAAGCGCGTCGTCGTGATCATCCGGTGGGGGTGGAGCTTCTTCACCCGCGGCCGCGGGACGCGGCTCATCACCGGCCGGCCGCTCCTGCCGCCGATCGAGAAGCCCGAACCGCCCGCTTAGGCGCCGAACGTCACGACGGACCGGAGGCCCTCGCCACGGCGCATCCGGTCGAACGCGTCCTCGATCCCGTCGAGGTCGATTCGCCGGTCGACGAGCCGCTCGATCGGCAGCCGGCCCGCAAGCTGCAGCTCGGCGTAGCGTGGGAAGTCGACCGCTGCAACGGCGAAGCCGTAATTCGAGCCGAGGATTCGCCGGCTGCCGTCGACGAACGGGAAGACGTCGAACGACGCGCGAACGCCGAACGGGGTGAGGCCGACGAGCACGGCCGTCCCGCCGGGCGGCAGGACGTCGATCGCCTGCTCGATCGTCGCCGCAAGCCCGATCGCCTCGAAGGCGTAGTCAGGCCCGCCGTTCGTCGCGTCAACGATCGCCGCGCGCGTCTCCTGTCGGTTGTCGCCGGCCTGCACGCAGTGCGTCGCGCCAAGGTCGCGCGCGACGTCGAGCTTGGCCGCGACCCGATCGACCGCGACGATCCTCGCCGCGCCCGCAAGCACCGCGCCCATCACGGCCGACAGACCGACGCCGCCGAGCCCGAAGACGACGACGCTCGAACCCGGCTCGACGCCCGCCGTCTTGGTCACCGCGCCGACCCCCGTCGAGACGCAGCATCCGATGAGCGCGGCGACCTCCGGCGGCGTGCCGTCGGGCATCGGGATCGCCGCCGTCGCGGGGACGACCTGCGTCTCGGCGAACGTGCCAATCGAGAGGTACGCGAGGACGTCGGCGCCGTCGTCCCGGTGGAGCCGCGTCGTCCCGTCCGCCATGCGATGGCGCACCGACGGCGAGTCGGAGCATCCCCACTGCCGGCCGGTCTGGCATGCGGCGCAGCGGAGGCACGGCGCGTACCACGTCAGCGCAACGAGGTCGCCGACGCGGGGCGACGACACGCCCGGACCGACCGACTCGACGACGCCTGCGCCCTCGTGCCCGAGGACGATCGGCCCGGGGCGCTCCCAGTCGCCGTCGCGGACGTGGAGGTCCGAGTGACACACCCCCGACGCGAGCATCCGGACGCGAACCTCGCCTTCGCGTGGGTCGTCGACGCGAAGATCCTCGATCCGGACCGGCGTGCCCGGGCGTTCGATGACGGCCGCGCGCATCCCTTCTCCTGAATCACGTCTGGCCCGCGATCGTAGCCTGCGACACGCGGCGTTGCGCGTCCGCCGCCGCGCTACGCTTCGGGCGATGTCCTCTCCGCTGCCGCCGGGCTTCCGCTGGCCCGACGGCGTTCGTGCCGCCGCGTGCTTCACGTTCGATCTCGACGCCGAGAGCGCGATCCTCGCCGACCATCCCGAGTCCGCGGAGTGGCTCGACGTCATGACGCATCAGGCGTACGGGCCGCGCGTCGCGGTGCCGCGGCTGCTCCGGCTGCTCGACCGGCTCGCCGTGCGAGCCACGTTCTTCGTTCCGGGCTATTCCGCGGAACGGTGGCCGGACGCCGTGCGGTCCATTCGCGACGCGGGCCACGAGATCGGGCATCACGGCTACCTCCACGAGAGCTCGCGCGGCGCGGACGAGGCGACGGAGGAGCAGCGGCTCATCCGGGGCCTCGAAGCGCTCGACACGGTCGCCGGCGTGCGCCCCGTCGGCTACCGCGCGCCCAGCTGGGAAGCGTCCTATCGGCTGCCGGCGCTGCTGGCGCGACATTGGTTCCTGTACGACTCGGGCCTCATGGACGCCGACCATCCGTATCGGCTGGCGATCTCCGCTGCGCCCGACGCACCCACGATCGTCGAGCTCCCCGCGCACTGGAGCCTCGACGACTGGGAGCCGTACAACTACCTGCCGGGGATCACCGGCTCCGGTGTCATCGCCAGCCCCAGACAGGTCGTGGACCGCTGGGTCCTCGAGCTCGACGCGCTCGTCGAGGAGGGCGGTTTGTTCATGCTGACGAACCACCCGTTCGTGTCCGGCCGCGCGTCGCGGGCGCGGGAGCTGGGCCGGCTCATCGAGCGGGCGAAGTCGATCGACGGGCTCTGGATCGCGACCTGCCGCGAGGTGGCCGAGTGGACAGCCGCGCTGCCGCTCGAGCCGGTCGTGCACGAGGC
>DATFPL010000130.1:0-2310 GCA_035264845.1 Candidatus Limnocylindrales bacterium | reverse complement strand
TTCGGCGATCACGACGTCGCTGACCGCGCACAGCCCCATCCCGCCCCCGAGAGCCGCACCCTGAACGCGAGCGATCACCGGGACGGGGCACGTGTCGATCGCCTCGAACATCTCGGCCATGGCCATGGCGTCCTGCTCGTTGCCCTCGACATCGAGCGCCATGGCGGCACGCATCCAGGCGACGTCCGCGCCCGCGCAGAACGACGGCCCGTCACCGGCGAGGACGACGGCACGGAGGTCCGTCGGCGACTCGCGCGCGAGGGCCGTGAACGCCGCGCGCAGCTCGGCGATGACGGTCGCGTTGAACGCGTTGTGAACCTCGGGCCGGTCGATGGTGACGCGCGCGACGCAGCCGCCGGGGCTGGTGCGTTCAACGCGGACGGTGGCGGTCACGACGGCATCGTAGAACGCGGGCCGGCGGTGACGTCAGCGCCCGGAGTCGACCCCGACCCGGTCCCCGGCGCGAACCGGGCCTTCGGCGACGACGCGCGCGTACCACCGCGCGTCCCGCGGGTTGAGCTTCGAGGCGATCCGCGAGATCCGACGCGCCACGAACCAGTGCGCGATCGTCTGGCAAGGTTCGGCACGCTTCGTCAGCTCCAGCACCAGGCCGCCGTCGCCGATGCGGACCCGGTCGCCAGGGCGCATCTCGTCGAGCTCGATGCCATCGAGCGTCAGGTTCTCGCCGAACGCGCCGGGAAACGACCGGTGGCCGTCGGCGACGACGCGCGCGATGGACTCGACGCTGTAGATCGAGATCGCCTGGTCTACGCCGCCGTGCATCGGCGGCGGCTCCTCGTGCGCATCGGCCTCGAGCCCGAGGCGATCGACCCAGCCGCCCGGGATCGGCCGCTTCGGGACGCCGCCGTGCGAAACGTTCACGGACGCGATGCGGCCCGAGAGGCGACGACTCATGGCCCGAAGTCTAGGGTTCCGTACTCGATGACCGTTGGCGACAGCCGCGATCTCACATGCGGAATACGCCGAACCTCGTCTCGGGAATCGGCGCGTGGAGCGCGGCCTCGATCCCGAGGGCAAGGATGCGCCGCGTATCGAGGGGATCGATGACCCCGTCGTCCCACAGCCGCGCCGTCGCGAAGTACGGGCTTCCCTCGCGCTCGTACGTCTCGAGGATCGGCGCCTCGAAGGCGTCGCGCTCCTCGTCCGACGCGAACTCGCCGCGGACCGTCGACAGCACGCGGGCGGCCTGTTGGCCGCCCATGACGCTGATCCGGCTGTTCGGCCAGGTCCAGAGGAACCGCGGCGAGTAGGCGCGTCCCGCCATCGCGTAGTTGCCGGCGCCGAACGACCCGCCGACAATCACGGTCAGCTTCGGGACCTCGGCGCACGCGACGGCTGTCACGAGCTTGGCTCCGTCCTTGGCGATGCCGCCCGCCTCGTAGTCCCGCCCGACCATGAACCCCGTGATGTTCTGGAGGAAGACGAGCGGGATCTTCCGCTGGGCGGCCAGCTCGATGAAGTGCGCGCCCTTCAGCGCCGACTGACTGAACAGGATCCCGTCGTTGGCGAGGATCGCGACTGGGTAGCCCTCGATGTGGCCGAAGCCGCACACGAGCGTCTCCCCGTAGAGCGGCTTGAACTCGTGAAATCGGCTGCCGTCGAGGAGCCGGGCGACGATCTCGCGGACATCGACCGTGCGCCGCGGATCGGCCGGGATCGCGGAGTAAAGGTGGGCCGGGCCGGCGGCACCCTCGGGGTCGACCGCGGGCGGCTCCGGCGTCCGGCGGTCCCACGGCAACGCGGGAGCGCGTCGGTTGAGGTTTCGGACGATGGAGCGCCCCAGCGCCAGCGCGTGCTCGTCGTCGAGCGCCTCGTGGTCAGCGACCCCCGACTCGCGGGTGTGGACGGCGGACCCGCCAAGGTCCTCGGCGCTGACGTCCTCGCCCGTCGCCGCCTTCACGAGCGGCGGGCCACCAAGGAAGATCGTGCCCGTCCCCCGCACGATCACGGTCTCGTCGCTCATCGCCGGGACGTATGCACCGCCGGCGGTCGACGAGCCCATCACCAGCGCGACCTGCGGGATCCCGAGCGACGACATCCGGGCCTGGTTGTAGAAGATCCGCCCGAAATGCTCCCGATCGGGGAAGACGTCCGCCTGGAGCGGGAGGAACGCACCGCCGCTGTCCACCAGGTACACGCACGGCAGGTGGTTCTCGAGCGCGATCTCCTGCGCCCGGAGATGCTTCTTCACCGTCATCGGGTAGTAGGTTCCGCCCTTGACCGTCGCGTCGTTCCCGACGATCACGCAGGTCGTTCCCTCGACCCGGCCGATTCCGGTGACGATGCCGG
>DATFPL010000129.1:0-8958 GCA_035264845.1 Candidatus Limnocylindrales bacterium | reverse complement strand
ACACCGGCGAGCAGCAGCCCGACCGTCACGGCGAGGGACAGGAAGAACGCCCGGCTCCGGCCGCGTTCGAGGACCTCGCGACGAGCGACCAGGTAGATCGCGCGCCAGCGGCTCACGCCTGCACCGCTTCCATGAACAGCTCCGACAGCGCCGGTGGCCCGAAGCTGAATCGCCGAACGGGACCCGCCTTCCGCGCCGCCTTGAGGACCTTGTCGAGGTCGACCGATTCGCCGACGAGCAGGCGGACGAGATCGCCCCGACGCTCGAGAACGATCACGTCCTCGCGGCCGTCGAGCCACGACGACCCAGCGCCCGCGACCTCGACGTCGAGGTGCCGCCGACCGGAGGCCGCCTTCAGATCCTCGATCGCGCCCGACGCGACGATCCGTCCGCGCGACACGATCACGACGTCCTCGCAGAGATCCTCGACGAGGTCGAGCTGGTGCGACGAGAAGAGGACGCCGACCCCCGCTGCGGCCCGCTCGCGGAGGATCTCGGACATCGTCGCGATGCCGATCGGGTCGAGCCCGGAGAACGGTTCGTCGAGCACGAGCAACTCGGGCTCGTGGACGAGCGCGACGGCCAGCTGCACGCGCTGCTGGTTGCCGTGCGACAGGTCCTCGAGCTTCGACGACTTCCGGTCGGCCAGGCCGAACCGATCGAGCCACCGGTCGATCGCGGCGCCGGCGGCACGCGACGACAGGCCGTGCTGCTGCGCGAAGTACGACAGCTGATCGCCGACGCGCATCCGGGGGTAGAGGCCGCGCTGCTCCGGCATGTAGCCGAAGCGGAGTCGGCGCGCGCGATCGATCGCGTGCCCGTCCCAGCGGACGTCGCCGCTGTCCTGCGTCGCGAGCCCGAAGATGCACCGCATCGTCGTCGTCTTGCCCGCGCCGTTCGGCCCAAGAAAGCCGACGAGACGCCCGGCGCGGGCCGTGAACGTCGCGCCGTCGAGCGCGACGACAGAGCCATACCGCTTCGTCAGATCCGTGACTTCGAGCATCACGCCATCATCGGAGCCGCCGCGGCCGCGCGCTCGCCCCACGAGCACGTGCAGCCGAATCGAGCCCAGAGGGGTCGACCTTGATCGCGCCACGAGCCACCGCGGCCATATTCGTCGCTCCTGCTCGCCCCGCGAGCGACAAACGACGCGAGGACGCGATGTCGCGGCTCATGTGCTCCGCCCCACGAGCAACCCATCGCCCGAGGGGCGCTCGACCGCCCGGTTGGTCGCCCCACGGCCAACGGAGCCGCCACGAGCAAACGTGACGAGGGGAGCGTCGCCCGCGTCGCGCAGCGAGCGCCGCAATGGCGTTCGGTAGCCGCGGAACACGCGTCGAACCCCGGGCACCAGGCCCGGGGTTCGTGAGCCGCCACGCAGCTACCGCCACCGTCACTTGACCGTCAGCGTCCCCTTCATGTCGGGATGCACGTCGCACCGGAAGAAGTAGCTTCCGGCTGCCAGCGCGCCGACCTGATAGCTCACCTGCCTGGGACCGCCGAAGGGATCCTCCGCGAAGAGCTTCTGCGACGCCGACTGATCCTTGTAGATCGCCACGTTGTGGGGAGCGCCATCCTGATTGTCGAACGCGATCGTGAACGGCTTGTTGGCCGGACCGGCGAGCTCCCCGGTCGAGAACTTCAGGTCCTTGGCAGAGATCTGGACCGCGTTCGGGTCGGCCGACGCCGCCGGGCCGGAGGAAGCTGGTGCCGCCGTCCCGCTTCCGCCCGAACAAGCCGCGAGCGCGAGAACGAGCACGAAGAGGGCAAGGGCCGGGACGAGACGCTTCATCGGGAATTCGCTCCTGTCGTCGGGGAAGCGACGGCGCCGGGACCGCATCGATGCGATCCCGGCGGTCGGCTCGATAGGTTTGGTGACTAGGCCGCCGAGGCTGCCGCGGCGCGGCGCGCCCGGACGAAGGCGAGGCCACCGGCAAGCTCGTCGCGAACCTTCGCGAACGGGTTGCCGTCGAAGCGGACGAAGTCGACGATCAGCAGGCCGATCAGCGCGACCTCGATGCCCTTGGCGATGTACGCCGTCGTGTAGTACGGGCCCATGATCGCCCAGGCGGCGATCGCCGTCGCAGCGTAGCCCATGAGGCCGATGCGGATGAACCAGCGGAAGCGGCTGGCGATCGCGATCGGAGCGAGCATCGCCGCTGCGGCGACGACGTAGCCGGTCGCGTTCAGCGTGAACAGCAACCCACCCAGCGTGGAGTGGATGTATGCCGTGCCCAGGACGAGCCCGACGATCGCGACGCGGATCGCGGCGTCGACGACGGTGAACGGGCGGGCGGCGGTGCCGGTCGACATCTGCGTGAACCTCCATGGGATCTGTGGTTTGGTTCGTCGGCCGGCGTCTTGCCGGCGGGTCGAGACGCATCTTCCGATCGCGACCCCGCCGCCCGCGGTCGGCATCCGGCGCCAATCGACCCCGACGTGTGGCGTCGCCGTGCGTCGTCGCGAGTCGCACGCCGACCACGACAGATGACGTAGCGGCGGGCGGCCGAACGCCGATCCCCGGCCCGAACGAGCGCGGCGTATCCTGCCCGCGATGGCGACCCGCAAACGAACGACGGGCGCGCCCGCGCGCGTCAGAGCCGTGGCCTCACCGTCACCCGCGACGCATACGAACGGCGCGCGACGCGTGGGCGCGACGAGGCCGGCGAGGACGGGGCGGCGGGCAGCCGCGCTCGTCCCGAACGCGGCTGCGTCGGAGCTGCTCCAGCACGCGGTCGAGGAGGCCGCCCGTCTGCTCGAGGCCGACGGGGCGATGATCTATCTCCTCGATCCGTCCGACGGCGTGCTGCACTTCGCGCACGACGCGGGGATCGCCAACCTCCACAGCAGGCGCTGGGTGCGCCGGCTCGAGCTGCGGCTCGGGCAGGGGATGTTCGGGGTTGCGGTCGCCGAGCGCCGCGTCGTCGTCACGACCGACTACGCGGCCGACGAGTCCTTTGAGCACGGCCCCGCGACGGACCGCTTCGTCGACGAGGTCGGCCTCCGATCGATGATCGTCGCGCCGCTCGTGGCTGGCGATCGCGTGTTCGGCGGGCTCGGGACGTTCTCGCGCCACCGGAACGCGTTCAGCGATGCGCAGATCGCCCTCGTAAAATCGCTCGCCGACCACGCTGCGGCCGCGATGGCCAACGCGATCCTCATCGACGAGCTCGCGCGGTCGCGCCAGGAACAGGAGCGTCGCGCCGACGCCGAGCGGAGCCTCCGTGAGATCGCGACGGGGATCTCGTCGATCCGCGAGACGAGCCGGATCATCCAGCGAGCGGTCGACGAGGCGGCTCGGCTGCTCACCGCCGACGGCGCCCGGATCGACCTCGTCGACCCGGCGAGCGGTCTGCTCCGCTGGGCCTATCAGTCCGGCGACACGAGGCCGAGCGACGACGAGTGGCCCGAGGATCCCGACGAGGCGCCGGACCAGGGCGTGTCCGGCCGCGCGGTGGCCGAGGCTCGGCCCTTCCTCACCGGCGATTACCTCGAGGACGAGCGCTTCACGCACGGCGTCGGGTCCGACACGTACATCCGCAGCACGGGCATCACGAGCGTCATGGCGGCGCCGCTCATCGGCGACGAGGGGCCGTTTGGCGCGCTGACCGTCTACTCCGTCCGCCGCAACGCGTGGTCGGCGGACGACGCCGGACTCCTCGACGCCGTCGCGACGGAGGCGGCCATTGCGATCACGAACTCCCGGCTTCTCGACGAGCTCGCGACGTCGCGGAGCGAGGTTGCCCGGCGCGCCGAGGCCGAAAAGGCCCTGCGCGAGATCGCCGCTCGGATCACCGCGATCCGGGAGCCGTCGGAGCTGCTCCAGCACGTCGTCGACGAGGCGAACCGACTCGTCCGCGCCGACGGCACGATCCTCGACGTCCTCGACCGGGAGACGGGGCTGCTCCACTGGGCGTACGACTCCGGCCTCGCCGACATCTTCACGCCAGAGGACATCGCCGGCCTGTGGCTGCCCGTCGGCGACGGCGCGACCGGCCGGGCGGTCGCCGAGGACCGCGTCGTCGTCGCCGGGGACGACCTCGCGAGCCAGTTCCCGCCGTCGCCGCAATCGGACAAGTTCTTCTCGCGGACGCACTTCCGCTCGCTCATTGCCGCCCCGATCGTCGGCGACGGGGGGCCGCTCGGCGCGCTCGAGGTCTACTCCATGCGTCCGGACGCGTTCCAGGATGCCGACGCGTCGCTCATCCGCGCGCTCGCCGATCAGGCCGCGATCGCGATCCAGAACGCGCGCCTCATCGAGGAGCTGGCACGCTCGCGCGCGGAGATCGAGCGGCGCGCCGACGCAGAGCGGACGCTCCGTGAGATCGCTGCACGGATCACCGGAATCCGGAACCCCGACGAGATCCTGGAGCTCGTCATCGACGCCGCGACGCGGCTCCTCGGGGCGACCGGCGGAATGATGGACCTCGTCGGCACGCCGACATACGGGATGTCGTGGGCACGCACGCACGACCCGTCGCACGACATCGACGCGAAGTCGCTCGACACAGTCGAGCTCGAGCTCGACGCCGGCGTGTCCGGCCTCGCCATCCGGACAGGCGAGCTCGCCTACTCGCCGGAGTACCTGGCCGACGTGCGCTTCGCGCACACAGCGGAGCGCGACGAATTCATCCGCGTCAACGGGATCCATTCCGTCATCGCGGCGCCGCTCAAGATCGGCGGCGAGGTCGCCGGCGCGATCACGATCTACGACACGCGCCCGAGCGCGTTCAAACCGCAGGACGCGGCGGTCCTCAGCGCGCTCGCCGACCAGGCCGCCGTGACGATCGCGAACAGCCGCCTGATCGAGCGCCTCGAGCAGTCCGCGGCCGAGATCCGTCGCCGCGCCGACGCCGAGGCGACGCTCCGCCAGATCGCCGCGAACATCTCGGCGATCCGCGATTCGGACGTCGTGCTTCAGCAGACCGTCGACGAGGCGAAGCGGCTCCTCGACTCGCACGACGCCCGGATCGACCTGCTCGAGAACGGGCGTCTGGTGTGGAAGTACACGTCGGCGGATTCGCGGATTGCGGCGCTTCGCGACCTGGACGCGGACGTGTTCGACCTCGACGAGGGTGCGACGGGCAGGGCGGTCAGCAGCGGCCTCCCGTTTCGGACCCCCGACTACCTGGAGGACCGGAACTTCGTCCATACGCCGGAGAGCGACCGGTTCGTCGCGGCCGCCGGCATCCGCTCCGTCATCGTCGTGCCGCTCGTCGGCGAGACCGGCGTCCTGGGTGCGATCAGCGTCGCGACGGACCGCCCCAACGCGTACGACGACTCGCACGTCGAGCTGCTCCAGGCCGTCGCGGACCAGGCGACGATCGCCATCCAGAACGCGCGCCTGATCGAGGCCCTCGAGCAGTCCCAGGTTGCGCTCGAGAAGCGCGCCGAGACGGAGCGCTCGCTGCGCGAGATGGCCGGCCGGATTGCCGAGCTTCGCGAGCCCGACGAGCTCCTGGCGCAGATCGTCGAGGATGCACGCCGTCTCCTCGGGTCGGACGGCGCACACCTGACCCGGATGTCGGACGACGGACGGCACGTCGTTCCGGTCGTCATCTCCGGCAACGTCGACGAGGCGACGCAGAGCTGGCTGAAGGGGCTCCGCTTCCCGCTGATGGCGGGCATCAACGGTCTCGCAGCGGGGACTGGTGAGGCAGTCTGGACACGCGACTACGTCGTCGACGGGCGCATCCCGCGCGACCAGAGCGATCTCGCGACGGCTCACCGGATGGGGCTCCGCGGGATGGCAGCGGCGCCACTCCGCTCGCCGGAGGGCCGTGTCATCGGGACGCTCGCGGTGTCGTTCCGGGAGCCGCACGACTTCGACGCCGAGCAGGTGGCGGTCCTCAAGGGCCTCGCCGACCACGCTGCGATCGCGATCACGAACACCAACCTGTACCAGCGGCTGCGCGAATCGGAGTCGCGCTACCGGCACCTCGTCCAGAACTCGCCGGACATCGTCTGGTCGATCGACGCCGAAGCGCGCTTCTCGTTCATCTCGGACACCTGCGAGCGCCTGACCGGCTGGAAGCCGGAGGAGCTTCTCGGGCGGCACTTCGGCGCGCTTCTCCACGAGTCGTCGACGGATGTCGCGACGATCGACTGGACCGCCAACATGTCGACGTCGAACCAGGAGCTCCGCGGCCGCGTCAACCTGCTCCACCGCGACGGTGACCCGATTCCGGCGGAGTTCATTGCAATGAACACCCTCGCGCCCGACGGCACGTTTGCCGGAGCGAACGGCTCCGTCCGCGACATGACCGAGCGCGACCAGCTCGAGCGCGAGCTTCGGGAGTCGGAGGAGCGCTACCGCTTCCTCGTCCAGAACTCGCCCGACATCATCTTTTCGACCGACGACCAGGGGGTCTTCTCGTACATGAGCGAGACGGTCGAGCGGATGACCGGGTGGCGGCCGGACGAGATGGTCGGGAGCCACTTCTCGAAGATCGTCGATCCCGCGTCGGGGCCGGCGACGGCCGCGCGATGGACTGCGCTCTCGACCGATCCTGCGACACCGCAGACGGTGCGCATCAACCTCACCCGGCCAACGGGCGGGATCGTGCCCGTCGAGGTCAGCGCGATCGGCATGACCGACGCGACCGGCCGGTTCCTCGGCATCACCGGCTCGACGCGCGACGTCACCGAACGCGAAGGGCTCGAGCGGGACCTCCGTCGCCAGGCGGCAGAGCTCGCCGCCGGCGAGGAGCGCTCGCACCTCGCGCGGGAGCTGCACGACTCCGTCACGCAGGCGCTGTTCAGCATGACCCTGCTGACGCGGACGATCGAGATCCTCCTCGACCGGGACCTCGACGCCGCGCGGCAGCAGCTCGTGGTCCTCCGCGACCTCCAGCGCGAGGCGTTGGCCGAGATGCGGGCGCTCATCTTCGAGCTCCGCCCGGGCAACCTCGAGCAGGACGGCCTGATCCACGCCCTCCGGACCCACAGTGCCGCCCTCCAGGGGAGGATCGGGCTGCCGATCGTCGTGAACGGCGAGGAGCTCGCGGACCGGCTGCCGATCGAGGTCGAGGAGGTCCTCTACCGGATCGCCCAGGAGGCGCTTCACAACGTCGTCAAGCACGCCGGTGCCCGCCAGGTGCGGCTCGAGCTGATCGTGGAAGGCGCCGACGTCCGCCTTCGAATCGTCGACGACGGCCGCGGGTTCGACCCGACGTCGGTGCGGGACGGACACCTGGGCCTCACGGGCATGCGCGCGAGGGCGGACAAGATCGATGCCGGATTCGACGTCCGCAGCGGGCCGGGGGAGGGGACGACGATCGACGTCGTCGTACCGGCCGAGGCGATTGCCGCAAGCCGGGCGCGTGGCGCTCGGGCGGCCGCGGCTGCGACGTCGGAGCAGCCGCCCGAACGGGCGGTTGCCCCGCCGGCGGCCGTTTGACGTAGGTCAGACCGCGACATTCGGCCGTTCGGGTTCGGACGGGCGTCCGATGCCGCGGTCGCGGCGCTCGCGGACACTCGCATACGTGACCGCACCCGATCCTGCCTCGATCCCGCTCCGGATCCTCGTCGTCGACTCCGACGAGAGGACGCGGGACAGCCTGTGCGGTCTTCTCAGCATCGGTGGGCGGTGCGTCGTCGTCGGATCTGCCAGCCGCACGGATCAGGCGCTCGCTCTGGTGGTCTCGACGAAGCCCGATGTCGTGATCGTCGATCCGCGCGTCGCCGGCGTCGGCGAAGCGGACGCATTCACCGCCCGGGTTCGCGCGCTCGCACCCGAAACGCGGATCGTCTGCATGGGCGCGTCGGACGCCGGCGATGGAACGTCGCTCCCTGCCGGGGTCGACGCCTGGATCCGCAAGACGTTCCGCCCACGCGAGCTGCTCGACGCCGTCGTCGCCGCCGGACGTACGTCGCAGAACTGATTCCGCGGCCTTGCTAGACTCGACGCTCGCGGCAACCGTCGGTCGCGACCCCGATCAACCTCCTCAGCTGGGAACCGCCGTGGACGACACCGCCCCGATCCGTGTCCTGCTCGTCGACGACCATGCCGTCGTCCGGATGGGCCTCAAGGCCTTCTTCGACATGCTGCCCGACATCGACGTCGTGGGCGAGGCATCGGACGGGTCCGAGGGTGTCGCGATGGCCCGCCGGCTCAAGCCGGACGTCGTCCTCATGGACCTCCTCATGCCGAACATGGACGGGATCACCGCGATCGGCCGGATCAAGGCAGAGATGCCGGAGACGGAGATCGTCACGATGACGAGCTTCATCGAGGAGGAGAAGGTCACCGCCGCGCTCGAGGCGGGGGCGTCGGGCTACGTCCTCAAGGACGCGGAGGCGGAGGAGGTTGCGGCCGCGATCCGCGCCGCATTCGCCGGTGAGATGCACCTCGACCCCGCCGTCGCCCGTCTCCTCGCGCAGCGGCTCCGAATGAAGAAGCCGTCGGCGGACGATCTCGTCGAGCCGCTCACCGACCGCGAGCGCGACGTGCTCGGGCTGCTCGGCCAGGGGATGAGCAACAAGGAGATCGGGACCCGGCTCTTCATCACGGAGCGGACGGCCCGGACGTACGTGTCGAACATCCTCGGCAAGCTGGGACTCGCGAGCCGGACCCAAGCGGCGCTCTGGGCGGTCGAGCACAAGATCGCGGAGCGCCCCTCCGCCTGACGCCGCCGCGGTTCGCGGCGGTCCACCTCGCGACGGATGACGTACCTGCCCGTCGACGTTCGTCCACTCCCGTTGCCGACTGGCGACGAGTCACCGGCGCGTCGGCGAGGCGCACGATGGCTGCATCAGCCCGGCCGTTCCGGACCGGGAGAAAGGAGGCCGAACGTGCATCGCGTCAGCTACTTCGAGGTTGCGGCTCGCTACGACGAGCGACTCCGGCAGGCGGACAGGATCCGCCGCAGTGCCGACTTCCGACGCCCGAACAGGATCGCCTCGCTGCTCGCGGCGATCGGTCTCCGCCCCCTCGTCTTCCGCCCGGCAATCTGAATC
>DATFPL010000128.1:0-8445 GCA_035264845.1 Candidatus Limnocylindrales bacterium | reverse complement strand
ATCTGGTGGGGCGAGGTCAACCGTCCCATCGCGGAGGACCACTACGACCGGCTCCGTGCCCGCCTGATCGAGTACGTCGCGGACCGCGACCTCTACGCGCAGGACTGCTTCATCGGGGCCGACACGGCCCATCGCCGGTCCCTTCGCGTCTACACCGAGACGGCCTGGGCGAGCATTTTCGCGGAGAACCTCTTCCGTCGGCCGTCGGCCGACGACCTCAGCGGGTTCCGCCCGAACTTCACGATCATCAACGTGCCCTCGTTCAAGGCGGATCCCGAGACCGAAGGCACGCGGAGCGACACGGCGATTCTCCTTCATCTCCAGCGGATGGAGATCATCATCGTCGGCACCGAGTACGCGGGCGAGATCAAGAAGGCCGCGTTCACCGTCATGAACTACCTCATGCCGGACGAGGGCGTGCTGCCGATGCACTCGGCGGTCAACGTCGGCGAGGCGGGCGATTCGGTCGTCTTCTTCGGGCTCTCGGGGACAGGCAAGACGACGCTGTCGGCGGACCCGCACCGGACGCTCGTTGGCGACGACGAGCACGGCTGGGGCGACGAGGGCGTCTTCAACTTCGAGGGGGGCTGCTACGCCAAGACGATTCGGCTGTCGCCCATGTACGAGCCGGACATCTTCCAGACGACGCGTCGGTTCGGGACGATCCTCGAGAACGTCGACCTCGATCCGCGGACCCGGGAGCTCGACCTCGACTCGGACCGCATCACGGAGAACACGCGCGGCGCCTACCCGCTTCACTTCATCGGCAACGCGTCGACGACCGGGATGGCGGGGATCCCGCGCAAGGTCGTGCTGCTGACAGCGGACGCGTTCGGCGTGCTGCCGCCGATCTCGCGGCTCAGTCACGAGCAGGCGATGTACCACTTCATCAGCGGCTACACCGCCAAGCTCGCCGGGACCGAGGTGGGGGTCAAGGAGCCGAAGGCGACGTTCTCCGCCTGCTTCGGCGCCCCGTTCATGCCGCGCCATCCGGGCGAGTACGCGGCGATGCTCGGCGAGCGGCTCGCCCGCCACGACGTCCAGGTCTGGCTCGTGAACACGGGCTGGACGGGCGGCGCGTACGGCACTGGCGAGCGGATGAACATCGATCACACCCGCGCGATGGTCAGGGCCGCGCTGCGTGGCGCGCTCGATGGCGTCCCGACGAGGACGGATCCAAACTTCGGCGTCGAGGTCCCGACGCAGTGTCCGGACGTGCCGGCGTCGTTCCTCGACCCGCGCTCGACGTGGGCCGACACCGAGGCCTACGACCGCCAGGCCCGGAAGCTGGCCGGGATGTTCGTCGACAACTTCCGTGCCTATGCCGATGGCGTGACCGCGGCTGTCCGCGCCGCGGGTCCCAGGCTCGACCGCTAGCTCAGACGCCGCGCGGCGTGAGCTTCGGCTCGTCTGTCGTCGCCAGCATCGCCACGACCGCGGCGACGACCGCCAGGCTGCCGAGGATCAGCGCCCCGGGAAGCACGATCACCACAGCGATGATCTCGAGCATCACGCGGGCTCCCCGGCGAGCGTTGCGGGAAGCGGCTCGAACGCGCGGCTCGCCCGCCGGAGGCCGACGACGAGGAGGATCGCGCCGAGGATCAGCGGGGCGAGCATGAGCCCCAACGGGATGGCGAAGAGGACGAGGAGGATTCCGAAGGCGGTGAGGACGGCTGTCATCTGTCGTTCGCTCCAGCGGGTCGTTGCTGCGGGTCACGTTTGCGCAGCGCGATGCCGCCGAACAGCGACCGGGGTCCACGGCCGGCATCGTCGAATGACGACGGTCGGGACCTAGAATGGCCGTCCCATCCCGCCCTGCGGATCGCACCTGGAGACGTACACGCATGGCTCGCCACAAGGTCACCGTCATCGGCGCGGGCAACGTCGGCGCGACGACCGCGCAGCGAATCGCCGAGGCTGGCCTCGCCGACGTCGTCCTCGTCGACATCGTCGAAGGGCTGCCACAGGGGAAGGGCCTCGACCTGGCCGAGGCGGCTCCCGTCGTCGGCCACGACGCGCGGGTCACGGGCACCAACGACTACGCCGAGACGCGCGGCTCGGACATCGTCGTCGTCACCTCCGGGCTGGCGCGACAGCCGGGCATGAGTCGCGACGACCTCCTGGCGAAGAATGCGGGCATCGTGAAGGGGGTCGTCGAGCAGGCGGCGCGACAGTCGCCGGACGCGATCCTCATCGTCGTCACGAATCCGCTCGACGCGATGTGCCACGTCGCGCTGAAGGCGTCCGGGTTTCCCCGCGAGCGAGTCCTCGGGATGGCCGGCGTCCTCGACTCGGCCCGGTTCAGGACGTTCATCGCGCAGGAGCTCGGCGTGTCGGTCGAGGACACCCATGCCTTCGTCCTGGGTGGACACGGCGACACGATGGTTCCGCTGCCGCGCTATTCGACGGTCGCCGGCGTGCCGATCACCGAGCTGATGTCGGAGGACCGCGTCCGCGCCCTTTGCGAGCGGACCGCGAACGGAGGCGCGGAGGTCGTGGCGCTCCTCAAGACCGGCTCGGCGTTCTATGCGCCGGCCGCGTCGACGTTCGAGATGGTCGAGTCGATCCTCCTCGACCGGAAGCGCGTCCTCCCCTGCGCCGTGCTGCTCGACGGGGAGTTCGGGACAAAGGGGCTGTTCGTCGGCGTGCCTGTCGTCCTTGGAGCCGGTGGCATGGAACGCGTCTTCGAGATCGAGCTGACCGCGGACGAGCGCACGTCGTTCGAGCGCTCGGTGGCGGCTGTCCGCGAGCTCGTCGAGAAGCTCCCCGCCTGACCAGGCGCGCTACGTCGGGTCGAGCCCCGGGATCTCGCCGTCCATCGGGTTCGTGCACAGCCTGAAGCCGCCGCGGTGCGTGCCGCGGTAGTCGTACGTCGCGCCATCGACCTCCAGCACGATCCGAACGCCGGGCACGAGCGCCTGCGTGTAGCTGCGGCCGGGCTCCGGGCAGCCGAGCGACCCGTCGCGCCACGTCACCGCCTCGACGGTCACGACCCGAACCGCCGATTCGTCGACCCCGATCCGAGCCACGAGGTCGGCGCGGACGTCCGCGACCATCTCGATCCTCTCGTCTTCGCGCATGTTCCGCATCGTACGGCGACGCCTCTGAGCCAGCGCGAACGCCGGAAGCGATCGGTACACTCGGCCTCGTGCCGATCGCCGCCATCGCGTTCGACTTCGACCCCTTCCTGCGGTTCGGTGACGGCGCCATCCGTCTCGAGACACTCGGGATCGCGATCGCCGTCCTGGTCGCGATCGTCGTCGCGGCAAGGATCGCGCTCCGAACGCTCGCCGGCCCCGACCCGGACGAGGGCCATCTCCGAATCGACGATCTCGTGTTCATCGCGCTCGGCGTCGTGCCTGGCGCGGTCGTTGGCGCGCGGCTCGGATATGTGCTCGTCCACCTCGACTTCTACGGCGCCAACAGCGCGGCGATCCTCGATCCGGGTCAGGGCGGGCTCGAGCTGACGCTTGCCGCCGTCGGCGGCACGCTGACAGGCGCCCTCGGCGCCCGGCTGCTCGGCGAGCCGGTCCGGCGGTGGCTGCATGTCGCGGCGCTTCCGCTCCTCGTCGGCATCGCCCTCGGCAAGCTCGCCCTTGCCCTCGGCGGCGAAGGACAGGGAGCGCCGTCAGCGACAACGTGGGCGACGAGCTACCGCGGAGCCGGGCCGTGGGGCTCGCTCGCGCCTGCCATCGCGTCCCATCCGGCGCAGCTGTACGAGGCCGCGGCGACGGTCGTCGTCCTCGTCCTCCTCATGGCCGCGGTCGCGGGCGGTGTCTTCCGGGATCGGGACGGCCGCGCCTTCACGACGGCGCTCGCGGCGTGGGCACTCGCGCGCGGCCTCGTCGCAACGATCTGGCGGGATCCGCCGGTCCTCGGCCCGCTCAACGCCGAGCAGCTCCTGTCGGGCGCCGTCATCGCGGGCTGTGGCGTCGTCGCGGTCGTGCTCGCACGACGGCCCGCGCGCTCCGCCGCGGAGCGTGACCCGGAGTGGCGCGAGGCGGGCGTCGAGCAGCCACTCTGACGTTCGCGGCAGCCACGGAGGGTCGTCGTTTCGGGTCGCTGGAGTATCGTGAGCCCTCGTCGCACCGGCGGTCCGGGACGGACCCACGCAGGCTGCGAGGCGGCGGGAAAGCTGAGGATGAGCATGACGCAGGTCGCTGAGCCGCGGTCGACGGGGACGGGCGCGCCGATCGGGGAGCCCGTCAACCACTGGATCGGTGGCCGTCGCGTCGCGGGGATGTCGGGCCGCCGCGGCCCCGTTTACGACCCGGCAACGGGCCGCCTGGCGCGTGAGGTGGATTTCGCGACCGCGGAGGAGGTCGACGCTGCCGTTCGGGCTGCCCACGACGCCTTTCCCGCGTGGCGCTCGACGTCGCTCTCCAAGCGAACGGAGATCCTCTTCCGGATCCGCAACCTCGTCGACCAGCACCGCAAGGAGATCGCGGCGCACCTGACGGCGGAGCACGGCAAGGTCACGTCCGACGCGCTCGGCGAGGTGGCGCGCGGCCTCGAGAACATCGAGTTCGCGACTGGCATCCCGAACCTGCTCAAGGGCGGCTTCAGCGAGCAGGTGTCGACCGGCGTCGACGTCTACCAGATCCGGCAGCCGCTGGGCGTCACGGCCGGGATCACGCCGTTCAACTTCCCGGCGATGGTCCCGATGTGGATGTTCGCGAACTCGATCGCGTGCGGCAACACGTTCGTCCTGAAGCCCTCGGAGAAGGACCCGTCCGCGTCCGTCTTCATCGCCGAGCTGCTGAAGGAGGCCGGCCTGCCGGACGGCGTGTTCAACGTCGTCCACGGCGACAAGGTCGCCGTCGATCGGATCCTCGAGCATCCCGACATCCGGGCCGTGTCGTTCGTCGGCTCGACGCCCATCGCCCGCTACATCTACGAGACAGGAACCCGCAACGGGAAGCGTGTCCAGGCGCTGGGTGGCGCGAAGAACCACATGGTCGTGCTGCCCGATGCGGACATCGCCATGGCCGCCGATGCCGCCGTGTCCGCCGCGTACGGCTCCGCCGGTGAGCGCTGCATGGCGATCAGTGTCGTCGTCGCCGTCGGCGACGTCGCCGATCCGCTCATCGACGCGATCAAGGAGCGCCTGCCGAAGATCCAGATCGGCCCGGGCTCTGACGCATCGTCGGAGATGGGGCCGCTCGTCACGCGCGAGCATCGTGACAAGGTCGCCTCGTATCTCGACAAGGGGCGCGAGCAGGGCGCGACGGTCGTCGCCGACGGTCGCGAGCACCCGCTCTTCCAGGGCGACGGCTTCTTTCTGGGCCTCTCGCTCATCGACAACGTAACGCCGGAGATGGACAGCTACCGGAACGAGATCTTCGGCCCGGTCCTCGAGGTCGTCCGCGTCCCGACATACACGGACGCGGTCCGCCTCGTCAACGACAACCCGTACGGCAACGGGACCGCCATCTTCACCCGCGATGGCGGTGCCGCACGCCAGTTCCAGTTCGAGGCGGAGGCCGGGATGGTCGGCATCAACGTGCCGATCCCGGTGCCCGTCGCGTACTACAGCTTTGGTGGCTGGAAGGCGTCGCTCTTCGGCGACCTGCACATGTACGGCCCGGAGGGGATCCAGTTCTACACCCGCGCCAAGGTGGTGACGTCGCGCTGGCCCGACCCGGGCACGAGCAAGGTCGACCTGGGATTTCCGAGAACGCGGTAGCCGTCGCGCCCTCGCCGCACGGACCGTCCGTCTAGCGCGGCTCGCCCGGCGCTGACATCCGGCCGTTCGTTCGCTGCCGCGATGACGCAGCGCCCGGGAACGGGAGCGGCGCCGGGGACGATGGGCGCGAGGTTCCGCCGCTCGCGGAGGCGGCAGCCGCGCCTGCGGGGGCCGTCGATGCCGCCGGATCGATCGCCCGCGCGCGCAGCTCCAGCTTCACGGGCGCGGCACGAAGCCACGGCTCACAGATCGCCGTCGCCCGAACGATGAGCGCGTGTGCGCCCTCCTCGTCGGCGTGGACGACGATCCGAAGCCGCCCTCCGCCGAGCTCCATCAGCTCGTCGCTGGACCGCAGCGTCCCGCGCAGCGTGCTCGCGAGCGCCTCGCCGAATCGCGACGCCGCCTCCGGCCCGCCGTTACGCCGCAACTCCTCCCAGCCCGCCAGCGTCGCCACGACGACCATGGGCGTTACGGCGTCGTTCTGCGAACGTTGGCGGCGCGATCGCCGCCGCGGACGATGCTGCTGCGGCGATCCTGCCGTGAGCGACGGCTCGCCGAGGAACGCGTTGATCGCGGCTTCGGTCCGGCCGCGGTCTTCGTCCAGCTGCGGCATGGCGAAGCGGCGCGTCCGCGACCGGCGGGTCATCGGCTCGCCCGCGCGCGGCGCGGTCGGCGGGGCGAGTGGAGCCGTCGCGTCCGGCGCGTCGGCGGTGGCACTTTTTGGGCCGGTCCGCTCCGTCCGCGTGTCGTCGTCGACCGCTGCTTGCTCGGCTGTCGCTTCGGCGTCCCCCTGCCTCGCGCCCGCATCCGCCGCGGAGCCGCGAGCAACGGTCGGTCGCGGAACGAGCCGCGGACCAAGCGGCACTTCCACGCTCGCGGCGGCAGTTTCTCCGGAGACCGCGTCACCCGCGACCGCCGCGGATCGCCTGGCCGGCGCGCCGCGTTCGCGCGCCGTCCGGCGGCGGTTCAGGACCGCGACCTCGGCGAGGAACACGAAGTTCGCGAGCACGACGATGGCGAGGATGATGAGCAGCGCGTCGCGCGACATGGCGCTCCGGGCGTCCCTGACGGGGAAGTCGATGACGGCCGTCGGCCGTGCGGTGATTCTAGGCCGTCACGCCGCGCGGCGCGGGCCGCGTCGCGCGCCCGTCAGCCTCAGCTCATCCGCGCGTAGGTCGCCGGGCTCCGCTTGACGAAGCGCCCGTGGCCCTTGGTGCCGGCGAACTTGCCGTCGCGGACGATGACGGTGCCGCGCGACAGCACCACGTCCGACGCGCCCTGGACCTCGCGGCCCTCGTAGCACGAGTAGTCGACGTCCATGTGATGCGTCTTCGCCGAGATCTTCCGCTTGCGCTTCGGGTCGTAGACGACGATGTCGGCGTCCGAGCCGACGGCGATCGCACCTTTCGCGGGATACATCCCGAACAGCTTCGCCGGCGCGGTCGAAATGACGTCGACCCAACGCTCCTTTGTGAGCTTGCCGGCGACGACGCCGCCGTCGTGGAGCAGGTCGACGCGGTCCTCAACGCCGGGGAGGCCGTTCGGGACCTTCCGGAAGTCGCCCCGGCCCAACTCCTTCTGGCCGTGGAAGTCGAACGGGCAATGGTCGGTCGAGACGACCTGGAGGTCGTCCTTGACGAGCCCGGTCCATAGCTCCGGCTGGTGGTCCTTCGTCCGGAGCGGGGGCGAGCAGACGAACTTCGCGCCGTCGAAGCCGTTGCCCAGGTCGTCGAGCGAGAGGAACAGGTACTGGGGGCACGTCTCCGCGAACGTCTTGGCGCCGCGGTCTCGCGCCGCGCGAACGGCGTCCAGCGCGTCGCGCGCGGAGAGATGGACGATGTACACGGGGACACCGGCCGCCTCGGCGAGCCGGATGACACGGTTCGTCGCCTCGCCCTCGAAGATGGGATACCGCGCGACGCCGTGGAAGTACGGATCGGTCTTGCCGGCATCGACGAGCTGTGCCGCGACGACGTCGATCGCCAACCCGTTCTCGGCGTGCATCATGATCAGCCCGCCGTTCTCACGCGTCCGCTGCATGGCGCGGAAGATCGCGCCGTCGTCGCTGTAGAAGACGCCCGGGTACGCAGTGAACAGCTTGAAATCCGGGATGCCCTCGGCGACGAGCTGGTCCATCTCGCGGAGAGAGTCGTCCGTGACGTCGCTCATGATCATGTGGAAGCCGTAGTCGGCGACCGCGTTGCCCTCCGCGAGTGCGTGCCACGCGTCGAGCCCCTCGCGGAGCGACTTGCCCTTCGACTGGACCGCGAAGTCGACGATGGTCGTCGTGCCGCCGAACGCTGCGGCGCGCGTGCCGGTCTCGAAGGTGTCCTTGGCGAACGTCCCGCCGAACGGCAGCTGCATGTGGGTGTGGACGTCGATCGCGCCCGGCATGACGTACCTGCCGCGCGCGTCGATGCGGCTGTCGATCGTTGCGCTGTCGGGGGCGAGATCCGCGCCGATCGCCGCGATCCGCTCGCCGTCGACGAGCACGTCGGCGGCGTACGACGCCTCGGCCGTGACGACGGTCCCGTTCGTGATCAGCGTGCGCATCGTTCCTCCGACTCGACCGTTCAGGTGGTCGGAGGATACCGAATGGCGCCGCGGCGGGACGGACCTCGGGCCGCGCGGGCGGCGTGGAGCGTCGCTAGACGAACAGAATGACCGCCGTCGCGCGATGTACGGCTGCGGGGCCGAGGACGATTGCCAGGAGGAGCATCAGGGCGATTACTACGACCACCTCGAGCAGCCGACGCAGG
>DATFPL010000127.1:0-4143 GCA_035264845.1 Candidatus Limnocylindrales bacterium | reverse complement strand
CGGGATGCAGTGGCCGCCGACGCCCGGGCCCGGCGTGAACTTCATGAACCCGAATGGCTTCGTAGCAGCGGCGTTGATGACCTCCCAGACGTCGAGGCCCATTCGCTCGCACAGGAGCGCCAGCTGGTTGACGAACGCGATATTGATGTTGCGGAAGACGTTCTCGAGCAGCTTCGCGAGCTCCGCCGCATCCGGTGACGAGACCTCGACGACCTGGTCGTTGATGTTCCGCAGCAGCTTCGCCGCGCGCGTGGTCGCCGCCGGCGTCGTCGCGCCGACGAGGCGCGGGATCGACTTCGACGCGCTCGCGGGATCGCCGGGATTCACTCGCTCGGGCGCGAACGCGAGGTCGAAGTCCGTCCCGGCCTTGAGGCCGCTCGCCTCGACGACGGCGCGGAACGGTCCCGTCGTCGTGCCGGGGAACGTCGTCGACTGGAGGATCACGAGCTGGCCCCTCCGAACGCGGTCGCGGATGAACGCGGCGGCCGAGAGAACCGGCGAGAGGTCGGGGTCCTTCGTCGTCGTGATCGGCGTGGGCACGCAGACGAACATCGCATCCGCGGATGCGAGGTCCGACTCGTCGGGGCTGCAGAGCTGGAACCCGGAGCCGAGAGCGGCCTGCAGCCGCTCGTCGGAGACGTCGTCGATCGGCGAGCTGCCGTCGCGAAGCTGGTTGATCCGACCGGGCGACGCATCGATGCCCTGAACCTCGAGGCCGGCCTCGACGAAACCGATCGCGAGCGGCAGGCCAACGTAGCCGAGGCCGATGACCGCGACGCATCGGTCTTCGCTCATGTCTCCTCCCGTGTTCGTTGGGTGGCGGCGACGCTCGTCGACTGGCGTCGACCGGGGCGCCGACGCGCGGATGCGCGGCCGTTCATTGCGGCGCGAACGAGCGTCCGGACGGTGGTGGACGGCGTCCGCCGCGCGGTCGAAAGGATACCGCGCGACGCGGCCGCCGCCGGCGACGTGGACGCGTCAGGGTCGCGCCGGCGCGGCCTCGTGCGTCGAGAGCCACTCTCCGACGATCGCGGCGATCCGCTCGCCGGCATGGCCGTCCCACAGCGGCGGGCCCTCGGCGGGACGCTCGATCCCCTCCTCGGCGATGCGTCGTGCGAGCGGCACGACGTCCTCCGGTTCGACGAGGCGGTTCGTGCCGTGGGTGATGGTGATCGGGCGCTCCGTGTTGGGCCTGACCGTCAGGCACGGGACGCCGAGGATCGTCGTCTCCTCCTGGATGCCGCCGGAATCCGTGACCACGAGCGCCGCGCCACGGACGAGCGAGATGAAGTCGATGTAGCCGAGCGGTTCGACGATCCGGAGGCGGTCCGATGGCGCGAGGCCCGCGGCCTCGAGCGTCGGCCGACCGCGCGGATGGAGCGGGAGGACCAGCGGCACGACCCCCGCGACGCCGTCGATCATCGCGACGACCCGCCGCGCGGCATCGGGTGAGTCGACGTTGGCGGGGCGATGGAGCGTCGCGACGGCGTACGGCCCGGCGGGCAGCTTCAGCTCGGCGCGCATCCGAGCGGGATCGAACCGGTCGAGGTTCGCGAGGAGCGTGTCGATCATGGGGTTGCCGACGAGGTGCATGCGGTCCGCCGGGATCCCGGCCGCACGGAGGTTGTCGCAGCCCTCCGGGCTCGTGACGAAGAGGATGTCGGACAGCAGGTCCGTCACGCGGCGGTTGATCTCCTCCGGCATCGAGTCGTCGAAGCTCCGCAGTCCCGCTTCCACATGGGCGAGCGGCAACGCCATCTTCGACGCGACGAGCGCCGCCGCGATCGTCGAATTGACGTCGCCGTAGACGATCGCGAGCGCGGGCTTCGCGTCGGCGAATGTGCGCTCGAGCGCGACCATGAGCGCGGCGG
The DNA here is from genome assembly GCA_035264845.1 of Candidatus Limnocylindrales bacterium. Lineage (GTDB taxonomy): Bacteria > Chloroflexota > Limnocylindria > Limnocylindrales > CSP1-4 > JACDAV01. The sequence continues at coordinate 2,272 of DATFPL010000127.1, read as the reverse complement.
TCTGGGTCGCCTGGCTGCCGGACCCGACGCCGAGATTCACGTCCGGCTCCGCCAGCCCGAGGTCGCGGAAGAACACGTCCGACATCGCGGCGTCGTAGTGCTGACCCGTGTGGATCACGACCTGCGCGATGCCCTGGGCGCCGAGCGCGCGGATCACCGGAGCGGCCTTCATGAAGTTCGGTCTGGCGCCCACGACGTGTGCTACGGTCTGAGCCATGACTCCTGTTCCCGAGGGTTCCGGCGCGGCGCGGGCGCGCCCGGAGAGCCGGGCCAGTATGCCGGGAACATCGTTGCGCCACCGTCCCCGGTGACGGCCGGAGGGACCATCGGGCTCGCCGCGCGAAGCGCGATCCGACACCCGAGAGCGACGTGGCGGCGCGTCGCCGGGCAGAAGCTCAAGGCTCTCGTCCGGGTCCTCGCGATGGTTCCCGCGAGGCAGCGCGCCGTCGCCGGGCGGTTTCTCGATCGCATCGCGGCCGCCCGCATGCGACGACGTCGAGACGATCGTGTCGGCGCGGTGCTGCGCGTCGTGGGGCAGACCGCGGCGGGGCGGCGCCGCGAGGCGCTGACGTTCGCGGAATCGCTGGCGACAGATCCTGCGGCCGCGGTCGGGTTGTCGTTCGCGCTCGCGCGTGCCGCGCTCGCCGTGGACGCGGTCGATGTCGCGGAGCGGATCGTCGACGCGGTCGCCGGGCGCGACGGTGCCGACTCGCCGACGGCGCTCGCAGTGCGCGCGGACAGGGCACTACGAACAGGGCGATACAGCGACGCAGCGTCCCTCGCCCGTCGCGCCCTCGAGCACGGTGGCGGCGGGCGTGCGCACGCCATCCTCGACCGCGCCGAGAGCGAGCTCCGGGTCCTCGCGCCCGGGTGGCGACCGTCGATTGACGCGCGCGCGCCGCGCAGCCCGATCGACGTCGTCCCGGGCCGTGTGCTCCATCTGCTGACGAACTCGCTCCCGTACCGGCAGGCGGGTTACACGGTCCGGGCGCAATCGATCGCACGAAGCCAGGTGGCGGCCGGGCTGGATCCGCACATGGCGACCCGTGCCGGTTTCCCGATGTCGGAGGGTGTAGGGCGCGCGCCGCGCGAGGAACGTGTCGACGGGATCCCGTACCACCGGCTCGCCACGAACCTCGAGCCGGCCGCAGGGCCCGATCGCGTCGCGACCGAGACCGCGAACGCTCTGACGCGACTCGCCGCGGAGCTGCGGCCCGCCGTCCTTCACCCTGCCTCGAACTTCATCAACGCTCAGGCCGCGCTCGCCGTCGGGGAGCGGCTCGGTATCCCGGTCGTCTACGAGGTTCGTGGCTTCCTCGAGGAGACGTGGGCATCGCGACGCGCGCGGACGGGTGGCGACACCACGGATGATGCGGCGCGGGATCGCACGAGCGACGCGGACCGGTACGCGGGCGGGAAGGCGGCCGAGACCGCGGTCATGCTCGCCGCGCGCGCCGTCGTCACGCTGTCGGAGACGATGCGCGTCGACATCGTCGCGCGCGGCTGCGACCCCGAACGCGTCGTCGTCGTGCCGAACGCCGTCGACATCGACCGCTTCACTCCGCGACCGCGCGACGCGGCGCTTGCGGCGTCGCTCGGGATCGAGCCGGGCGAGACGGTCCTCGGCTACGTGTCGACCTTCACCGGCTACGAGGGGATCCGGTACCTCATCGAAGCCGCGGCGATCCTCCGCGAGCGCGGCCGCGCGGTCCGCGTCCTGCTCGTCGGTGACGGCGAGGAGCGGCCGGCGCTCGAGGCGGAGGCCCGCCGCCTCGGCGTGGCGGACCGCACCGTCGTCTTCACTGGTCGCGTTCCTCACGACACCGTCAATGCCTACTACTCGGTGATCGACGTCTTCGTCGTGCCGCGCACGAACGATCGCGTCTCGCAGCTCGTGACCCCCCTCAAGCCGTACGAGGCGATGGCGCTGGAGCGGGCGATCGTCGTCAGCGGCGTCGCGGCGCTCCGCGAGATCGTCACCGACGGGGAGACCGGGCTGACGTTCAAGCCGGAGGACGCACGCGACCTGGCGAACGTTGTCGAGCCGCTCCTCGACGATCCCGCGCGTCGAGCGACCCTTGGCCGCGCCGCGCGTGAATGGGTCGCCGCGAACCGCACCTGGCGGCAGAACGGCCGGCGATATCGCGAGCTGTACGAGCGCCTCGGGGTTCCGATGCCGGTGAGCTGACCCACGGACCGCAACGCCCCGAACCACCGCCGCCCCTGGGACGATCGGTGGCGACGCCGTAAATCCCCGATCCCCGACCGCCGA
>DATFPL010000126.1:0-3227 GCA_035264845.1 Candidatus Limnocylindrales bacterium | reverse complement strand
CGCAGCCCCACGATCTTGTCGACGTGCTCGATGAGGACGGGGCACGCCTCGACGCACGCACCGCAGGTCACGCAGTCCCAGACGGCCTCGTACGGGATGGCGTCGTCGACGATCGGCTTCGCGACGCGCTCCGCGCTCATCCCGCCGTCGAGGCCGTACGTCTCGCGGACGATCGGCGAGTTGGGGATGAGGTCGATGCCGTGCTCGGCTTCGACGCTCATGTCCCGGATTCCCATGATGAATGTCTTGGGGTTGAGCGGTTTCCCGGTGTTCCAGGCGGGGCAGGCCTGCTGGCAGCGGCCGCACTCCGTGCAGGTGAACCCGTCGAGGAGGTCCTTCCAGCCGAGGTCCTTGAGTGTCTTGACGCCGAACGTCGCGGTCTCGTCCTCGAGGTCCATCGCCGGCAGCTCGCCGCGCGGAGCGAGCTTCCGCAGCCAGATGTTCGGGAACGCCGTCGCGATGTGGAGGTGCTTGCTGAACGGCAGGTAGGCAAGGAACGCGGAGACCAGCAGCATGTGGGCCCACCACAGCACCGCGAACGCGGATTCGAGGACGCGAGGTGCGAGGCCGCGCAGCGGGATCGCGACGGTGTTCGCCACGAACGCCCCCGGCTGATCGCCATACCGTGCGACCTCGAACACCTGGGCGAACAGCTCCGCGAAGACGAGCCCGCCGATCATCGACAGGATGAGCAGCGCGTCGCGGTTCAGCGTCAGGCGCGCGGGCTTCGAGATGAGCCGGCGTTCGAACGCCCACGCGATCGATGCGAGGACGATGACCGCGACGACGTTCTGCATCGCCGCGATCGCGGCCCACAGCGCGCCGCCGAGCGGCAGCGACAGGACGGTCTGGATGACGCCGCCCGTGACGACGTTCGCCGTGCCGATCGTCAGCAGCACGAATCCCCAGAAGATGCCGGCGTGCATCAACCCGGCTCTGGCGTCCTTGAACATCTTCGTCTGGATGACGGCGTACTCGACGAGGCCCGCGAACCTGGCCGGGATCCGTGGCAGCGGGTTCGATGGCCGGACGGCGGCGAAGACGCGGAGATGGCGCGCCATGACGAGCGTGAAGAGCAGGAGCGCGCCGTAGAACAGCGCGAAGACGAGTGGGTACGCCGGGACGTGCTCGAAGACCGGAAACATCAGCGCGCGGCGTCCACGCCAGGGAGGTCGCGGCGTCCGGCGTGCGCGCCGTGGTCGAACGGGCCACCGAGCGTCTCGAGTGCGTGGTCGAGAATCGGCACCACGGCGTCGAGCGACTCGAGCGCGCCCTTCGGGCTGCCCGGAAGGTTGACGATGAGGGTCGAGCCGCGGACACCGACGACGCCGCGGCTCAGTGCCGCCATCGGCGTGTGGCGGCGGCCCTCCGCGCGCATCGCCTCGGCAATGCCGGGCACCTCGTAGTCGATCACCGCGAGCGTCGCCTGCGGCGTCACGTCGCGCGGCGTCAGCCCCGTGCCTCCCGTCGTGACCACGAGACGGTGGCGCGCGGCCGCGGCGACGAGCGATGCCTCGATTCGTGACCGCTCGTCCGGCACGACGGACCGCTCGACCGCGAACCCGAGCTCCTCGAGCCTCGCCGCGACGTCATCACCGGACCGGTCGTCGCGCTCGCCTGCGGCGCTCCGGTCGCTGGCGGTGATGACCGCGACGGAGCGTCCGCGGCGCGACGTCGGGGAGTCGGCGCGATCCCGCTCGGTCAACTCTTCCTCCGTCCGACGATCCTCCCGGCGGTTCGCGCCGGCCGGCGAGCGGCGCCATCGCCGGAATCCTCTCGTGCCGGGCGATCGTCGCGATGCCAGTCGCCGCTCTTCCCGCCGGTCTTCGAAACGAGGTGGATCGACGCGATCTCGACGCCTCGCTCGACCCCCTTGACCATATCGTAGACCGTGAGCGCGGCGACGGAGACGGCCGTCAGCGCCTCCATCTCGACACCCGTCTGGGCGGTCGTCGCGGCCTCGGCGCGGATCCGGAGGGCTCCCGCGGCGCGATCGGGCGTCACCGAAACGAGGAGATCGGTGAGCGGCAGCGGATGGCACAGCGGGATGAGCTCGCTCGTTCGCTTGCCGCCCATGACGCCGGCGATCTCCGCGACGCCGAGGACGTCGCCCTTGGCGTTGCGGCCGTCGATGACAAGGCTGAGCGTTTCGGGTGAGACGGTGACGAGGCCCTCCGCGATCGCGCGGCGCGCCGTCGCCGGCTTGTCGGAGACGTCGACCATTCGCGGCCGTCCCGACCGATCGACGTGGGTCAGGCGGCGGCGCTCGAAGCGCGGGGCTGGCTTGCGGTCCATCGGTCCTCCAGGGGCATCATCAAAGGTCGCGGCGTCCGCGTCGGGCGCCCGTGCGCGCCCCCCAGCGGTCAGATTGGATCGAGCCACCACAGCTCGACCTCCGAGCCCGCCTCGAGCTCGTCCATCGATTCGGGAATGACGGCAAGCGAATCGGCGACGGCGAGGGCGGACAGGACATGGCTCCCCTGCCCTCCGGCGAGGCGGACGAGGACGCGGCCGTTCCCGTCGCGACGCGGCGACCCGCGCTCGTCGCGCTCGGCCGCCACGCGGATGAACGCCCGCCGGCCCGGGCTCTTCGACACGGCGTCGCCCAGTACGGCGCGATCGACGGCACGGAACGGCCGTGTGGAGCCCGCGAGGCGGCGGATCGCGGGCCGGACGAACAGCTCGAACGTGACGATGCTCGAGACGGGGTTCCCCGGCAGCCCGAACAGCAGCACCGCTGACGCGGCGCCGCGGCCGTTTCCCGACGCCGCCGACGCGGCCCCGAACGCGAACGGCTTGCCGGGCTGGACCGCGACTCGCCAGAGGTCGATCCGTCCGATCGATTCGAATGCCGTCCGGACGACGTCGTACGGCCCGACGGACACGCCGCCCGACACGACGATCGCGTCGACGCCGTCGGCGACGGCGCGACGGAGGCGACGAACCACATCGTCGAGGTCGTCGACCGCGATCCCAAGGTCGACCGGCTCGCCGCCCGCCGCCGCGACGTGCGCGAGCAGCCCGGGTCGATTCGCGTCCGGGATCCCGGCGGGCCCGAGCGCTTCGCCTGCCTCGCGGATCTCGTCGCCCGTCGCGAGGACGGCGACACGGGGGCGGCGATGCACGGCGATGAGGGCAACGCCCGCGCCCGCAAGGAGCGCGACCGCCGGCGGCGTCACGGTCGCGCCGGCTTCGAGGATCCCGTCGCCCTTCATGAGGTCGCTGCC
>DATFPL010000125.1:0-5218 GCA_035264845.1 Candidatus Limnocylindrales bacterium | reverse complement strand
GTCGCGCCAGATCAACCACATCGTCAAGCCCGGCTTCCCGGCCGACCGGCTCCTGCTCGTGGAAGTCATCACTCCGTCGGGCAACTGGTCGTCGTGGCCGCCGCACAAGCACGACGTTGACGACATGCCGGCGGAGGCCGTCCTCGAGGAGATCTACTGCTACCAGTTCCGTCGCCCGGAGGCGTGGGCGATCCAGCGGCTGTATCGCCGGGCGGGGACGCCGGCGACGGAGACTTCCGGGCCGCGCGACGCGCTCTTCGCCGTGCGACACGGAGACGTCGTGCTCGTGACCGACGGCTACCACCCGTTCGCGGCGACCCACGGCGACGATGCGTACTACCTCAACGCGCTTGCCGGCGATCGCAGGACGATGGCGTGCTCGTTCGATCCCGACCTGGACGGCGTCCGGGATGCGTGGCCGTCGATGGAGACGGACGCGAGGCTGCCGCTCGTCCGCTGACGTGGCGCCGCGATCGCGGCCTGGACGCGCACGCGGCGATGGAGCCGGTGCGTCCGCAGCGCAAGCTCCGATTCGAGCCGTGGCATGGGCCGCCCGATGAAGCGGGCCCGCTCCGCAATCTGTTGCGCCGCCCGCGCGGCGGCGAGTGCCCCCGATGCATCGCGTCGGCGGTGCTCGAGGTTTTTCGCGACCTCGACCCACGCCGTCGCCGCGAACGGCCCGCCACCATCCGCGAGGTCCTGCCAGGCCTCGAGCGCATCGCCGTGGCGTCCCAGCCGGCGGAGCAGCCGCGCCCGATCGACGATGAGGCGGTCGCGGTCGACCCGCGCCTCCGGCGCGGCGCGCGGGTCGCGGACGTCGAACGCTGCATCTGCGCGCGTCGTCAGGAGCTCCGTCCACGACGCGAGCCGCCGCCGCTCGCGTGGCGGTCCCTCGAGCGCGGCCTCGAGGCAGTCGAGCGCTTCGATGTCGCGACGCTCCTGCGAGTACGCCGCGGCGAGACCGGCGAGATCGCCGGGATGCGCACGCCGTCGTGACGGCCCGTCGCCGAAGAGTGTCTCGACGTGCCCGATGAGGCGGGCGAGCGAGAGGACGTCCTCGCTGTTGTGTCGGGCGACGTCGACGAGCACATCTGCCGGTCCCCCGCGCAGGAAGTCGAGGTAGCGACCCGGAATCTCCCAGCCCTCGACGTCGCGATGCCGCGCGACCCCGAGAAGCGTCTCCTCGACGCTCCGCAGCCGCGCATCCGCCATCCGATGCCTGAACACGCGTCGCACGAGCGGCAGCAGGTCGAGATGCCCGGCATGGAGCGGCGGCGGACGCCGTGCCATCCGGTACCGCGTGACGAGCAGGGGCCAGTCGAAGCCGCGTCCGTTGTACGTGACGAGCCACGCTTCGGGCGGGATGAGCGCGGCGAGCTCCGAAAGAAGGGCCGGCTCGTCGGACTGGTCCGGGAGGAGCAGCTGGACCTGGCGGAACGCCTCGCCCTCCCACCAGCCGAGGCCGACGAGGAACGCGTATGTGCCGGTCGCCGTTCCGAGCCCCGTCGTCTCCGTGTCGAGGCAGATGAGCGGCACGTCCGGTGGCGGCTGTCCGGGGAGTGCCGCGAGCCGCCGCCGATCGACGGGCAGCACCGTCGTGATTCCGGGCGCGCGCACGAATGTCCCCGTCGTCGTCGCGACGACCTCGCCGCCGAGCGCGCCGGCGAGTCGTTCGGCGAGCCGCGGCGGCATCGCACGGGCCGGTTCGGCCCGTCCATCGAGCGGGCCGCCCTCGGCACGCGGAAGCGCCGCCCGGAAGTTCGCGAGGCGGCGCTCGAGGGTGATGGCGCCGCCCACGTCAGACCGCCCCGACCGCCGCCCGCGCCGGCGAGAGTGCCGCGCCGAGCTCGCCGAGCAGCCGCAGCGCGAGCGCGCGCGCATCGACGTCGGGCTCGAGGCGCGGTCCCGTGCATGCCGGGCACCCCGCGTCGCACGCGCACGCGGCGATGAGGTCGGCTGCGCCGGCGACGAGCTCGTCGTGCCGCTGCCACAGGCGCTCCGACAGGCCGACGCCGCCAGGGACCGCCTCGTACAGGTAGATCGTCGGCGACTCGCTGTGCGGCGAGCGGACCTGCGTGACGAGGCCCAGGTCGCGCGGGTCGACCATGAGCAGGATGCTCGCGACGGCCTGGATCGCCCGGCCCGCCCCGAGCAGCGCGATGTCGAGCTCGTTGCGCCGCCAGCGGGTGGGCAGCTGCTCGGCGGTCAGCCAGTACGCGGTCGTCTGGAGCTCCAGCTCCGGCAGGTCGACCGGTCCCCACCCGACGTTCTCGTCCGTCCCGAACTTCAGCTTCTTGTAGAGCGTGACGAGGCTCGCGACCATCACCTCGCCGTGGATCCGCCGCCCGCCCGTCGCCCGCGATTCCGCGAACACGTCGAGCGGCTTGAGGGTCACCGCTCGGTTCGCATACGTGTAGTGGTCCGCGTCGATCCGGTGGACGTACGCCTTGCGCTCGCCCCACTCGAGCTTGTCGACGTGGTACTGGACCGACTCGTGCAGGTAGATCGCGTGGTCGTGGACGAGGACCTGGGCGGAGAAGAGGTCGACCTCGCCGAGCACGCGCGGCCGGTTCGGCGTCGTGTCGATGATCACGACGTTCTCCGGTGCCGCGGTCCGCAGCGAGATCTCCGACGCCGGGAAGTTCTCGCTTGACCAGTACCACTTCCCGTCGCCCGCCTGGCGGACGTGACCCTCCTCGGCGAGGAACGCGAGGAGGTCGTCCGCGGGCCCGGGCCCGAACACCTCGCCGGGCTCGAACGGCATCTCGAACGCCGCGGCGCGGATGTGGGCGAGGAGGACGTGCAGGTTGTCGGGGTCCGCGCGCGCCTCCTCCGGCGAGCCGCCGAGGATGAACTCCGGGTGGTGGATGACGTACTGGTCGACGGGGGAGGCGCTCGCGACGAGGACGTCGACGCTCGTCCCGCTCCGCCGACCCGCGCGCCCGAACTGCTGCCACGTCGCGGCAACGGAGCCGGGATAGCCCGCGAGGATCGCGACGTCGAGCCGACCGATGTCGACGCCCAGCTCGAGCGCGTTCGTCGCGACGACCGCGAGCACCTCGCCGTCACGCAGCCCGTGCTCGATCGACCTCCGCTCCGTCGGCAGGTAGCCGCCGCGGTAGCCACGCACGCGCGACCGCGGCCCGAAGCCCTCGCGGAGCGACTCGCGGAGCTGCGTGAGGAGGATCTCGACCGCGACGCGTGACCGCCCGAAGACGATGGTCTGGCGCCCGGCCCGGAGGAACGGCAGGGCCCAGCGATTGGCGAGTGTCAGCGCCGACCCGCGTGCCCCCGTCGACGCGTCGACGAGCGGCGGGTCGACGAGGAGGATGTGCCGCTCGCCCGACGGCGATCCCGGCTTGTCGACGAGCGTCCCGGACCGCCCGGTCAGCATCCGCGCCAGCTCCGCGGGATTGCCGATCGTCGCCGAGCAACAGACGATGACGGGCGTGGACCCGTAGTGCGCGCACAGCCGCAGCAGTCGACGGAGGACGTTCGCGACGTGGCTGCCGAAGACACCGCGATACGTGTGCAGCTCGTCGATCACGACGACCCGCAGCTGCTCGAACAGCTGGAACCACTTGGTGTGGTGGGGGAGGATCGCCGAGTTGAGCATGTCGGGGTTCGTGACTACGACCTGACCGGCCTTGCGCACCGCCGACCTGATCGGCGCCGGGGTGTCGCCGTCGTAGGTGGCCGCGGACACGTCGAGCCCGGCAGCCCTGGACAGCTCCGCGAATGCGGCCACCTGGTCCTGCCCGAGCGCCTTCGTCGGGAAGATGAACAGCGCCCGTGACGACGGATCGTCGGCGATCGATTGCAGGACCGGGAGCGCATAGCAGAGCGACTTGCCCGACGCCGTGGGCGTGACGACCACGACGTCCTCGCCGCGGTGGACCGCGTCGATCGCGGCAGCCTGGTGCGTGTACAGCTGGTCGATCCCGCGGCTGGCGAGCCCAGCTCGAATCCGCTCATCGAGCCAGCCAGGAAACGGCGCCCACTCTGCGTCGCGCGCGGGGATGACTTCGTGGTGGACGACGCCGCGCGACAGCGACGGGTCGGTGAGGATGTCGTCGAGGACGGCCTGGGGCTGCGCCGGCGTGTAGGTCCGCATCGTCGCTCCTGTTTGGAACGCCCGTTCGAAACGGGGCGAGCATAGCAGGAGGATTCGGGCCTCGTGCGACAGGTTGGCTGTCACGAGCTCGACCGGTTTGACACGTCAGCTGCGCGCAGCTACCCTCCGTCGAGCCATGCGACGACCACGCCACGCTGCGGACGAGACCCTCGACGATGAGGTGGGCGGTCATCCGGACGGTGAGGGGAGCGCGCTGCCGGACCTGTCGGCGTTGCCGATCATCGGCATCAGCCGGCGCCGGCTCGGGTTCGTCGTCGCCGCCCTCGTGACGGCCTGGATCGTCGTCGCGTTCGCGCGCCAGGTCGGTGAGGCGACCGCCGCCACGGGTCGCCTCGAGGCCGTCGAGTCGGGCAATGCACAGCTCGCCGGCCGTGTCGCCGCGCTCCAGCACGAGTACGAGCTGATCCAGCGGCCGGAATGGATCGCGCAGCAGGCGCGCGGCTACCAGATGGGAATCGGCAGGGAGGTCCCGTTCTCGCTCGCCGACGGCGCGCCACCGCTGGTCGCCGATGCGCCCGGCTCTGCCGCGCTCCGGGTAGGCGCGAAGCACGTTGAGCGGACGCCGCTCGAGACCTGGCTTTCGCTCCTTCTCGGCCCAAGCCGCTAGCTCGCTTCGGCGCGCCGGCGGCCCTCGATTCGCGCCAAGCGGTCGCGTATCCTCATCGGCGACGGCTGAGGAACGGCGCCGCGAGTCGGCGCCATCGCGCGGACAACCGTTCGCGGAGCGGGTGGAGGGAGCGGCTCGGCGATGATCAACGTCCCCGTCGAGGATCTCGTCTTCATCGTCTGCGCGCTCGTCGGGCTCGTCCTGCTGCTCGTCACCGTCGTCTTCGACGACATCCTCGGTGGTCTCCTCGACGTGCTTCACGTCGGATTCGACGTCGGCGGGACGTCGCTCACGCCGCTGCTGCTCGGATTCGTCTCGATGTTCGGCGTGGGCGGGCTGTTCGCCACGCAGCTCCTCGGTGCACACGGCGGCGCGGCCGCGCTCGGCGGCGTCGTCGCGGGGGTCATCGGGGCGATCCTCGCGTCGGCCCTGTTCGGCGTTCTCCGCAGGTCCGAAAGCGCGAGCCCCTTCTCCGT
>DATFPL010000124.1:0-6916 GCA_035264845.1 Candidatus Limnocylindrales bacterium | reverse complement strand
CGAACGCCTGTTCGACGTTCTTTGACAATTCTAGCCGACGATCGCCGAGCCGCCAAGGGCTCGACAGGTGCCAGACACCAACCGGAGTAGTGGCAGCCGACAAATCGCACTGCCGCGCGCGCCGAATCAGTCGCCAGCGTCTACTTCTGCGTCGAATCCGTTGGCTTGCACTACCCGGGTTGGTAAACGACGGGAGGCACTCGCGCGCAGAGCACTCGCGTGCAGGACCCTCGCCCAGGGCGACTACCAGATGTCGCCGACGGTGAACCCCGCGCCGAGGGGGTCCTCTGGGTCAACAACGTACCGCGCGAACCCGGTGATCCAGCCACTCCCGGTGATCGTCGGGACGACGGCCCGATACTCGCCAACGACGGCCTCCTCGACGAGCCGCCCGGTGAACACCGTTCCGAGGATCCCCTCGTGGCGAAACGGCCGATCGAGCCGGAGCTCGCCCCGCGCGTACATGGCGGCCATCCGGGCCGAGGTTCCCGTGCCGCACGGCGACCGGTCGATCGCGCCGGTCCACGTCGCCGGCCGCTCCCAGTCGAGCTGGCCGGTCGAGACCGTCACGACGTTCCGCCGGTCGTTGCCCCGGTCGTGTGGCGGTCCGGAAAGTTGTGCGATCGTGATCCCCGCGAACCCGGGCTGTTCCGGGTGCACCACGGGCAGCTGAGCCGCGGCCGCGGCCTTGATCATCTCGCTGACACGGACGATGTCGCGGCCCTCGTCCGGGACGAGCGTGAGCCCGAGCGGCTCGGCGTCGGCGATGACGTAGAACATCCCGCCGTACGCCACGTCGACGGTCACCGTCCCGAGATGGGGCACCTCGACGGGGACGCTGAGGTGGGTCGCGAACGACGGCACGTTCCGGAACGTCACCGCCCTGACCTTGCCGTCGTGGCACTCCGCGGTGACGCGAATCAGTCCGGCGGGCGACTCGAGCACGAGCTCCGTGACGGGTTCGGCCATCGGAAGCATCCCGGTCTCGAGCAGGACCGTCACGACGCAGATCGTGTTGGTCCCCGACATCCCGGGGTATTCGACCTGCTCCATGATCACGTAGCCGGCGTCCGCGTCGGGCCGCGTCGGCGGCAGGATCAGGTTGCAGTTCGCGGCCGGGTAGCCGCGCGGCTCGCGGAGCATTCGAAGCCGCAGGTCGTCGCGGTGCTCGCGCAACCACGACATCTTCTCGAACATCGTCGTGCCCGGGACATCGGGCACGCCCGCGACGATGACCCGGCCGTGCTCTCCGGCCGCGTGCGCGTCGACAGCCTCGATGACGTCGCGGAACCTTTCAGGCAGGCGGGAGGGCCGAAGCGCTCGCTGGCGGGCGACCACGTCAGCGCCCCCGCTGCGCGTCGGCGAGCTCGCGTGCGATGTCGCGCCGCGCGTCGCGATCGGCGATGTCGCGCCGGCGGTCGTGGAGCTGCTTGCCGCGCGCGAGCCCCAGCTCGACTTTTGCTCGCCCCTTCTCGTTGATGTAGAGCCGGAGCGGGACGATCGTCTGGCCCTTCGCCTTGGCGCGGCCCAGGAGCTCGTCGATCTCCGAGCGGCGCAGGAGCAGCTTCCGGATCCGCTTCGGTTCGTGGTTGTAGCGGTTCGCCTCTGCCCACGGCGCGATGTGGGCCCCGATGAGCCAGGCCTCGTCGCGCTCGACCCGCGCGTACGCGTCGGAGAGCGTCACCTTGCCCGCCCTGATCGACTTGATCTCCGTGCCGGTCAGGACGAGCCCTGCCTCGAAGGTCTCGTCGATCGTGAAGTCGTGACGGGCCCGCCGGTTGAGGGCGACCGTCTTCGTTTCGCCCACCGTGGTGGCTCCTCGTTCGGATCGGTCGGCGACGGGAAAAAGGCGCCGAACGCACGAACGCCGGCCCGATACGGGCCGGCGTCCGGTTGCTGACCCACCCCCAGGGTGTTCGCTTAGACGAACATCTCCTGGGAGGTGGTGCAGCTACGCTTACTGTCGATCACTGCACATCACCTCCTTTCGTTCGAGAAAACCCTACCCGAACTTGCGCACCGGTGCAAGCAGGACGGTTGGCAACGGCGGGTGCCGGGCGCGCCTGGGGGGGAAGCCGCGCCGCTACGTCCGCCCGCGATTCAGGCCGCCCGGTCGAGGGCCGACGTGGCCCCGCTTAGGACCTGGACCGCCTTGTCCAGCGCGGGATCCTCGCCCGGCTTTGCAGTCTCTGGAACCGCGACCGTGACGTCGGGCGCGAGGCCGACGTGGTGGATCCACCGCTGGTTCGGCGTCAGCCACTTCGCGATCGTCAGGCGAAAGCCGCCCGCGCCTTCGAGCGTCGTCCATTCCTGAACCGTGCCCTTGCCGAACGACGTCTCGCCGACGAGCGTCGCGCGCTTCGCGTCCTGGAGCGCCCCCGCCACGATCTCGCTGGCTGACGCGCTGCCTTTGTCGATCAGGACGACGACCTTGATCGTCGGATCCGTGGCCGCGCCGCCAGGCTGGGCCTCCGTGGCCGTCTTGTTGCCCTTGCTGTCCTGCTGCCAGAAGATCGTGCCACTGCCCACGAACTCGCTGGCGACGGCTCGGGCGGCGGTCACGAACCCGCCGGGATTGCCGCGCAGATCGAGGACCAGCTTCGTTCGACCCGCGGTCACGTCGGCGGCGATCGCCTTGTGGAGCTCCGACGCGCCGTTGTCGGAGAAGCCCGTCAGCCGGATGTAACCGATCCCGCCGGCGAGGTCCTTGGTGATGACCTCCTTCTGGACGATGACGTCGCGGGTGATCGTGAGTCGAACCGGGCTGGACGTGCCCTTTCGCTGCACCTCGAGCACCACGCTCGTTCCTTTCTTGCCGCGGATCTTGTCGCGAGCGGCGTCGACGGTGAGCCCGTCCAGCGCGGACCCGTCGACCGAGACCACGATGTCGCCCGCCTTGAGCCCCGCCTTCTGCGCCGGCGAGCCCTCGATCGGCGAGATGACCACAAGCCTGCACTCCGCGCCGAGCGTCGAGCAGTCACTCGTGTCACCGGCCGCGTTCTCCGTCCCGATCTCCGCGCCGATGCCTTCGAACTGGCCCGAGATGCCCTGGAGCGTCGACTGGAACTCCTCCGGCGTGAGGTACGAGGAGTACGGGTCGTCGAGCGCCGCGATCATCCCCTTGATCGCGCCCTGGATCACCTTCGTCTTGTCGACCGCGCCGCCGGCATACCGGTTGACGATCGTGTCGTAGGTGTTCCAGAACGGCTCGAACGCCTTGTCGTCGGACGCCGGGGTGCCGGGCTGGCTCAGGTCGCGCCGACCGAGCGAGAAGCCGGCCATGAACAAGGCGCTGCCGCCCAGCACGGCCACGAGCGCGAGTGCGATCGCGGTGGCCGGGAATCGGCGTGCCGTGGGGTCCGTGCGTACGGGACCGGGCTGGACGTCGTACCCATCCGCGGGTACGGCGGCGGTTTCCGGATGGTCGGGAGTGGCGGGCGCTGCGTTCGAGGCGGCGTCCGCGTCCGGGTCGGTCGAGCGCATGTCGGGGTCCTGTCGCTGGTGGTCGGGAGCGGGCGACAAGACTACAACCGTTCGCCGCGGGGACCGTTCCGCGCCGCCGCGACCGCCGCCGGGGTCAGCGGATCAGGTACGTCCTGACAGACACCCAGGACCCCACGATCCCCAAGCCGACGCCAGCGCCGAAGACGAGGACCCCCAGATCGCGGGCAAGCGACCCGAATGTCAGCGGCAGCACACGGAAGAAGTCGAACATGAACTTCCCGAGCGCATCCGACGCCGCGCCGAGCGCGGCGAGCGTGATCAGCGCGCCGAGCAGCCCGACGAGCGCGCCCTCGAAGACGAACGGCCAGCGGATGAACGCGTCCGACGCGCCGACGAGCCGCATGATCTCGATCTCCTCCGACCTCGCTACGACGGCCAGCCGGATCGTGTTGACGATGATGAACAGGACGATGATCCCGATGACGACGAGGATCACGAGACCGGCCGTCCGCAGGAAGTTCGTGACAGTAAGCACACGGTCTACGAGGCTGCCGATGTTCTCGACGCCCTGGACCGTCGGCTCGCTCGACAGCCGTTCCTGGATGGCGGTGTACGTCGACGGGTCCTTGAGCGAGATCGCGATGCTCGCGTGGAACGGGTTCGTGTCGAGGAAGCGGGTGAGGTCGTCCTCCTTCTGGGCGGCGCGGTTGGCCCGGAACCGCTGGAGTGCCTCGTCGCGCGAGATGTACTCGACGCTCGCGACTTCCGGCATCGCGGTGAGCTTCGTCTCGAGCGCCTCGACCTGGAAGGCCGAGACGTTGTCGAACAGCTTGGCCTCGACGTTGACCTTCGACTCGGTGAACTCGAGCCCGGCGAGCAGGCCCGTGTGGATGATCCAGAACCCCGCCAGCAGGAGGAGCATCAGGACCATCGTCGCCGTGGCGGCGAGGCTCATGAGCGCGTTCCGCCAGAACCCCTGCCAGGCCCGCTTGAAACTGAAAGCAACAAAAGAAATCATTTAGAGCCCTCCGAGCGACGAGGCGACGCTCCTGCTAGCCATCGGCGCGAGGATTCAGTCCATCCGGTGGTATGCGCCACCGACCTCGTCGCGAATGATGTGGCCCTCCTCGAGCGCGACGACGCGCTTGCGGAGTGCCGTGACGACGTCGGCGTTGTGGGTGGCCATGAGGATCGTCACGCCGAGCTCGTTGATCCGCAGGAGCAGCTGGAGGATCTCCCAGCTGATCAGGGGGTCGAGGTTGCCGGTCGGCTCGTCGGCGATGATCAGGCGAGGGTCGTGAACCAGCGCGCGGGCGATCGCCGTTCGCTGCTGCTCGCCGCCGGAGAGCTGACCGGGCATCTGCGGCGCCTGCGCGGTGAGCCCGACGAGTGCGAGGACGCGGTCGACGGCGGGCCGGATCCTGCGGCGGGGCGTCCCCGTCACCTCGAGGGCGAACGCGACGTTCTCCCAGACCGACTTGCGCGGGAGCAGCTTGAAGTCCTGGAAGACGATCCCGATCTTGCGGCGCATCTTCGGCACCTGGCGGCGCGCGATGCGGGCGAGATCCTGGCCGTCGAGGACGACATCGCCACGAGTCGCGAGCTCGTCGCGGATCAAAAGCTTGAGAAGTGTCGACTTGCCGGCGCCCGACGGCCCGACGAGGAAGACAAAGTCGCCTTCCGGGATGACGAGGTCGACGTTGCTCAGCGCTTCCTTGCCGTTCGGGTACATCTTGGTGACGTCGCGAAGGGCAAGGACGGCGCGATCGGCGACGATCCGGTCGCGCGATCGGCCGAGGATGCGGTCGCGGAAGGCAAGGACGCGGGTGTCCGGCGGCGCGAGGGTCACGGTCGGCTCCATGGACGGTGGCTGGGGACGGATCGGCCGGCTCCAGGGCGTCGAGCGCTGGCCGTTGTGAGGATCGGAACCTCGACCTCTGGCCTGAGGCTACCACCGCCCGAGTGAGGGTGGAAATTGACCCAATGGTCCCCTGCGGGGTGGTACCGACCGGTTCAGAGGAGCCCGGGCGAGATGGGGACGTATCGGCGCAGATCGACGACCGGGCGGTCCCAGCAGAGCAGGACGGGAAAGCCCTCGAGTCGCAGACCCAGCGCGAGGAGCGCGACGACGGCCTCGGCGTTCGAGCCGGGGACCCACAGCGCCGACGCGCCACGCGGCATGACCGCGGTGAGGAGGTGTCCGAGAACCGCGGGCAGCAGGGACTCGTCGCGGACGGCGACCGGTCCGACGCGGCCGGCCTCCGAGGTGTAGCCATACGCGACGGGCGCGCCGGCGCGATCGCGGTACACGAATGCTGTGCGGCCGTCGACCGTCAGGAAGGCGTGATCGGCCGGATGGACGAAGCCAAGGATCTCGAGATCGATCGGGTCGAGCTCCGACGCGGCCGCAGGATCGAGCCTCGTCACCGTGACGCCCTGCGGCAGCGAATCGATTCGGCCCCCCGGCACCGGGCGCCCGACGAAGTTGAGCAGGGGGACGCGCGGCACGATCCCGTACGTCGCGTACAGGGCGTTCGAGATCGGCTGCGCGCTATCCGTGGCGGTCGCACGCGCCACGCCGTCGGGCGGGAGGACGCGCGCCAGGAGCTCGCGACCGAGGCCGGCGCCCTGCTCGCCGGGGCGCACGAACAGCATCGACAGGAACCACAGCTCGCCGCGCCGCACGGCCGATGTGAAGCCGACGGCCCGGCCGCCGCGCTCGGCCACGACGAACCGCTCCGGGTCCGTGGCGAACAGGTGCTCGTGCAGCCGGCGGATCGACGCGCCCTGCGGCGGGATCTCGGGCAGGTTGAGGCGGCCCATGTAGTCGTTCAGCGCGTCGCGCCAGATCTCGGCGCAGACGGGGAGGTCCGCCGCGGTCGCGCGCCGGAGCTCCATCCCGGCTCGCGACGCGCGCGACGACGGTGCGCCGGGGATCACGCCGTCATGCGGACTTCGACGCGTCGTGCGCGTCGTCGCCGCCCGTCGCGAGACGCTCGAGCTCCGCCTGCATCAGCGCGTCGAGGTCGCCGTCGAGCACCGCGCCCGTGTTCGACGTCTCGTAGTTCGTCCGGAGGTCCTTGACCATCTGATAGGGGTGCAGGACGTAGCTCCGGATCTGGTTGCCCCAGCCCGCCTCGACGTGCTCGCCCTTCAGCTTGCGGATCGCCGCCTCCTTCTCCTCGAGCGCGCGCTCGAGGAGGCGGGCCTTGAGGACCTTGATCGCCATCTCGCGGTTCTGCGTCTGCGATCGCTCGTTCTGGCTCTGGGCGACGATGCCGGTAGGAAGGTGCGTCAGCCGGACGGCCGAATCGGTCTTGTTGACGTGCTGGCCGCCGGCCCCCTGTGACCGAAACGTATCGACGCGGATCTGGTCCCAGTCCAGCTCGATCTCGACGTCGTCGTCGACCTCCGGCAGGACCTCGACGAGCGCGAACGTCGTCTGGCGGCGCTTCTGTGAATCGAACGGGCT
>DATFPL010000123.1:0-2197 GCA_035264845.1 Candidatus Limnocylindrales bacterium | reverse complement strand
TCCGCGCGGCCGCCGAACGCCGCGAGCGCGTAGCCGCCGCCGATGATCTTGCCAAGCGTCGTGAGATCCGGCCGAACAGCCCCCAGCCGCTCCTGCGCACCGCCGCGCGCGACGCGGAACGAGATGATCTCGTCGAACACGAGGAGCGTGCCGTGCCGGTCCGCCAGCTCGCGGAGGAAGACAAGGAACGACGGATCTGCCGCGCGGACGCCGCCGGCGCCCTGCACGGGCTCGATGACGATCGCCGCGAGGTCACGCTCGCGGCCGGCGATCGCGCGCTCGACGCCGTCGGGGTCACCCCACGGCAGCTGGAGCGTCAGCTCGCCAACCGCAGCGGGCACACCCGGCGTTCCGGTGACGACCGCATCATGCGTCCCGTGATAGGCGCGCTCGAAGGTCGCCACGAGCGGCCGACGGGTGAACGCCCGGGCGGCACGTATCGCGAACATCGTCGCCTCCGTGCCGGAGTTCGTGAACCGCAGCGCCTCGATCGAGGGGATGCGAGACCGGATCTCCTCGGCGAGCTCGACCTCGGTCTCCGTCGGCGCCGCGAACGCGGACCCGCGCCGCACCTGCGCCTCGACGGCCGCGACGACGGCCGGATGCGCGTGGCCCAGGACGAGCGCGGTGTAGTTGCCGAGGAAGTCGCGGTACACGTTGCCGTCGACGTCGTGGATCCGGATGCCCTCGCCGTGGTCGACGTATGGGGGATACGGCGCGGTGTACACCGTCGTCCGCGTCGAGCCGCCCGGGAGCGAAGCCGTGGCGCGCTCGAACAGCGCTCTCGATCGCGGCGTCCGGGTGAGGTACTCGTCGAGCGGCGGCATCGGCAGCATCATCGGCCCTTCGCGCCCCGCCGTCGAGAGCGGAACCTGACCCCGTACGCGCCCGGGACGCGAAGCGCTACGCCGCGCCGCGCCGGCCGGTGACGGTGGTGCTCGTCTCGTGCGCCCGGCCGTCCTCGATCGAGGCATACGCGGCGACCACGATGTCGAGGACGTGGCGGGCGTGCTCGGCCGTGAGGACCGGCGTCTCCTCGCCGCGCAGGCACTCGACGAAGTGGAGGATTCCCGCCTCGACGGTCCCGACCGCGTCGTACGGCGGCGGCGGGCCCAGCCCCTCGATCCAGCCCTCGAGCCCCAGCTCGCTGTCGTCGTCGAGGAAGATGCTCGCCGTCGCCTCTGGGTCGTACGACGCACCACCGTAGCTCAGCGTCCCGCCGGTGAAGTGGAGCTCGAGCCACGGAGCGCGCGTGTTCGCGGTCCCGAAGCTGGCGAGGAGCTGGCCGAGCGACCCGTCGTCGAACTCGAGGTTGATGAGGACGTGGTCGGGCGCGGTGATCGGGATCGACTCGCCGGTCCGCGGGCCGCCACGGACGACGCGTGTCGGGCGGCTGATCGCGCCCATCGCCTGCACTCGCCGTACCGACCCGAGGAGCGTGGTCATGAGGTGGAGCCGGTAGATGCCGTGGTCGAACACGGGCCCGACGCCCGGCCCATAGAAGACCTCGGGGTCGCCGGAGTACTCGCGCCACGTGGCAGGACCGGAATCGGCGTGGTGAGCGACGGCGAGCGTCAGCCGTCCCAGGCGGCCGGACCGGACGATGTCCGCGAGCCACCTTCCTCGGCGCGACACCGCCTCGCCGGGAGCGCAGAGGAGCAGCAGGTCGCGCTCCCGCGCTGTCGCGATCAGGCGGTCTGCGTCAGCGAGGGTTCCGGCGAGCGGCTTCTCCGAGTAGACGTGGAGGCCGGCGTCGAGCGCTTCCGTCGTGATCGCGGCGTGCAGAGGCGCGGGCGTGAGGTTGACCGCGGCATCGAGGCCTTCGGCGGCGGCGGCGTCGGCAAGGGAGCCGAAGGCGCGGGCACGCGGCCAGGTTGACGCGGCGATTGCCGTTGCGGCGTCTGCCGCGGCGGGCGACCGGTCGACCAGCGCGACGACCTCGACGCGGTCGCGGAGCGTGGCGAGCGCGGGCAGGTAGCGGCGTCTCGCGACGTCGCCCGAGCCGACGATCGCGATCCGGATCGGGTGGGGGAACGGAAGCGTCGCCATGCCGTGAGCGTAGCGGGACGACGGACCGGCGCGCCCGATGAGAGTGGCGGTCGCGAGGCCTAGACCGCCTCGGCCAGCGCCGACACGAACTGGCTGTTGTAGAGCTCGAAGTACGCGCCGCGCCGCGCGAGCAGCTCCTCGTGGTCGC
>DATFPL010000122.1:0-1745 GCA_035264845.1 Candidatus Limnocylindrales bacterium | reverse complement strand
CGTGGATCGTGACGTCCGGGGCATCCAGCAGCTCGCGGTACCACCGGCCGGACGACCCGCGAACGGAGCGGACGAAGACCTCGGACCCGTCGACGACGATCCAGATCGTCGTCCGACGGCGCGGACCGGCGGGCGGTCCGGTCTCGATGTCGACCTCCTCGGCCTGGGCCAGGAGCGACAAATCCTCCCGGCTGAAGCTCATGCGGGCAGCGTAGCCGATCCCCGAACGAAACGGCGCCGCGCCGAAGGCTTCGCGGACGGCATGCCCGCACGGGCCGGCGTCCGCTGTTATGCGCCTGCAACGGGTTTGCAATGTCGTCCCGCCGCATCCGCGACGGCTGTCACGCGACGATCGACGCCACCTTGACGGTCGTCCGGGGGGGCCGGCAAGACGCTCAACTCCGCACTGAAAGGAACAGCCGCATGAGCGACTATCGCGACCGCGACACCGTCGTCGTCCGCGAGGATCGTGGATCGGGCCTTGGAACGATCCTCGGCATCCTCCTCGTCGTCGCCCTGCTCGCCGCCGTCTGGTGGTTCACCCTCGGCCCGGGCGCCGGCACGCTGAACAACGGCACGACGAACAACGGCGGCGGCACGACGAACGCACAGCCGACGCTCCAGGCACCTGCCGCGAGCCAGCCGGCCGCCTCGTAACCGCCCGCGTCTCTGCGCTCGGGTGGCTCCGCCACTCGGGCGCGCCCAGTCCGCGCCCGCCGGCCCGATTCCGCCGTTCCCGGCAGAATCGCCGCCACGCAGTGGAGGTCCACGTGAGCACCCAGCCCCTCGTGCTCGTCGCCGACGACGAGCCACGGATCACGAAGCTCGTTTCGATCGCACTGAGCGAGGAGGGCTTCCGCGTCGTCACCGCCGGCGGCGGTGAGGAGGCACTGGCGAAGGCCGAGGAGGTCCGTCCGGACATCGTCCTCCTCGATATCGTCATGCCGGACCTCGACGGGATCGAGGTCATGCGACAGCTCCGCGAGCGTCGTCCGGTCCCGGTCATCCTCCTGACGGCCAAGGGCTCGACCGCCGACAAGGCCAAGGGCCTCGATCTCGGCGCAGACGACTACGTCGCGAAGCCGTTCCACCCGGACGAGCTGGCGGCACGCGTTCGCGCCGTCATCCGGCGGTCCTCCGGCGCGGCGCCCGGCGCCGGCGTCATCAAGTTCGACGACGTCGAGATCGACCTCGAGCGACGGATGGTCACCCGCCACGGCGAGCTCGTTCAGCTGTCACGCACCGAGTGGCTGCTGCTCCAGCACCTCGCAGCCAACGCCGGCAAGGTCGTCCTCCACACGGAACTCCTGACCAAGGTCTGGGGCCCGGAATACCGCGACGACCTCCAGTACCTCCGGGTCTGGGTATCGCGGGTCCGGCGGAAGCTTGGCGCACAGCCGGGCGAGCCGGGACGCATCAAGACGTTCCAGGGAATCGGCTACCTGCTCGATGTCGACGGCGCCGCCGAGTCGACGCCCGAGGAGGATGTCGTCGAGGACGACGCGGAGGCGTCGGCCCTGATCGGCTGACGATCCGGTCAGCGCAGACACAACGAAGCCGGCCCTCGCGGGCCGGCTTCATCGATTCGTGCGCCCGAGCGGCAGGCGGGCCTCCCGCGGGCAAACTACTTCGATCTCAAAGCTTGAAATCGAAGGATGTTGCCGGGCGGCGGCGGGCGGGCCCGGCGACGCGCATCCCGGCGCGCCGCGGCTCACCGGCGCGAATGCCGGCGCGCCGCGGCTCAG
>DATFPL010000121.1:0-2379 GCA_035264845.1 Candidatus Limnocylindrales bacterium | reverse complement strand
CCGAGCGAACGGCGTCGACGTCGTCACGATCGGCCAGTACCTCCAGCCGAGCGCCAAACACGCGACGATCGACCGTTGGGTCCACCCGGATGAGTTCCGCTGGTTCCGCGAGCAGGGTGAGGCGCTCGGGTTCGGCTCGGTCTTCGCCGGCCCGCTCGTCCGCTCGAGCTACCGCGCCGACGAGCAGCGCCACGCCGCCGAGGCCGGCCGCGGAGCGGTCGCGTACTGATGGCGCGGGTCGCCCTGCTCCTCGCGGTCGCGCTCGTCGCGGCGTCGGCGTCCACCCCCGGCCGAGGCGCCGAAGCCGCGAAGCCGCGGCTCCGCGTCGACGCACTTCGCCCGCTCGTCGTGGTCGGCACGGGGTTCCGGGCGGGCGAGACGGTGCGCGTGACCGCGAGCGCGGACGAGGGGTACGGAGCGAAGACCGATGAAGCGGGCAGCGCGGGTCGGATCTACGTTCGGTTCCCGAAGCTGAAGCTCGGGCGCTGCTCGGCGTACGTCATCTCCGCCAAGGGCGACAAGGGAAGTCGCGCAACGCTGCGCGGCGTCCCGCCTCCCTGCGGCATCGATCGCTAGCAACCGAGGGGCCGCGCGGAGGCGGCCCCTCGATGCATCCTGCCGGGCAGCGACGCTTACGGCAGCTTCAGCGTCCAGGCGCCGAACCCGTGCGTCGTGACGTACATGACGCGCCGTTGCTGGTCGATCTTGAGCGACGGGATCGTCGTTGTCGGCAGTCCCGGCATAGCGGGAGTCCAGCCCGTTTGCGGGCGAACACGCTGGGCGACGCCGAAGTCCGTCCCGATGTAGAGGACGCCCTTCGCCTCGTCCCGTTCGATCGTCCCGACCGGGAGGTCGCCGAGCGCATGCGGCCCGGTGCCGTCCAGCCTGGTGAACGTCGCGTTCCCGGTCGCCGGGTTGAAGCGCACCTCGAAGACGTGCCCCGGCGTGTCGGGAGTCACGGCGTTGTAGCCGCTGTACGTGATGTACGCGTGATACGGGTCGGAGGGGTCGACGTAGATGTCCGACGCGTACCTCGGCGGGTCGACGGTGGACGACGTGTCGATCCTCCTCCACGCGATCGAGGCCGGATTCGCCGCGCCCGCATTCGTCGTGATGAAGATGCGGCCGCCGCTGGTACCGGCCCACACGACGTTCGGGTTCGACGCCGACACCTCGTTCATCGAGACGTGGCCGCCCGACCGGTCGTCGCCCCACGGGAACGGCGCCGGGCACGCGAACGTCCACCCCGCCGCCGGGTTGGCCGCCGGCGGACACAAGGCCGCCGGCCCGTAGGTGAGCCGCCCGAGGTGGCCGGGGTCACCCATCGCCTTCCAGTCGTCGCAGACGTCGATCGGCCGTTCGTACGTCCCGTTCTCGTCGATGTCGCCGTCGCCGTTCCAGGTGTTGCAGTGCTGCTTCACCTTGGCGTACGGGAAGGCCGGGTTGACCCCGCCGTTCAGCGAGCGGAAGACGTGCTCGCGTCCCGTGAACATCAGCTTCGAGACGTTCGGGTGGAAGATCGTGGGAGCGCTGAAGGCGACCAGCTCCCGGTCGTAGCGGAACGGATTCGCGTTCGCGGTGCGAAGCGTGTCCGCGATCCAGAACACCGCCCGCTGGTTCCGCGGCTCGTCGAGAGCGCGGATGCCGCCGTTCTGCGACTCGAGCGCGGAGTAGTTCGGATCGACGGCGTCGAACCCCGCGTAACCGCCGTCGGCTACGAAGGTCTCGACCCACGTCTTCGTTCCGGGCACGCTCATCCACGACCCGTTGTCCTGGGCGCCCGCGGCCAGCTCGCCCGGGCGGTTCGGGTTGAAGGTCATCTCGTAGAAGTGGAGCGTGTTGAGCCCCTTGTTGACGGACGTGAGGTGCCCGGGGATCCTGGTCGTCACTGCCAGGCACGTCGCCAGGCGAGTGCCCGTCAGGCCGTGGACGGCGGTGCAGTCGGCGGAGTCGTCGACGAACGTCCCGTCCGACCGGATCACGCCGCCGTCGCTCGTCTCGAGGAACTGCTTCCAGTCGCTCGGGTTCGTGACGATCGAGTGCTGGTCGGGATGCGCTCCGTGCGGCTGAACGTTGTCCGTCGCGTCGTAGGTCATGTCGCTGAACGACGCCCCGGCATTCGTCGAGAGCAGGATCGCCCGGCCGTTCGACGTGCCCTGCGAGGCCTGTGTGTAGTCGTTCGAGCCGAGTAGGTAGACGGTGTCGGGGTCGTGGGCCGAGCCGTCTGCCTTCCGTGGCACGTAGACGTAGTTGTCGTAGTTGCACTGCGGATCGCAGTACCCCGCGCTCGTGTTGTTCGTCAGGTTGACGAACGTCGGCGTGCCGGTGCGCACGCTGTCGCTCCGGTAGAACCGCGCGGAGAGCGCGCCCCCGCCGCCG
>DATFPL010000120.1:0-14106 GCA_035264845.1 Candidatus Limnocylindrales bacterium | reverse complement strand
CGGAACGCCACGCGTTCGAGCACATGTTCGCGATGGGCGATCGCATTGCGCTCGCGATCGATCGCCAATTTCCGGCCCGTTTTCCCGATGCCGACGTGGCGTTCAGTCCGGCCGCAGATCTGGAGCTGACGCTCGATCGACTCCTGGGCGAGCATCTGGTCCTGGCCGCGGAAGTCATGCGCGCCGGCCTCGCCAAGTCGCCCGACTTCGACGCCGCGCGCGGAGCGCTCACGGCGAACACGACGGAGCTCTCCGGCGCGATCGGCGGCATCTACGGCAAGGACGCCGGCGTCGCGTTCGAGAAGGTGTGGTCAAACCACATCGACGCCTACCTCGCGTACATCGGCGCCTTCGCGACCGGCGACGCGAATGCGCGGGCCGATAGCCTCGCGAAACTCCACGCGTATCACGATCAGATCGCCGGGTTCCTTGCGACGGCCAACCCGTTCCTCAAGAGAGAGGACGTCGCGGCGCTCATCCAACGCCACGTCCAGGCGCTCATTGCCCAGGTCGAAGCCGCTGCTGCGGGTGACCACGACCGCACCGTCGCGACCGTTCACGGCGCCTACGGCCAGACGTTCGAGGTCGGCAATGCGCTTGCCACGGCCATCTCGCGGCAGTTCCCGGACCGGTTCTCCGACATCAAGCAGCTCCCTCCGACGGACATCGCCTCGCTTGAGCGCGGGCCGACCGCCGGTTCCTGGTGGATCGTTGCCGGGGTGGCTGCATCAGCGCTCCTCTGGATTGCGTTGCGACGCCGCGCGACGACGCGCGTGACGAACCCCGCGCCGCAGTCAGTGCGGCGTCGCACGCCCAGCAGATGACGGCCCCGTCGCGCGCGGGCCGCGCAGACGAGCAGCGCGTCGTGTACTGCGAGCAATGCGGTCGCGGCATCGAGGTCGACGCGACAAAGCCAGTCGAGGTGGACCGCGACGGGCGCGCAAAATCGCCCCGTCCCTTTCGGACGTGTCCGAACTGCGGCCTCGTCACGTGCCCGGATTGCTGGGTCCCCCGCGGCCGCCAATGCCTCAAGTGCAAGGCGCTCCGGAATCGCACCCGACGCTCGGCATCGCGACCGCGCGCGGCGGCGCTCGGCTCGGGGCAGGTCCAACAACCCGAGGTTCACGCGCACCGCCCCTCGGTTGTCGCGCCTGTGCGAATCACGACCGTCGGTGCGGCGGACCCCGTCTTCACTACCACGCGCGACGTCGCGCCGCATGAGCGCGCCGAGGCCGAGTGGGTCGCCGCGAGCGTCGTGGATGACACGCCCGGGAGCAGCGGGGGCGCTGCGTCGGTTGCGGACGGTAGGTACGACAGCGATGCCGCGTCGCACGCCGTCGACGACGGCCGCCCGCCCGCCGACGACGCCGACACGGATGCGGTCGCGGCGTCGCTCGACACCGTCACCGACGTACCCGCCAATTCGGCGCGAGCGCCGATCTCCTTCGAGGCGACGAAGGAACAGCAGCCGTTTTACGAACGAATCGTCGACGATCGCGACGGCGAGACGGCCGCGATCGCGGATGACGCTCCGGCAAGCGACGGCTTGTTCGCGTCGAAGGACTCCGGGTTCGACGCGGACTCCCCCGTCCCTGACGCGACTGCGGACGCCGAGGTCCTCGATTTTGCGGGCGGCGGTGCCGCGATTCCAGGCGCCGAAGTCGAAGCTGAGCGCGAGACCGACGCGCCGCACCCACAGGACGTCTACGACGCGCCTATCGATGAGGATACGGGCGCCGCGAGTAGCGGCAGCGACGAGTTCGGGCGCGCGAGTGGTACACGGCGATGGGCCGATGACGACGCGGGGTCGACGCCACCAGTGGCCACCGCCGGCCTTCGCGACGTCCGGACCGGGCGCGAGTGGGTGACCGTCGGCGACCGGTCGCGCGGCGAGCCGGAGGAGGACGTTCGCCGAGCGCGCCTGACCGCAACGGGCGACGCTCCGAGCGGACGTTCGCGTGCGGCACGCGTGGGTGCGGTCGCGATCCTCGCAGCACTGGCGGTTGCCGCGGCGCTGTTGTGGCTTGTCGGCGAGAACTCCGGGCTGACGGCGCGGGATCCGCGTGGTGGCGTCGCCGGCGCCGTGGGCCGCCCAACGGCCAGTCTGTCGCCGGCGTCGAGCGGCGCGCGTTCGAGCGCGGCCGCACCGAGCACCTCAGACGTAGCTTCCGCGCCCCCGTCCATCGCGCCCGCCGACGCGATTGCGGCTGTCGAGGTGTCCGAGCAGGCGCTCCGCACGTGGACGGACGCCTACGGTGAGGTCCGGGCCGAAGTCATTGCGGTCATCCGCAACAGCGGCCGCGTCGCCGCGACCCTGGGCGGCCGCAACACTGGGTACACGATTGCGGCGCCCGACGGCACCATCGTTGCGAGCGGCGTCTTCGCCCGCTCGTTTCCTGACGTGATCGCACCTGGCGAAAAGGGGTACCTGATCGACGCCGTCCCGGCCACGTTCGTCAAGGCGGGCGATCTCAGCAAGCTCAAGCTGAAGGTCGCGCCGCAACCCGCGCCTGCGTCGACTCAGACCCTCATCGTCGAGGATCTGACCTGGACGAGCGAGCGCGGCGCGCTGACGGTGTCGGGCACCGTCCGCAATGATGGGCAGACCGCGGCCGGCCATGTCGTCGTGGCCGCCATCCTCCGCGACGCAAGTGGGCGGATCGTGTGCGCGGTGTACGACACTGCAACGGTGACCGACCTGGCGCCGGCGCAGGTCGCGAAGTTCAAGACCTCGTACCCGGCGTCGGCGCCGGTGCCCGCCGCTGCGATCTCACGCGCCGAGGGCGTCGCGTTCGCAGACCCCGGGGACTGACGCTACGTCCGGCCGTCGGCCGCGACGATCTCCTGTCCCAGCAGGTCGATCATGTCGAGGTCGCGGGCGATGAAGTCCTGCAGCATCATCCGCTCGACGCCCGCGGCGGCGAACCGCGCGACCGACGCCCGCGCTTCGTCCGGCGTTCCGAGAATCCAGCGGTGTCGTCGCTGCTCGAACCAGTCGTCGTCGGCGTCACCCGGCCCGAATGCCCCCAGCAGGGACCGCTCGCGGTCCCGGACCTCGGCCGCATCGGCACCGACAAGGACGCCGACCATCGCGGACTTTGTGATCGACGCCGGGTCGCGCCCTACCCCGCGGCACGCCTCGTCGAGCGCGGCGTACTTCGCCGGCGCCTGGTCCGGGGCCGTGGACGAGAGGTTGAACTCGTCGGCGAATTTCGCCGCGATCCGCATCGAGCGTGGTGTTCCCCCGCCGCCGACGATGAGTCGCGGCCGAGAGTGGCCGGACGCCGACTTCGGCCGCCGGGGCGCCTGTGCGGGTCTGGCGCGGAAGCGAGCGTCCTCGATCGCGTAGTGCGTGCCCTTGAACGACCATCCATCGGGCTCCGTCCACAGGCCGCGGACGATCTCGAGCTGCTCCTCGAGCATGTCGGCGCGCTCCGCGATGCCCGGGAAGGGAATGCCGTGTCGCCGGTGTTCGCCGTCGTGCCACCCAGCGCCCAGCCCAAGCTCGACGCGGCCGCCGCTCATCTCGTCAACCGTCGCGACGACCTTGGCCAGAGTGCCCGGCAGCCGGAACGTCACGGGCGAGACGAGCGTCCCGAGCCCGATCTGCTCCGTCTCCCTGGCGAGCCCCGCGAGAACGGCCCATGCATCCGTCGTCGGGTTGTCGGACGCACCGGGGAAGCTCTCGTAGTGGTCGGAGCGGAACAGCGCCTCGAACCCGGCCGCCTCCGCTCGCCTCGCGACCGCGAGCTGTTCCTCGTACGTGAGGCCCTGCTGGGGCTCGATCATCAACGCGAAGCGCATCGGGCCATACCTCGAGAGCTGAATCGTTGCTGTTGACGCAATGATCGTCGGCGGGGATACTATTCACGTCATGCGAACTATTGATCCCGCGGCTGCGACTGCGCCGAACGACCTCGTCGCCCGGATCGCCACTGGGATCCACGAAATGATCGCCGGATTCAGGTGCGCCGGCACCGGCCGCCTCGTGAAGGCGGGCGTGAGCATGACCCACATGCACGTCATGTGGCTCCTCGACCATCACGGAGACCTGCCGATGAGCCGGATGGCGGACCTGCTCGACGTGTCGGTGAGCAACGCGACGGGGATCGTCGATCGGATGGAGGAGCGTGGCCTCGTCGAGCGCGTCCGCGTACCGGACGACCGGCGAGTCGTGCTCGTTCGGATCGCCCCACGCGGCGTCGAGTCGCTCGAGGAGATGGAGGCCGTCAAGCGCGACCGGCTTCAGGCCATCCTCGGCCATCTCGATCAGCCCCGGCTCGCGCGCGTCGCGGAGGCCCTCGACGATCTCCGCGCTGCGGTCGTGGAGGAGTTCGGCGAGGACTCGCTCCAGGGACACGACCACGTTCACTCTCGCACGGAAGGAAGGGACTGACACTCATGGAATCGTTCCCCGCCGAGGGCGGCGGGTTCACCCCGAGCGTCGAGGAGGATCCGGCCCTCGGGCTGAGCCACCGCGCGAAGATGGAGATCCTCTTCGCGGTCATGCTCGGGCTGTTCCTCGGAGCCCTCGACCAGACCATCGTCGGCCCTGCCCTGCCGACGGTCGTTACCCAGCTCCAGGGCAACGAAATCTACGTCTGGGCCGTCACGATCTACCTGCTCACGAGCACGGTCAGCGTGCCCTTCTGGGGCAAGCTCTCGGACATCTACGGCCGCAAGCCCGTCTTCATGATCGGCATCGTCATCTTCCTCGTCGGCTCGGCGCTGTCCGGGCTGTCGCAGGACATGACCCAGCTCATCGCGTTCCGCGGCCTCCAGGGCATCGGTGCCGGGTCGCTGTTCCCAGTCGCATTGGCCGTCATCGGCGACCTCTTCACGCCTGCTGAGCGCGGTCGCTACCAGGGTCTGTTCGGTGCGGTCTTCGGGATCGCCTTCATCGTCGGTCCGCTTGTCGGCGGGTTCCTGACGGAGAACATCAGCTGGCACTGGATCTTCTACGTCAACGTCCCGATCGGCCTCGTGTCGCTCTACTTCATCTGGCGGCTGCTGCCCGTCGTGAAGAACGCCCGTGCGACCCGCAACTTCGACATCATCGGGGGAACGATCTTCACGGCGGCGATCAGCATCCTGCTCGTCGGTCTGACGAACAAGCAGAGCGGCGATTGGACGGATCCGAGCGTCGGTGGCTTCATCCTCGTCGCTCTCGTCGGCATCGTCCTGTTCGTCCTCGCGGAGTCGCGGGCGAAGGAGCCGATCGTTCCGCTCGATCTGTTCCGCAACCGGACGTACTCGGCGTCGATGGTCTCGACGTTCTTCGCGAGCTTCGCGTTCTTCGGCGCGATCATCTTCCTGCCGCGCTGGTTCCAGTTCGTCCACGGCTTCTCGCCCACGTTCTCCGGGCTTGCGGCGCTGCCGCTCATGGTCGGGCTCATCGCGAGCTCGATCGCGTCGGGGATCTACGTGGCGCGCACCGGCCGCTACAAGTGGATCACCGTCATCGCGATCGTGACGATGGGCGTGGCGACGGCGCTGATGACCCAGCTTCGTGCCGACACGGCGCTGCCGATCGTGTGGGCCTGGATGTTCATCGCCGGGCTCGGCGTCGGTCCCACGTTCGCCGTCTTCACGATCATCGTCCAGAACGCGGTGCCGTTCCGTCAGCTTGGCGTGGCGACCTCGAACCTGACGTTCTTCCGGCAGATCGGTGGATCCGTCGCACTCGCAATCGTCGGCACGATCTTCGGGACGGCGTTCCAGGAGCAGCTCGTGCCGTCGCTGACGGCGGCGGGCGTCCCGGCCCAGGTCGTCTCGGGCTTCGCCCAGGCGAGCAGCAGCGGCGCCGTCGACTTCAACAACCTCACCGGCGTCGGCGACCTCGGCGCAACAATCCTCCAGTCGGTGCCGGCGGCGTTTCGCTCCGCCATCGAGCCGTTCATCCCGAACCTCGTCGCGGGCATCCACCAGGCGTTCAGCCTGGGCGTCGCCCAGACGTTCTGGCTCGGCGTCGTCGCGGCCGCGATCTCCGCGGTCGCGGCAGCCGCGATGAAGGAGCTGCCCCTTCGCACCGGGTTCGGCCCAGAGACAGCGGAGGCGAAGCCGGCCGGCGACGGCTCGGACATCGCTCACCGGGCCGGCGTCACGGACACCGAGCGGCCGCGGTACCGCGAGGCAGCCGCCCGCGACTGACGGCTCCGCTCCCCATTCAAGGCCCCGGGCATCGCCCAGGGCCTTTTCGCGTCCCCGCGGATTCGGGGTTTCCCGCTACGATCGGGACGATGGACCCCGATCCCGCCCCGTTCCCCATCGAGCTGGCCGCGCCTGGTACGTCGAACGTGTCGTGGCAAGAGCTGCTCGACGCGGCGGAGCTGCCGCAGGGCTCGATGCGCCGCGTGACGCGCGGTGACCTCGACGTGCTGGTCGCACACACCGAGGACGGTATCGTCGCGGTCGAGGACCGCTGCCCCCACATGTCGGCGCCGCTGTCGATCGGCACGCTCGACGGCTGCGTCGTCGGGTGCCCGCTCCACGAGGGACGCTTCGACTTGCGGACCGGCGACCCCGTTCAGATGCCGACGACGGGCGGGCTCGCGCCGGACGGCACGTACCGCCCGACGTGGTCGCCGGCGGGCAAGGAGCCGAAAGTCGACCCGCCCGGACTCAAGGCCGAGGCCCGACGGCTGACGCGGGTCCGGCGGTTCCGCTACTTTCCGGTCCGCGTCACGAACGGCCGGATCGAGGTCGCGTTGCCAGGGTCGTAGCACCTGCCGACGCGCCGCGACTAGCTCTCTGCGTGCTCCAGCGAGTCGACGTCGCGGATGCCGGTGTCGATGACGGCATGGGTGTCGGGCGCGGTCGCGGCGGCCGCGGCCCGTCGCTCGGTGACGTAGGCGTTCACGATCTCGCACACTTCGGCCGGGTCGTCGGTGATTCGCAGCAGGTCGACGTCCTCCGGGTTGATCGTCGCCTCCTTGAGCAGCGTCCCGCGGACCCACTCGAGAAGCGGCTCCCAGTAGCTGCGACCGACGAGCACGACCGGGAAATGCTGGATCTTCTTCGTCTGGATGAGTGTCAGCGCCTCGAAGAGCTCGTCGAGCGTGCCGTAACCACCCGGGAAGATGACGAACGCGTCGGCGTACTTGACGAACATCGTCTTGCGCGCGAAGAAGTAGCGGAACTCGACGCCGAGGTCGACGTACTTGTTGAGCCCCTGCTCCATCGGCAGCTCGATGTTGCAGCCGACGGACAGGCCGCCGCCGTCCTGGCAGCCGCGATTGGCAGCCTCCATGATCCCGGGGCCGCCGCCGGTGATGACGGCGTAGCCCTGCTTCCCGAGCAGCCGGCCCAGCTCGCGCGCGAGGCGGTACCACTCGCTGTCCGGCTTCGTCCGCGCGGACCCGAAGACGGTCACCGCTGGACCGACGGCGGCAAGCGCGTCGAATCCCTCGACGAACTCGGACATGATGCGGAGCGTCCGCCACGGATCGCTGTCGAGGAACGCCGGGCGGTCGGGGCGCTGGAGGAATAGCTCGTCCTCCGTCCGCGCGGCACGTCGCGTGGCGAGGTGATCGCGATCACGGTTTACGGTGACCCGGCCTCGCCGCTTCCGGCCGACCGGGGCTTGCCCGCGTCCGTCGTCTGCGGCATGCGGGCTATCGTCCGCGGGCTTCTTCCTTCGAGCGTCGGTCACGGCGCTAGGATGCCACCGGAGGTGGCGCAATGCAGCGAGCGTGGCAGATCGCGTCCGCGCTCATCGCGGTGATCGGGATGGTCTTCATCGGCCAGGGCATTGGATTCCTCCGCGGCTCGAGCTTCATGGTCGGCGATCGGACGTGGGCCGTCGTCGGCGCGGTGCTCGTCGCGCTCGGCGTCGGGCTTGCGTGGCGAACATCCCGGGCTACGACCCGCTGACCATCGTCTTCCACGCTGCCTCGTCGCGCCCGGCCGCGAATCGGTTGCCGGTCCGAACGAGCGGCAGGCGAAGGAGGCTCTGGTCGCGGAGCAGCCGCTCGCCGAGCTCCCCGTCGTCCATCCGCAGGTAGCCCAGGCCGCCGTCGCGCCACGCCCGCCCGTCGGTGTCGGCAACAGCACGCGCGCCCAGTCGCTCGACGAATCGTCGCAGCTCGCCGGCGGCCATCGGCTTCTTGCGGAGGTCGACGACGTGCACCGCGATCCGGCGCTCCTTGAAGAACCGCAATGCGGCGCGCGTCGCCGGATCGCTCTCGAGCCCGAAGATCTGGATCGGCCCACCTGGCATCGCGGGCAGCGTACCGGCGACTGCAGTCGGGCGCCGCTACCATCACGTCGACGGAGGTGACACGGTGTCGGTGTGGTTCACGGTCCAGCTCGACGATCGGCCGGGCGCCCTCGCGCGCCTCGCGACGGCGCTCGCCGAGCGGTCGGTGAACATCGCCGGCATCGTCGGGATCGCGGAGGACACGGATGGGGCGCTCATGCTCGAGACGAGCGACGCCGCGAAGACGCGTGAGGCGTTCGCCGCCCTGAAGCTCGACTTCGAGGAGCACGACCCGCTCGAAGGCATGACGCCCGATTCGATGTCGGTCAGCGATGTCCAGCGGGGACGCGCCGAGCGGCCGGCCCGCGGCTGATCGGGCGTTCGCCGCGACGTGCCTACCCGCGCCATCCTGCCGCCGACGGTCGCCGTCCGGCTCGTCGTCGACGACGCGGCCGCGTCCGTTGCCGGGCTGTCCGACCGGATTGCGACCGCGGGGGGGACCGTCCGGACTCTGAGCACCGTGCGGCGGCTCCTGCTGAACGACGGAGCGAGTGGCGGCGCCGTCGAGATCGAGGTCGAGGTCGAGGGGATCGGCGAGGACGAGGTCCTCGCCGCGATCGCCGACGTGCCGGCTGTCCGCGACCAGCGGTTGACACGGTCGCTCGACCGCGTCTTCGGCAAGCGGATCATCGTCGTGGGCGGGGGCGCGCAGGTCGCCCAGGTCGCGCTCGGCGCCGTGAGCGAGGCCGACCGACACAACCTCCGCGGCGAGCGGATCAGCGTCGACACGATTCCGCTCGTCGGTGAGGAGGCGATCGCGGCTGCCGTCCGCGCCGTCGCCGACCTGCCGCGTGCCCACCTCCTCGTCCTCGCCGGCTCGATCATGGGCGGTGACATCACGCGGGCCGCGCGGGAGCTCCGCGAGCACGGCATCCCAATCGTCGCACTCAACATGGTCGGTTCGATCACGGACGCCGTCGACCTCGTCGTCTCGGATCCCGTCCAGGCCGGGACGATGGCCGTGATGGCCGTCGCCGACACCGCCACGTTCGATCTCGCCCGCCAGCGCGGCCGGCGGTACTGAGGCGGCGATGCGGATCGCGACGTGGAACGTCAACTCCCTCAAGGCGCGGCTGGAGAAGATCGAGTGGTGGCTCGACCGCGCGGCGCCGGACGTCCTGATGGTCCAGGAGACGAAGCTGACCGATGCCGACGCGCCGGTCATGGCGTTCGGGATGGCCGGCTACGACCTGATTCACCACGGCGAGGGCCGCTGGAACGGCGTCGCGATCGCCCTGCGCAAGGGAACCGTGGCCAGCGAGGTGGTAACGAACTTCGGCGACGGCCCCGTCCGCGACAGCGGCCCGGGCGCAGACGCCGCGTTCGACGAGGAGGACTTCGACCCGCTCGACGAGGCGCGAATGCTGAGCCTCGTCGCCGAGGGGATCCGGTTCGTCACGATCTACGCCCCGAATGGCCGCGTCGTCGGGTCGCCGTTCTACGCCGGCAAGCTGACGTGGTTCGAGCGGCTCGATCGGTGGCTCGCCGAGACCGTCAAGGTGGCGCTGCCCGTCGTCGTCGGTGGCGACTTCAACGTCGCGCCGACGGACGCGGACGTGTGGGATCCGCGCGCCGCGCACGGTGGAACCCACGTCTCGCCGCAGGAGCGCGAGGCGTTCGGACGGCTGCTGTCGCGCGGCCTCGTCGACGCCTATCGGGCGCGGCACGAGGAGCGCGGCCGCTTCACCTGGTGGGATTACCGCGCCGGCAACTTCCACAAGAACTTCGGGATGCGAATCGACCACCTGCTCGTCAGCCCGTCCGTCGCGGAGCGGGTCGTGTTCGCGGAGATCGACCGCGAGGCGCGCAAGGGCAAGCCCGTGCCGTCGGACCATGCGCCGCTGCTCATCGACCTCGACGAGCCCGGGCGACCAATCGACGCGGGCTGGCAATCCGCCGGCGACCGAATCGCCGCACGCCGCGGGATCAGGCCGGGCTGAGCCTCAGGGCGCTGCGCCGGAGCCCGCGGAGCCTCACGACGCGGCGCCCTCGAGGCTGCCGAGCGTCATCCGCGGAACCCAGCCCTCGAGCCCGTCAGGCGCCCGGACGAGCGCGAAACCAGATCGGCGGTCGAGGACGTCGACCTCGTCGCCGCGATCGAGACGTCCGAGCTCCACGGACCGCACGTCATCAGGCGCGTCCGCGACGCGGACAAATCGGTAGTTCACGGCGACGCGCTCGACGCCGGACGTGGCCGGAGCGTCGAACTTCAGGGCCGGCCGCGAGACCGGCGGACCGTAGCGGCTCGTCACGCGAGCTGCCTGGACGGATGGTCGCCGCCAGCGAGGCATGGCGGCCTCGTCGGTCGTCTCGCCCGCCTCCTCGACGGAAACTGCCTCGAGCGCCTCGGCCGGCTCGAGCGCCCGCTCTTCACGGCTACGGCGCATGACGAGCGCGAAGAAGAACAGGCCGACCACCATCGCCAGCATCCACATCGAGACGGCGCTCGATGCCGGACCGCGGAACACCCCGGGCGTCTGGAAGCCGGATCCGGCACCGGATGGGCCGGAGCCGGTTCCGTCCGTCGACCCGGCTCCCGGCGCTTCGGATCCGTCCGGATCGGTGGAGGCGTCCGGATCGGCGGAGCTGTCGGGTCCAGGAGTGACGACGCCCGGGGTGCCGGACGGCGGCGCCGACGATCCTGGCTTCGGGGTCGGCTTCGGGGTCGGTTTCGGGGTCGGTTTCGGGGTCGGCCTGGGCGTCGGCTTCGGCGTCGGCTTCGGCGTGGGCTTCGGCGTCGGCGGCGGCGGGGCCGTGACCCGGACGCGCGACGGGCTAACCGAGCTCAACGTCTTGATCCGGACCCCGGCGCCCGAGCCGTTCGAGGCGGTGAACTGGTAGCTCCACGTGCCGGCCGGCAGCCGACGGGTCGTCGAGAACGTGACGCCCGTCGCGTACGAGGTACCGGATCCGCGGAGGGCGAAGACGCCAACGCCGGGGATCGACACGGAAACCTGGGTCGGTGCGCAGCCGGCGCTGTCGCGGTAGCGGACGCTGAACTTGAACGAGGTCGACGTCGTGCCGGTCCCGGGCGACGCCGCGCCCCGATCGAGGGTCAGCGTGTGCGACTTCCTGCAGCCCGCCGCCTGGACGGTCGTGGGCGCAAGGGGCGACGAGGACGGCGCGAGGCAGCTCGCGAGCGCAAGCGCAAACGCGAGAACGACGGGTCGGCCGGCTCGGGCCCTGGATGGCACTTCTGGTGTGCTGCGAATTCGACGAGTGCAGGCGGAACGTAGCCAGAGCCACAGCCGCGGTCCCTGCCCCCATCGGAACCGCCCGCCGGTACTTTCGGGTACGCCGCCGACCGCACCGCAATCGACTACACATGATCGACCCGGCCACGAGGGGCACCTGCATGCCGTTCCAGACATCCGAAGATCGAGCGCTGGCGGGCGACGCCGGCCTGCGGGTCATCCGCCGCCGCCTCATCGCCGCGATCCTCGTCGAGTTCGGGGTCCTGATGGCCGTCGCGGCGATCGAATTCTTCTGGGCCGGACCGGGATCGTCCCTTGGCATGATCGCCCTGCTCGGCACGGCGGTGGCGCTCCCGCCGCTGATGGGCGTCATGGCGCAGCGCGTCCTCGACGGCGTGCTCCAGCTCGAGACCGAGCGCCGCCAGCTCGTCCGCATGTACGGCCGCGCGAGGAGCGCCGCACTGGTCGATGCGCTCACCGGGCTTGGCAACCACCGCGCGTTCCAGGAGGAGCTCGCCCGCCAGCTGGACGCGGCGAGGCGTCACGTGACGCCCCTCTCCCTGCTGATCATCGACGTCGACGACCTGAAGAAGGTCAACGACGAGCATGGCCACGCTCGCGGCGACGAGTTGCTTGCGGCGGTTGGGCGGATCGCGACGTCGGTCCTGCGCAAGAGCGACCGCGCCTTCCGCATCGGCGGCGACGAGTTCGCCATCCTGCTCCCCCACTCGAACGCGTCCTCCGGACTGTCCGTGGCCCGCCGGATCCTCGCCGGCGCGCTCACCGGGTCCGAAGGGGACCAGCCGCTCGAGCCGTTCTCCGTCTCGATCGGCGTGTCGTCGTACCCCGTCCCGAGCACGGAGAGCCACCAGCTCTACCGACAGGCGGACGCGGCGCTCTACTGGTGCAAGCGGCACGGTCGGACGTCCGTCGTCGCGTACGACCCCGGGCGACACGGCGCGGCCGCGGACGACCGGTCAGTCAGCGAGCTGTCGGCCGGGGTCGCCGACGTCCTCGCGAACCGGGCGCTGCGACCGGTCTTCCAGCCCATCTTCTCGCTCAAGACAGGTGCGCCGATCGGGTTTGAGGGGCTGGTCCGGCCCGCGGAAGGGGCGCCGTTCGCGGATGCCGCGTCACTCTTCGCCGCCGCCGAAGTCGCGGACCGCACCGTCGACCTCGACCTGGCCTGTCTCGAGATCATCGCGGCGGGCGCCGGGACGCTCGAACCCGGCACGTACCTCAGCGTGAACCTCTCGCCGCGGACGCTCGAATCCGACCAGTTCCGGCCGGCGGAGCTGATCGCGACGTTCCGCCGCAAGGGGATCGAGCCGCAGCAGGTGCTGCTCGAGCTGACTGAGCGCGAGAAGGTCGAGGACCTCGAGCAGCTCCGCAAGAGCGTCCAGGCGTGCCGCAAGGCGGGCTTCCGTCTGGCCGCCGACGACGTGGGCGCCGGGAATGCCGGCCTCCGCCTCCTGAGCGAGATCCACTTCGACGTCGTCAAGATCGACTTGTCGCTGGTCCAGGGCGGGATCGTCCACGACCCCTCGCACGCTGTCCTCCGCGCGATCCAGGAGATCGCGGCGCAGTGGAAGGCGTCGACCGTCGCCGAGGGCGTCGAGACGGCCGATCAGCTCATCGTGATCCGGAAGCTCGGGATCGAGGCCGGGCAGGGCTACCTGCTGGGTCGTCCGGCGCAGGGCAGGCAGGCGACGCCGATCGACCTCGAGGCGCTCGAGGCCGAGGCCACGCCGTCCTGGCTGCCGAAGATCAAGGCGTCCCCGGCGGCCTGACCGCGGTCAGCGCCGCCGTCGGCTCCGCCGGCGCGCCGGGCCCCGGCCCCGCCGTCAGCCCGCGGGGAGGTCCTTCGGGACAGGCTGGTCGTATCGCTCGCGCACCGTTCGCCGGCTGACGAAGCGGTCTCCGGCGTACCGGTCGGCGACCATCATGTCGAACGCGTGGACCGACGGCTCCTGGTTCGAATACCGGCCCGCCGTCCAGCTCCGCGACGCCGTCCCGCGCTGCTGGAGCTCGCAGACGTGCCAGTCCTGGCGGTTCGTGACGTCCCAGAACTCGAACGCGTCGCTCGCATCGAAGCCTGGCGCAGCCATCGCCCGTGGGTCGAACAGCCAGTCGCAGATCACGCGCGTCCGCTCCGGCCCGTCGGGCTCGAGGCGATGGACGAGGAGGTAGTCGGGATGGAGCGACAGGAACAGCGTCGGCCAGACGACGTAGTAGACGACGCGGCGCTCGTCCAGCGCGCTCATCCCGTCGAGGGCCGGCCGGCCGTGGCGCATCCCGCCCCGCAGCGCCATCGTCTCGAAGCCCTCGCGGAGCTCCATCCAGCCGCCTTGCCAGGGGCCGCGCGTCTCGAAGTCCGCTCCGACGTCGTACGGCGTCAGATGGTTGAGCTGCGGGTGGAGACCCGGGCAGTGGTAGCACTCGGAGTAGTTCTCCGCCACGAGCTTCCAGTTCGCCGCGACGTTGTAGTCGACCCGATGCGCCGACCGCAGGCTCGTGAAGTCGAACCGGCCAAGGTGCTCGGTCAGGTCGTCGAGCCACTCGACGAGATCCGCGTTGCCGGCCTCGAGTGTCACGAACACGAAGCCCTGCCAGGTGTCGACGCGGACTGACGTGCCGTTGACTGCGGCGCGCAGC
>DATFPL010000119.1:0-12261 GCA_035264845.1 Candidatus Limnocylindrales bacterium | reverse complement strand
TGGCAGGACTCTTCGGGACACGCAACCCCTCGCTCAAGCGTGCGACGTACGGCAGGCCGCGCATCATGTGCCAGTCGTATGCGTTTAACGACGACGCGCGGACCCGAACGAGGATCGCGTCGTCGCTCGCGACGGGCGCGTCGACCTCGTCGAGCCCGAGCACGTCGGGTGAGCCGTATCGCCCGCGAACGATGGCTTTCATCGGACCTGCCCGTACGGTGTAAGGTTGTGGTGGACGGTAGACCTTACGCAGTAAGACTGTCAAGACCAGCAACGGAGCGTCGATGGCGCGGCAGGCGCGCGGCGGACCCGAGCGAGTCCCCCTCACGCGCGAGCGGGTACTTGGGGCGGCCGTTCGGATGGCGGACGACGTCGGGATCGAGCGACTCACGATGCGGAAGCTCGCGGACAAGCTCGGCGTCGAGGCGATGTCCCTCTACTACCACGTCGCGAACAAGGACGAGATCCTCAAGGGCATCGTCGACATCGTCGTCGGCGAGTTCGAGCTGCCCGCCGGCGACGATTGGAAGGCGGCCGTCCGCCGGACGGCGATCTCGGCGCACGACGTCCTCGTCCAACACCGCTGGGCGGCCAACCTGATGCTGGCGGCCGACGTCGGCGAGGCGCGCTTGCGGTACATGAACGAGCTGCTGGGCTCCCTCCGGCGGGGCGGCTTTTCGGCAGCGATGACGCACCACGCCTACCACGCGCTCGACAGCCACATCCTGGGTTTCACGCTCTGGCAGGTCGGGATCGCGGTCGACTCGGAAACGCTGCCCGGGATGGCGGCGAGCCTCCTTCGTGACCTGTCGAGCGGGAACTACAGGTGGCTCGCCGAGCACGTCGAGCAGCACCTCGCAGAATCCGCGCCGGGTAGCGGGACGGAGTTCGAGTTCGGGCTCGACCTGATCCTCGATGGCCTCGAACGGACGCGCGAGGCATAGGAAAAGCGGGAAGCGACGTTGGTGATCGGCGTGCCGCGGGATCCGGCGACTTGGGACGAAACGTGAGGCGATGGAGCTGACGCCCGGTCTCGGCAGCGGGAATCGGAGGCCCGCCGGGCACGATGCCCAGCGGGCCGAGTGGAGCGGGTAGAGGCCGCGGACCGCGGCCGGGATGGCTTAGCCCTTCGCGATCTCGTCGGCGAGTCGGTCGTACGTCTGGAGCGCCCCGCCGATCATGCCCGTGCCGAGGGCGCCTTCGAGATCCTCCGCGGACGGGAAGCGGCTTCGCGCCGTCATCCTTGTTCGGCCGTCGCCGAGGTCCTCGAGCGTCATCGTGTTGATCGCGGGCCTGTCGTCGAACCCGGGCACGTCCCAGATCTCCGTCTGGACGATCCGCTCCGGCGGGACGACCTCGAGGTACTCGCCCTTGAACGCGACGTCCTCGCCGCCGGTGGTGTGGTTGACCCAGCGCCACCGCCCGCCGACGCGCAGGTCCATCTCCTCGACGGTGGTCGTATAGCCGTGCGGGCCCCACCAGTTCGTCACCCGCTCGGGATCGGTCACGACCTTCCACACGAGGTCGCGCGGGGCATCGAAGATTCGCTGGAGCACGAGCTCCTGGCCTTCGGTCCATGCCGCCGTCCGCTCGTTGCCGAGCTGCTTCACCGCCATCGTTCGCGCCCCTTCCGCCTGCGTCGCGTCAGTCGTTTCCACGCTCATCGGATGTCTCCCCTTGCTGTCGTTGCTGCTTCTGAAGCTCCTGGAGGTACTCGTCGAGCCGATCGAAGCTCTCCTCCCACCACCGTCGGTACTGGCCGACCCACTCCGCGACGTCGCGGAGCGGCTCTGCCTTCAGCCGGCACGGCCGCCACTGCGCCTGACGGCCCTGCTCGATAAGCGCGGCGCGCTGAAGGACCTTGAGGTGCTTCGAGATCGCGGGGAGGCTGAGATCGAACGGGGCGGCCAGCTCGGTCACGGTCGCCTCGCCGCTCGCCAGGCGGGCGAGGATCGCTCGCCTGGTCGGGTCGGCAAGGGCCGCGAACGTCGTGCTCAAGTGGTCGGTCGGTGTCGTCATTTCGCCTTCTGGTTAATTAACCTGTCGGCATAATACACGCGCCGCCGCCGCTGTCAACACCCGTCGAGGCAAGAAAAAAGAGGGCCGGCGACGCGCCGGCCCTCTCGTCGTTTTCGGGGTCAGCGCCCCGACATGCGAAGAATCCCGAACATCGCACCGAGCGGATCGTTGACGATCGCGAACCTGCCGCCAGGAAAGTCCTGCGGCGGGAGCATCTCCCGCGCCCCGGCATCGAGCGCCTTGCGATACGCCCCGTCGACATCGTCGACGCCGAAATACACCATCCAGTAGCTCGGCATTGCGGTCGGCACGTCGGCGTTCATCTCCCATGCGCCGGCGATGCTCTCGCCGTCGAGCTGGAACTCGTTGTACGGCGGCTGCCCTTCGCCCATCTCGCTCGACTTGGCCGTCCAGCCGAACACCTTGCGGTAGAACGGAAGCGCGTTCTGCACGCCACGCGCGTTGAGCTCGGCCCAGCCGTAGGTGTTGGAGCCCTCCGCCTGGAAGCCGCCCATTGCCGAGGTCTCCCAGACCGCGATGTACGCGCCGGCGGAATCCTGGAACACCGCCATCCGGCCCTGGTCCCCGACCGCGAACGGTGGCGCGACGACCTTGCCGCCCGCGGCCTCGACCTTCCGCGCGGTTTCCTCCGCGTCCGCGGTTCCGATGTAGAGCGTCCACGCGTCGGCCATGTCAGGCGACATCTTGCCGCCGATGCCGGCGGCGTCCTTGCCGTCAACCTTCGCCAGTCCGTATCCACCGTATTGGGGATCGTCGCTGACCTCGACCTGCCAGCCGAACACCTTCGTGTAGAAGTCGCGCGACTTCGCCGGGTCGGAGCTCGCGAGATCGACCCAGACGGGCTTGTTGGCGATTGCCGTTGCTGCCTGTGCCATGTTGTTCCTCCTGGCTCGGGCGCCTCGATCGTGTCGGGACGTCGCGTCGGCTCTGAACCACCGATTCTGCACCGGCGGTGAAATCGGCGCCGTCAGGACTTCGTCAGCTTCAGCTGGAGCTCGAGCGTCGCGTGGTCTGCGATCGACAGCACCATCATCGACTGCGGGCTACGCATCCCGTAGTCGGCGAACGTGATGTCGATCGAGCCGACGACGGTGACGACACCGTCGGTGAGCTGGGCCTCGAGTGGGATCGCTACCCGCTTGGTAACGCCATGGACCGTCAGGTCCCCGGTCGCCGTGACCGTCATCTCCTTGCCTTCGGCGACGCTCCCCAGGTCGATCGGCTCGGCGAGCACGAACGTCGCCGTCGGGTATGTGTCCGTCTCGAGGGCCTGGCGGTGGAGCTGGCCGTCGCGCATCGAGCTGTCGCTCTCGAGCGTGCTCAGATCGGCCTCGATGTCGACGGCGGTGATCGTCGCTCCGTCGAGGACGACGCTGCCCGTGACACGCCGTTCGACCGACCGCGGTCGCCGCACCGACGCTCGCGAGCTCCTCCTGAACCCGATAGCCGACAAAGGAGCCCGTGAACTCGGAGAACGAGCCGACGCTGGGATCGATGGTCCACGTCCCGGTCGTAGCGCTCTCCGCGGGCGAAGTCGCGATCGGATCGGCTGAGGTGGTCGCATCAGCGGCCGCGATCGCCGCCGATGACGAGCCCGGGTCGACCGAGGACGAGCCCAGGCTCACCGCCGCTGGCGTCGAGCGTGCAAACAGGTAGAGCAGGCCGGCGGCGGCCAGGCCGGCGGCGAGAACGCCGGCGAGCGCGAGGACGAGTCGGAGGCGCGGCACGCGTCGGGCGGCGGTGGCGCTGCGGAAGGTGGTCATATCGGTCCTCAGGGCGGTGTCGTCGAGGGCGACGATCGCCTGGCGTTCCTTTCGGTCGCGTTACCCGAGTCGTAATCGCGCCGAAAGGGAACGTCGTCGATGCTCGCTGTGAGCCGTCCTGCCGCGGCGCCATGCACCCCTCGAGATCGGAGCGTTCTTCATGCCCACGTCACTGACCAGCCGACTCACGCTCGGCGCGGCGTCCCTCTCCATCGCAGTCGCACTCGCGGCGTGCACGGGAAGCACCGGATCGACGACGAATCCCGTTGCCGCAACGGCCTCGCCGGCCGTGGCAGGCTCGGCGGCCGCATCCGCTTCCGCGGCGGCCGCGTCCGCCTCCAGTTCGACGGCGAAGGTATCGGCCAACACGGCGACGCACGACGAGCTCGTCGCGGCACTCACCGCGGCCGGCGTCCCGAATGCCGAACGATGGGCGCGCGAGGTCGAGGAATACCGCCCATACGACACCTCCGACCCGACACTCCAGCATCTCCAGGACCAGCTCGCCAAGTACAACCCCGACGCGGCGACGCTCGCCGGCATCCTGAGCGCACTGGAGCCGTGATCGAGCGAGCGCGAAGCCTCGCGCCGGTAGAGCTGCTCCGGCTGGGGA
This sequence comes from Candidatus Limnocylindrales bacterium, assembly GCA_035264845.1. Taxonomy (GTDB): domain Bacteria; phylum Chloroflexota; class Limnocylindria; order Limnocylindrales; family CSP1-4; genus JACDAV01. The sequence goes on along the minus strand of DATFPL010000119.1, from coordinate 7,845 downwards.
TCGTCTCGCTCGTCGGTCTCGGGATCATCGGCACGTCCGTCGAGCTGCTGTTCATCGGCCACTGGGGCTCGGCGGGGCAGGCGATCGTCTGGCCGGCGCTCGCGGCACTTGCGATCGGGACGCTCGCCGTTGCCCGCTTCGCATCGCCGCGTGCGATCTCGGTGGCGCGCGTGATCGCCGTCGTCGTGGTGGGCGTGGCGTTGGTCGGGATCTGGATGCACGTGCAGGAGAACCTGACGGCGGGGCCGCTCGACCGGAAGTACGCAGCAACCTGGGACTCGCTGCCGGCGCTGCAGCAGTGGTGGCTCGCGGCGACAGGCGGCGTCGGCCCAGCTCCGATTCTCGCGCCCGGTGTGCTGCTCCAGCTGGGGCTCGGACTCCTCCTTGCGACGGCTCGACATCCCGTGACGGCAGCGCGCCCGCGCGGCGCCGACGATTCGATGACGGCGGTGGCCGCCGAGGTGCGACGATGACCCGGCGAGACTCGCCGATGGGAGCAGCGCGATGCGTGTCCTCGTAGCCGAGGATGATCCGGGCCTCCGGGACGTCATCGTCCTCGGCCTCCAGGACAGCGGGTACCAGGTCGACGCCGTCGACCGGGGCGACGACGCCATCGACCAGCTCAAGTGGTACGAGTACGACGTGGCCATCCTCGACTGGCGGATGCCGGGCGCGGAGGGCATCGACGTCGTGACATGGGCGCGGAAGCACGACCGGCCGACGGCGATCCTCATGCTGACGGCACGCGATACGCCTGCCGACCGGATCCAGGGCCTGGACCGGGGCGCCGACGACTACCTCGTCAAGCCGTTCGACTTCGGGGAGCTGCTCGCCCGCGTGCGAGCGCTGCAGCGGCGGCCGCGCGGCGTTGACGCACCCGTGCTCGAGATCGGGCGGCTCGCACTCGACCCCGTGAAGCGCGCCGTCACGGTCGCCGGCCGCGACGCAAACCTGACGCCGACGGAATACCTCATCCTCGAGCTCCTCATGCGCCGCGCGCCGGCGGTCGTCGACCGCAAGGCGATCGCCGAGCATGCCTGGGCCGACGAGACCGATCCGCTGGGATCCAACGCGATCGACGTCCAGATGAGCCGGCTCCGCGCGAAGCTGCCGTCAGCGGGCATCCGAATCGTGACCGTGCGCGGCGCGGGCTATCGCGTCGAGGCGGCCTGACTTGGCGATCGCCCGACCAGAGCTGCGGCGGATCTCGACGCGCGTCGCGATCAACGCGACGCTGCTGGTCGCGGCCGTCTACCTGCTCGTCTCGATCGCCGTCGTCGCGTACGTCACGGGGAGCCTCACCGCGCAGGTCGACCATCGCCTGACGGACACGGCACAGCGGTTCGCCGGTGGACACCTCCCCGACAACGACGAGATCCCGCCGCGACCCGGCGACCGCCTTCTGGGGCGCGCGTTCTGGGGAATCGGCCCCGACGGCTCCGTCGTCGCGACGGACCAGCCGACGCTGGCCCTCCCCGAGCGGTACCGGTCCGTGACGACGCCGACGACGATTACGATCGGGGGCTCGGAGCTCCGGATTGCCGGCGCGGCCGTCGGTGACTCTCACGTCGTCGTCGGCGAGCTGATGGACCCGGTCAACGACGCGCGCTCGACGATCGTCCTGGGTGAGCTGCTGATCGCGCCGATCCTGCTGCTCGTCGTGTTCTTCGGCGCGATAGCCATCGGCCGTCGCGTCGCGACGCCGATCGAACTCGCCCGTCAACGTCAGCTCGACTTCACCGCTGACGCGTCGCACGAGCTCCGGACGCCCCTCTCGGTCATCGAGGCGAACGCAAGCCTCGCGCTCGCGCAGCCGCGCGACGAGGCGTGGTATCGCCGCGGGTTCGAGAAGGTCGACGCCGAATCGAAGCGGATGCGGGCGCTGCTCGAGGACCTCCTCTGGCTCGCGCGGTTCGACGCGACACAGCGCCCGGTCAACTCCGAGCCGGTCGATCTCGGCGTCCTTGCGGCACAGACGGCCGACCGTTTCGAACCCGTCGCCGAGGCGAAGCGACTGTCGCTCACCGTCCGTGCCGACGGCGACGGCGCCGTGATCTCCGCACCGCCCGAGTGGCTCGACCGATTGCTCGGCGTCCTGCTCGACAACGCCTGCAAGTATTCGCCGGAGGGCGGCACCGTCGCGGTCGCAGTGGCGGCCGATTCCAATCGGGTCGCCCTGACGGTCGATGACACGGGCCCGGGCATTCCGGAAGCCGAGCGCGAGCGGATCTTCGACCGATTCCATCGCGCCACGAGCGGCCCCGCCGGCGCAGGCCTTGGCCTCGCGATCGCGGATGCGATCGTCCGCGCGACGGATGGCCGCTGGAACGTGGCTGCCGCGCCGGCGGGGGGCGCGCGGATGTCCGTGACGTGGCCGCGCGTGAGCCCCGGCGGCGGGCGAGTGCCGGTCTCAGCCACGCGCCACGCACAGGGCTGAAGGCAGTGACACGTAACGGCTTCGACAGGCTCGCGGCGGCATCCTCGGCGGGTTACCCAACCGAGGAGAGATCGATGACGACCGACACGCGCATCCCGGGAGCGGACCCGCAGCTGTTCGAGGGCCGCCCGCTGGCGGACCCCACCGAGTCGCTCTACGACCAGGGCCTCAAGTTCGACGTCGAGACGCTGCTCGACCGCCGTGGCGTGCTCAAGCTCATCGGCCTTTCCGGGTTGGGTGGCGGGCTCCTGCTCGCGGGGTGCGCGCCGGGGACGGGTAGCTCGGCATCGGGTACCGCGGCATCGACGGGGGCGGCCAGCTCGAGCGCCACCGCGGGCGCCAGCTGCGACGTCATCCCCGAGGAGACCGCCGGCCCGTTCCCGGGCGACGGTTCCAACGGCCCCGACGTCCTGAGCGAGAGCGGCGTCGTCCGGAAGGACATCCGCTCGAGCTTCGGTAGCTCGTCGGGAACAGCCGAAGGCGTCCCGCTGACGATCCACCTGGCGATCCTCGACGCGTCGAACGGTTGCGCGCCGATCAACGGTGCCGCGGTCTACATCTGGCACTGCGACCGGGAGGGCCGGTATTCGCTCTACTCGAACGGCGTGACGGACCAGAACTACCTGCGCGGCGTGCAGGAGGCGGGATCCGACGGCGTCGTGAAGTTCACGAGCATCTTCCCGGCCTGCTACCAGGGCCGCTGGCCGCACATTCACTTCGAGGTCTACAAGAGCCTCGCGGCGGCCAACGCGAACGCGAACCGGATCGCGACGTCGCAGGTTGCGCTGCCCGAGGACGCCTGCAAGACCGTCTATGCGACCAGCGGCTACGAACAGAGCGTCCAGAACCTGTCGCAGGTGAGTCTCGAGCGCGACATGGTCTTCGGCGACGACGGTGCGGTCCACGAGCTGGGCACGGTTTCGGGGACCGTATCGGGCGGTCTCACCGTCGAGCTCGCCGTACCGGTGAAGACCGCCTGACGGCGTCGGCATCGTCACTCGTCCATGCCCGCTGACGACGGCCGTCAGGTTCCGCAAGACGCACTGAACGGCAGAGTGTGGACACACCAGCTCGTCAGCCCGTCAGTCGAAAGGCAACTCACATGCTCCCCTTCGGTGACCTTCTCGTCCTGCTCATCATCCTCATGCCGTTCATCGCGACGGTCGTCATGTTCCGGAGCGACCCGGTCCGCCTCGGCGGCCTCGCAGGCCCGGCAGTCCGCTAGTCGGCACCTGACCTCGACCCCTCGGCGGCTCGCACCTCCTCGAGCCGCCGATCCAGAAACGCCTGCTCGGCCGCGTTCGCCGTGAGCTCCCTCGCTCGGCGATACGCGGCCTCGGCGTCTGCCCACCGGTCCAGGCGCCGCAGGAGATCCGCCCGGGCCGCGTGGAGATACGGGTAGTCGTCCAGGTCCCCGCGCGCCGCGATCGCGTCGATGAGCGCCAGCCCGGGTTCGGCTCCCTCCGCCATCGCGACCGCGACGGCGCGATTCAGCTCGACGACCGGCGACCCGGTCCGCGCCGCCAGCTCTCCGTAAAGCGCCGCAATCTGCGCCCAGTCCGTCTCCGCGGCCGTCTCCGCGTCGTCGTGGAGTGCGGCGATCGCGGCCTCCAGCTGGTACTCGCCCGGCCGCCGCATCCGCATCGCCCGATCGAGCAGCTCGCGTCCCTCGTCGATCCTTCGGCGGTCCCAGCGGCTGCGATCCTGATCGTCGAGCAGCACGAGCTCGCCGGCCGGTCCCACCCGCGCTTCGCGCCGGGCGTCGTGGAGGAGCATCAGCGCGAGGAGCCCAAGGACCTCGGGCTCATCGGGCATGAGGGCGAGTAGCACGCGGCCGAGCCGAATCGCCTCGGTAGACAGCTCGCGCCTCACGAGCGAATCCCCGGACGTCGCGCCGTAGCCCTCATTGAAGATCAGGTAGACGACCCGCAGGACGCCGTCGAGCCGCTCCGGGAGGAGGTGGTCGTCCGGGACGCGGTACGGGATGCCCGCGGCGCGGATCTTGCGCTTGGCGCGGACGAGCCGCTGCGCGAGCGTCGACTCGGGGACGAGGAACGCGCGCGCGATCTCCGGCGTCGCCAGCCCGCCGAGCGTGCGGAGCGTCAGCGCGATCCGCGCGTCGGGCGCGAGCGCCGGGTGACAGCAGGTGAAGATGAGCCGCAGCCGGTCGTCCGCGATCGGGCTCATGTCCTCCCCTTCGGTCTCCGGTCTGAACGCGACGAGATCCGCCTCGACCTGGGCCTCGCGACGCAGGATCTGTGACTTCTGCGCGAGTCGCTGCCGGCGACGAACGCGGTCGACCGCGCGGTTGCGCGCCGTCGTGACGATCCACGCACCGGGGTTGTCCGGCAGTCCGCGCTGCGGCCACACCTCGAGCGCGACGACGAACGCGTCCTGGACCGCTTCCTCCGCGAGGTCGAAGTCACCGAGGACGCGGATGAGCGTCGCGACGGCCCGCCCCGATTCCTCGCGGAACAGGCGGTCGACGACCTCGTGCGCGACGCCGGTGGTCCGCGACGCGGAGTCGGGATGCGTCAGTGCTGCGCCGCGCCGGCAGAAGCCGCCGTGGTTGCCGCCATCGCGCCGTCCGGCCGCTCCCAGATGGGGCGGACCTCGATCGAGCCGTGCGCGGCGCCCGGGATCCGGGCCGCGACCTCGATCGCGTCGTCGAGATCGCGCGCCTCGATCAGGTAGAAGCCGCCGAGCGCTTCCTTCGTCTCGGCGAACGGTCCGTCGGTCGTGATCGTCCGGCCATCGCGTACGCGCACCGTCGTCGCGGTCGTCGTCGGTTCGAGTGCTTCGCCGGCCTGCATGACGCCGCGCGCGCGAATGTCGGCGGTGAACTCGGCGTACGCCTTCGACTGCGCCTGCATCGTCTCGGCGGCGGGCGGCGTCGTGGGCTCGGCGGTGTAGATCAGGAGCAGGTAGCGCATGGCATGTCCTCGTCGCGTGCGGCCGTGGCTCGGCCTCGTACTGGAACGACGAACGACCGCTGGCGGAATCGACAGCAGCCTGGGTCGGGGGCAGCGAAGCATAGCCCCGCGCCTCCGTTGGATCCCGCGGTATCGTGGCCGACATGCCGCCGCGCAAGGAGACGCTGCTCGTCGCCGGGCACGAGGTCACGATCTCGAACCCCGACAAGGTCTACTTCCCCACGGCCGGACACACGAAGCTCGACCTCGTCAGCTACTACCTCTCGATTGCCGACGGCGCGCTCCGCGGTGCCGGCGGGCGGCCGATGGCGCTCAAGCGGTTCGTCGACGGCGCGGAGGGCCAGCCGTTCTTCCAGAAGCGCGCGCCCGACAACAAGCCCGAATGGATTCGGACCGCCGAGCTGACCTTCCCGTCCGGCCGAACCGCCGACGAGATCGTCGTCGACGACGCGGCGGGCCTCGCCTGGATCGTCAACCTCGGCTGCATCGACCTCAACCCACATCCCGTCCGGGCCGAGGATCTCGACCATCCCGACGAGCTGCGCGTTGACCTGGATCCCGTGCCCGGCATCGAGTGGTCGCAGATCCGCGACGTGGCGCTCGTCGCTCGGGAATCGTTGGAGGCCGTCGGGCTCAGCGGCTGGCCGAAGACGTCGGGGTCGCGCGGGATCCACATCAACGTCCGGATCGAGCCTCGCTGGACGTACCCGGAGGTTCGGCGGGCAGCGCTCGCGCTGGCTCGTGATGTCGAGCGACGCGCGCCATCGATCGCGACGTCGAAGTGGTGGAAGGAGGAGCGCCACGGCGTCTTCCTCGACTACAACCAGAACGCCAAGGACCGGACGGTCGCATCGGCCTACTCGGTCAGACCGACGAAGGACGCGCGGGTATCGATGCCGCTGCGCTGGGAGGAGGTCCCGGACGTCGTGGCCGAGGACTTCACGCTGCTGACGGTCCCGAAGCTGTACGCCGAGCGCGGCGACGCTGGCGCCGGGATCGACGTGGCGGTCGGGTCGCTCGAGGCGCTGCTCGAGCTGTCGCAGCGGCACGAGGCGGAGGGGATGGGCGACGCGCCGTGGCCGCCGAACTACGCCAAGCAGGCCGGCGAGCCGCCGCGTGTCCAGCCGTCGCGGAAGCGGCGTGCGGATTCGGACTACGAGGGTCGCGGCGTCGCCGGCGGGCCACCGCCAGAGGTGGCCGCCGAGCGGGCCGCCGCGGTCAAGGCGGGCGACCGGAACGCCGGACTACCGACCGAATGGGAGGGCACGCGGCCCACGCCGACCGGTCGCCGGAAGTCGTCGATCCCCGTGATCGAGATCTCGCGTGCGGCGACGAAGGACGAGGCGATGGGCGGGCTCGAGCGCTGGATGGCGCGCCACCCGGAGGCGGCGAGGCACCTCGAGCCGGCCGACACCCTCGTCGACGGGATGCGCGGCCGCGCGACGCTGTGGTACCGCGTGCGAGTGAACCTCATCCACGTCCCCGAGGACCTGCGGCCGCCGCAGGAGCCGCTCGACCCCGACTACGACCCATGGGCCGGCTACGAGTGGCCGGACCGCGCGGGGCAGCTCGAACGAGCGCCGCGAAAGAAGGCGAAGCCGGACGCTCCAGACGCATGAGGTCGCTCACGCGGGACGAGTTTCTAGCCGAATCCGGGGCGACGCCGGACATCGTGAACCGGCTCGCGGCGATCGGCGCGATCGCCACGTTGCCGGACGGGCGATTCGAAGCCCGCGACGAGATCGTCGCCTCGACGGTGCGCGCCATGCTCGACGCGGGGATCCCGCTAGACGTCCTGGCGTCGACCCTCGAGTCCGGCCGCTTCGGGATCCGGTCGGTTGGCCAGCTCTTCCCGGAGCCCGTGCCGCGGACCGCCGAGTCGTACGCGGACATCGCGGCGACCCTGGGTCCACAAGGCGCGCACCTACCGGCCGTCTACGCCGCGCTCGGCGTCCCGGAGCCCGAGCCGGGCGATCACCCCCGCACGGACGAAGCACAGGTCGTGATCGGCTTCGTTCGGTTGTGGAGCCTCGTCGATCCCACCGGACGCGCACAGGTACGAGTCGCCCGCATCATCGGCGACGCGACGCGACGGATCGCCGATTCGTGGCTCGACGTCTGGGACGAGGTCGCGAAGCCGGATCCGACGACGCAGGGCGCCCCGACCGTCGGTCCGCAGGCCAACCCTGCTGATCCGACAGACCCTGAGCAGAACCCGTCGATCGGCATGTCCGAGCTCGGACGCCGGCTCGTGGCGCTAGTGCACGAGCGCCACGTCGAAGCCTCGCTCAATGGGCGGATCATCGGACTGATCGAGGGCGTTCTCGCCGCCTCGGGGCAGCTCCCGGCGCGCGTGCAGCGCCCGCCCGCCATCGCGTTCGTCGACCTCGCGGGCTACACGACGCTGACCGAGGAGCACGGCGACGAGGTGGCAGCGACGGCGGCAACAGCGCTCCACGACCTCGCCGACCGCAC
>DATFPL010000118.1:0-40952 GCA_035264845.1 Candidatus Limnocylindrales bacterium | reverse complement strand
CGCTAGGCGAAGCAACGCAGCGCCGCCGCCGCTAGGCGAAGCAACGTGCCGCGGCGGCCAGGCGAAGCAACGCGTGGCCGGCCAGGCGAAGCAACGGGGCGCCGCGGCCAGGCGAAGCAACGCAACGGCCGCGGCTACGCGAAGCAACGGGTCGCCGCCGCCAGGCGAAGCAACGCACCGCGGCCGAGGCGAAGCAACGCGCCGCCGCTCGGCGAAGCGCCGCGGTATGCGACGCGCCGGCGCCGTTAGCCGGATGTCGTGCCGCGGCCCGCGGGCGCATGGGCCCACGACGGGTCCCACGCCTATACTTGACGTTCCATGAACGTGATCGCGACCCCCGCGCCGAAGAGCGCCGTCAAGCTCGAGATCGAGCTCCCGCCGGAGCGCCTGAGCCGCGCGGTCGACGCGGCCGTCCGGCGCCTGTCGCGCAACACGCGCGTCCCGGGGTTCCGGCCCGGCAAGGCGCCGCGCCCCGTACTCGAGCGGGTGCTCGGACCCGGCGTGATCCTCGACGAGGCCGTCGAGCACCTCGTCCAGGACGCCTACCGCGAGGCCCTTGTCGAGAAGCAGATCCTCCCGCTCGCGAATGCCGACGTCGAAGTCGTCGAGGCGGAGGAGGGCAAGCCGCTCCGCTTCACCGCGACGGTTCCCGTCCGGCCCGAGGTCGAGCTCGGCGACTACCGCAACTTCAACTTCTCACCCGAGATCGAGGCGATCGACGATGCCCGCGTCGACACCGTCATCGAGGAGCTCCGCGACCAGAACGGCACGCTGGCGCCTGTTGAGGACCGCGGCGCCCAGAAGGGCGACTACGCCGTGGTTTCGTTCGAGGGCACGCGCGACGGCACTCCCTTCGAGGGCGGCTCGTCGGAGCGGATGCCGCTGATCCTCGGCGAGGAGCGGCTGATCCCCGGCTTCGAGGCCAACCTCGAGGGCCTTCGGGTGGGGGAGTCGACCGAGTTCGACGTGACCTTTCCGGACGATTACATGGAGCAGACGCTGGCCGGCCAGATCGCCCACTTCCGGGTCGAGCTGAAGGAGCTCCGCGAGAAGATCCTGCCCGACGCGGACGACGCGTTTGCGCAGTCGATGGGCGACTTCGTCGACGTGGTCGCCCTGCGGGCGGAGGTCCGGCAGCGGCTCGAGCGGAACGCGCTCGACCGAGCCCGCCACGAGTTCGCCGACAAGATCATCGAATACGCCGTCGCGAACTCGACAGCGGAGCTGCCCGACATCCTCATCGACCAGGAAGTCGAGGTCATGCACGACGAGTTCCGCGCCTCGCTGGCGAGGCAGGGCATCTCGGAAGAGGCATACCTCAAGGTCGTCGAGAAGACCGAATCCGAGCTGCACGCGGAGTTCCGACCGCGAGCGGAGCATCGCGTTCGCGTCCTCCTCGTCCTGACCAGGATCGCCGAGACGGATGCGATCACGGTTCCCGACCGCGACATCGAGGCCGAGATCGAGCGCGGTCGCGAGCGGTACGCCGGCGACCAGAAGCTGCTTCGCTACTTCGAGTCGGAGCGCGGCCGCAACTTCATCCGGAGCACGCTCCGCCGGACGCAGGTCGTCGAGCGTCTCGTCGACGACTGGCTCACCGCCCACCCCGAGCATCCCGCGTTGCCGCACGTCGAGACGTCGAGCGACGTCGTCGAGACCTCGGCGCGGTCAGCAGCCGCGATCGATGCGACCGATCCCCGGAGCGTGATGGCCGACACGCGTGCCGCCGACGAAACCACTGCGGCGCCGACCGCCGCATTCGGCGATCCCGCCGAACCGTCCACGCAACCCGAGCCCGAAGCAGCAACCCCGGCCGGCTGACGCGCCGGCGATCCACGTCGCCCTGAGGGAGAGTTCCGAATGCTCGTGCCCATGGTCATCGAGTCGTCGAGTCGGGGAGAGCGCGCCTACGACATCTACTCGCGCCTGCTTCGCGAGCGGATCATCTTCCTCGGCGACGCCATCGAGGACCACCTCGCCAACCTCGTCATCGCCCAGCTCCTGTTCCTCGAGTCGGAGGACCCGGAGAAGGACATCAGCCTGTACATCAACTCGCCGGGCGGCGTGGTCAACTCCGGCCTGGCGATCTACGACACGATGCAGTACCTCCGCGCGCCGGTCAGCACGATCTGCATCGGCATGGCCGCGTCCATGGCCGCGGTGCTGCTTGCAGCCGGCGCGAAGGGCAAGCGGTACGCGCTTCCCAACAGCCGGGTGATGATCCACCAGGGGTCGGGCGGGTTCCGCGGCAATGCGCCCGACGCCGTGATCCAGATGAAGGAATGGGAGTTCCTCGTCCAGCGCAACAACGAGATCCTCGCGAAGCACACCGGCAAGCCGCTCGACCAGATCCAGCGCGACACCGACCGGGACTTTTTCATGTCTCCCGAGGAAGCCAAGGACTATGGCATCATCGACGCGGTCTACACGCTGCCCGGCGAGTCGCTGATCGCGCAGGCGCACGATGCCGGGCTGACGGGCGGCGAGGGCTCGTCGGTGACCGAGCCGGCGAACGTCGGCGAGGACGGGCCGGCGCCCAGGAAGGCCAAGGAGTAGCGGGCTCGACGGCAATGACAGGACGGAACCCGTGACCGCGACCGGCAGCACCAAGGGCCCCAAGGTCCCGTATCGCTGCTCGTTCTGCGGGAAGAGCCAGGAGCAGGTCCGCAAGCTGATCGCCGGGCAGGGCGTCTACATCTGCGACGAGTGCATCAACCTCTGTCAGGAGATCATCGAAGAGGAGATGCTCGAGCAGCCCAAGACCCGACCGCAGGCTGCCAAGCTCCCGAACCCGCGCCAGATCAAGTTCGCGCTCGACCAGTACGTCATCGCCCAGGAGAAGGCCAAGAAGGTCCTCTCCGTGGCCGTCTACAACCACTACAAGCGAGTCAACGCCGGACACACGGTCGACGACGTCGAGCTCCAGAAGTCGAACGTCCTGCTCGTCGGCCCCACGGGCTCGGGCAAGACGCTCCTCGCCCAGACCCTTGCCCGCGTCCTCGACGTCCCGTTCTGCATCGCGGACGCGACGTCACTGACCGAGGCCGGCTACGTCGGCGAGGACGTCGAGAACATCCTCCTGCGGCTCATTCAGGCCGCCGATTTCGACGTCGCGCGCGCACAGCGCGGGATCATCTACATCGACGAGATCGACAAGATCGCCCGCAAGGCTGACAACCCGTCGATCACCCGCGACGTGTCCGGCGAGGGCGTCCAGCAGGCGCTGCTGAAGATCCTCGAGGGGACGGTCGCCAACGTCCCGCCGCAGGGCGGTCGGAAGCACCCGCACCAGGACTTCATCCAGATTGACACCACGAATGTGCTGTTCATCTGCGGCGGCGCGTTCGACGGACTCGAGAAGATCGTCGAGGAGCGGGTCGGGCGCCGTTCGATCGGGTTCGGGTCCGACGGCGCGATCAGCAGCGCTGACAAGGGCCGGATCCTCGAGAAGCTGATGCCCGAGGACCTGCTGAAGTTCGGGCTCATCCCCGAGTTCATCGGTCGTCTGCCCGTCATGGTGACGCTGTCGGCGCTGACGGCGGACGATCTCGTCCGGGTCCTCACCGAGCCGAAGAACGCCGTCACCCGGCAGTTCCAGAAGTTCCTCGCCCTCGACAAGGTCGAGCTCGCGTTCACCGAAGGCGCGCTCCGCGCCGCGGCGGACGTCGCGCTCGTCCGCAAGACCGGTGCCCGCGCGCTCCGCTCGATCGTCGAGGAGGCACTGCTCGAGGTGATGTACGACATCCCGGAACGAACCGAGATCCGCAAGTGCATCATCACCGAGGACACGATCCGCAACGGCAGGCTGCCGCTCCTGCTGACGAAGACGGACGTCGACAAGGGCGTCGACGAGACGAACTACGAGGAGTGGCTCGCCGAGCGCGGAGAGACCGCGTAACCGGCCGGCGCAGACGCGGCGATGACGCTCCAGCCGCGTAGCGAATCTCTTCCGCGGACCGCCCGCCGCCCGCCGTTCGTCATCCCCGCGCCGTCGCGCCGCGCGGCCACGCGTGCCCTCGTCGCGGCCGCGGTGATCCTCGTCTTCCAGACCGTCTGGTGGCTGCCGCAGTCGTGCGACAGCGGTTCGGTGTGCCCCGCGTTCATCGGCGTCATCACTGGATTCGCGCTCGTCCCGCTCGTGCTGTCGATGATCGTGTGGCGCGTCGCCGGTCGCGCGTCCGCGGTGGTCATCGTCTCGACGGTGATCGTCGGCGTCACAGCGCCGATCCTTCCGGCCTTGCTGCTCGGCTCTGGCGGCAACGTCATCGCGCTCCTGATGGCGGCGGTCCCCCCGCTCCTCGCGTTCGCCGATACTGGCGCGCTCCCCGACCTGCGGCCGTACCTCACGGAGCGGACGTTCACGATCGTCGTCCTCGTCCTCGTCGGTGCCGTCCTCGTGAGCCAGAGCGTCACGTACCTGACGATCACCGCCGCCGTCGTGATGGTCGCCGTGTCGGTCGCCGTCGCGGCAGGGATCTTCGAGCGTCGCGCGGTCGCCGTCGCCGCGCTCCCCGACGAGGAGTAGTGGACGGCTCGAAGCGGCGGTCTTCAATCCGCCGGCGTTTGCCGCGACGCGGCAACGCAACCGTCGCACGCGTGCCGGGCCCTGTGGCTGTCGTCATGCGTCGACGCGGCATCGCTCCCCGGGTGGCGCGGTTGCGCGGGTGGGGTCGGCTCGAAGGCTGGATCGCGCGGCCAGGCGGTCGGTGGCGGTCGCGACTCCTCCGTCGTCCCGCGATCGCCCGGCTCGCGCTGGCCGCCGTCACCGTCGCGATCTCGGGATGCGTCCCCGCGGCGGACGCGGGGACACTCGCTCCGACCCTGTCGATGGTCGCGGTCCGCGGTGGCAAGGTGGCGGTCCAGAATGGCACCCCGGTCCCGACGTTCGCGTACCAGCCGCGGCCGCGCGTCGAGCTCAACGGCCCGTGGCGCGTCGAGCGCCGACCGTTCGACTCGAACCTGTCGTTGACGCCGCGGTCGGCATCACTCGCCCGCATCGTCGCCGACGCCGGCGGACGCGAGTCGCCCGACTTCGACGATCGCGGGTGGGGGACGGCCGAGGTCCCCGGCGCACTCAACCCGCCGCCGGACCGGACGGAAACAGGCGGCTGGTATCGGCGGGACGTCCAGCTGCCCGCGGGCTTCGCCGGGCAGACGATCCTGCTGCGCTTCGGTGCCGTCAACTACCTCGCCGACGTGTGGCTCAACGGGGTGTGGCTCGGGTATCACGAAGGCGGGAGCACGCCGTTCGCGTTCGATGCGACTGCGGCAGCCAAGCCCGGCGCTCGCAACGTCGTCGCCGTCCGCGTCGACAACCCGCCGTGGGGGACACGGAACGACATCGTCCCGTGGGGCCTCGCCGACTGGTGGAACTTCGCCGGCATCATCCGCCCCGCCTGGTTCGAGGCGAGCAATCCCGTCCACGCGGTTCGCGCGGACATCGTCCCGCACCTCGACGGTGCGGATGTGTCCGTCGTCGTCCAGAACGCCGGCGTGGACGCCGTCGATGCGCGGCTGACGGTCGAGGTGCTGCCCGCGCGCGCGACCGCGACGAATCTCCTGGCACCTGATCCGAGGTCATTGCTCGTCGGTGGCGGACCGATCGCGACGCAGGATCTTCCGGCCGCGGCGCTCAACGCCGCGGACGTCGTCCGTCTCGACACGACGTTCTTCGTCGCCGACGCCGCGGCGTGGAGCCCGCCATCGCCGTCGCTCTACGTCCTCCGCGTGTCGCTGAGCGTCGGCGACTCCGTCGTCGACACGCTCCTCGAGACGTTCGGCCTGCGGACCGTCGCCGTCGATCCCGACGGCCCGAGTGTCGCGCTCAACGGTCAGCGCGTGGCGCTGCCGGGTGTCGCGCTGCACGACCAGCTGCTGACACGCCGCGCGACCGCAAGCGTCAGCGGCGGCGTGCCGACGCCGGCCCAGGTCCGCGGACAGCTGGCCGAGGCGGCGAGCGTCGGTGCGCGGCTCATCCGGACGGGACACGCGCCGGCCAACCCGGCACTGCTCGACCTCGCCGATCGCCTCGGCTTCGCCGTCTGGGAGGAGATCCCGCTCTATCACTACACGCCGCAGACGTACGGGATCGCGATGAAGCGCGGCATCCCGCAGCAGATGCTGCGCGAGATGGCGCTCCGCGACATGAACCACCCGTCGGTGCTGTTCCATGGCCTGTCCAACGAGTCGACGGGCGAGGACCAGCGAACGGAGGCGCTCAAGGAGCTGCACGAGGTCGATCGCGGAATCGACGGGACGCGACTGACGGGGCAGGCGGCCTACGGCTTCAACCCAGCCGACACGACGAGTAGTCCGCTCGACGTCGCCGGCTACACGTTCTATCACGGCGTGTTCTACGGCTCGGACGCCGCGGCGGACACGCAAGCGGCGCTGGCGACCGCGCACGCGACGTACCCGAAGAAGCCGATCGTCATCCTGGAGTTCGGTCGCTGGGCGGACGGCGCCGCGGGTCCCGGGTTGCAGCGCGACGTCTTCGCGGCGACATCGCGGCCCCTGCTTGCGGACCGCTCGACGGTTGCCGGAGGATACGTTTCGGCTGCCGTCTGGTGGACGCTCGAGGACTACGCGACCCTCCGCCCCAACATCACGGTCGAGCACTTCGGGCTGTTCGCCGCGGAAGGCGAGGCGCGGCCCGTCGTCGATGCCGTCCGCGAGGCGTTCAGCGACCTGCCAGTCGGGCTCGCGCCGGCGGCTGTGCCGCCCGTCCCCGGGGGTCGCGCCGCCGATCCGACCTCGACGCCGTCGGGTCCGCTGCTGCTGGCGTACTTCGCCTACGGGCTCGCCGGCGCGCTCGCCGTGCTGGGCGTTGCGTTCGCCGTCATGGTCCGTCGCGGAGGCCGCGGTCACGCCTCGACGCAGCGGCGCTCGGCTCCGTGACGCGCCCCGCCGTGCGGCCGATGACGCTGCGGCATGCGTTGCGCGGTCGCCGACTTGGCGACCCAGTCGACCTCGCCGCCGATCCGAATGCGCGCGCCGTTCGCGGCCGGCTTGCGGCCGTGTCCGTTCGTGCGTCGCTGGGCGCCGGGGCGTGGGTGGGGTTTGCGTTGGGTCTCGTGCTCGGCGTCCTGCTCGGCGGCGCCGCGGTCTGGTTTGCGGGCGCCGTTCTCGACTGGCAACGCGACCTCGCGTTCACGTTCGGGGTCGCGCGACGGCTCCTGCCGTTCGGCGACCAGCTTGGGCTCCTCCGCGACATCGGGTCGCGGTGGTGGCTCGTCATCCCCGCCGCGGGCCTGATCGTCGGCCTCCTGGGCGCGGTCATCGGGGCGCTGCTGGGCGGCATCCTCGCCGCCGCGTACAACCGCTCGCCGCGGCACGCGCTCGTCGTCGTCGAGCTGCCGCGGCACGTCGGACCGCCCGTCGACACCGAGCCGGCGGCGCGGGAGCCGGTGGTACACTCGCGCCCTCACGGCGCCGACCGAGGGGAGTAACGCTCCGGCCACCGGCCAGAGATCGCGGGTCACCGGCTGCAAGCCCGCGGCGGCAGGGGAGCGCGAACGTCACTCGCGAGCCGTGCGGCCTGACGCCCGATATCGCGTCGAGAGGGCTCCGGATCACGGCCGCCGCGATGAGCGGCGAACGCCGGCAGCCGAACCAGCAGGTGGTACCACGACCCCGTTCGTCCGCTGGACGAAGCGGGGTTTTCGTTTTTCGGAGGCGAACATGACCGAGACGACGATCGGCACCGAGCTGCCGAAGTCCTACCGGCCGAGCGACTTCGAGTCGGCGATCTACGAGCGTTGGCTGGCCGCGGACGTGTTCGCGCCGGACGGACGGGGATCGACCGCGGACCGGGCCGCGGAGCCGTTCGTGATCATCCAGCCGCCGCCCAACATCACGGGCTCGCTCCACCTGGGCCACGCGCAACGGACCGCCGTCGAGGACCTGATGGTGCGGCACGCGAGGATGCTTGGCCGCCCGACGCTGTTCCTGCCGGGTCTCGACCACGCTTCGATCGCGGCCCAGTTCGTTCTCGACCGCATCCTCGCCGGAGAAGGGGAGTCGCGGCAGAGCCTGGGTCGCGAGCGATACCTCGAGCGGATGCACACGTTCGTCGCGGCGACGCGCGAGGTGATGCTGTCGCAGCAGCGGCGCGTCGGCGGCTCGTTCGACTGGAGCCGGCTGCGCTACACGATGGACGAGGCGTCGGCGCGGTCCGTGCGCGTCGCGTTCACCCGCCTGTATCGCGACGGCCTCGCGTATCGCACGGAAGCGATGATCAACTGGTGTCCCGGTTGTCGGACGAGCGTCAGCGACCTCGAGGTCGTGTCGACGCCGGAGACCGGATCGCTCTGGACGATCCGCTATCTCGTCGTCGATCCCGCGACCGGCATCCCTGTTCCGGACCGCTCAATCGCGGTCGCGACGACGCGGCCCGAGACGATCCTCGGGGACACCGGGGTCGCCGTCCACCCGGACGACGCACGGTATCGCGATCTCGTCGGGTCGACCGTGCGCGTCCCCTTCGTCGAGCGCGACGTGCCGGTGATCGCGGACGGCGTCGTGGACCCGGCATTCGGCACCGGCGCGGTGAAGATCACGCCGGCGCACGACCGCGACGACCACGAGACGGGGCGCCGCAACGGGCTGCCGTCGATCTCCATCCTCGACGACGCGGGGGCGATCGCCGGCACGGGCACGGCCTACGACGGCCTCGACCGCTACGAAGCGCGGACGCGGGTCGTCGCGGACCTCGAGGCGCGCGGCGACCTGGAGGCGGTGAAGCCGCACGAGATGGTCATCGGGCGGTGCGACCGCAGCGACGACGTCATCGAGCCGCGGCTCAAGACGCAGTGGTTCATCCGGACGGAGCCGCTCGCCGCCCGCGCGCTCGAGGCGACGCGGTCCGCGCGGACGCGAATCCTCCCGGAGCGCTTCGAGAAGGTCTGGGAGCACTGGCTGACAAACATCCGCGACTGGAACGTGTCGCGCCAGCTGTGGTGGGGCCATCGCATCCCGGCCTGGTACTGCCCCGATGGCCACGCGACGGTTTCCGACGAAGCGGGCGGCCCGTCAGCCTGCGAGACGTGCACGCGGCCGGCTGCCGACCTGACCCAGGACGCCGACATCTTCGACACGTGGTTCAGCTCCGGGCTGTGGCCCTTCTCGACGCTCGGCTGGCCAGACGAAACCGACGACTTCCGTCGGTACTACCCAACGTCGGTGATGGAGACGGGCTACGACATCATCTTCTTCTGGGTCGCCCGGATGGTGATGCTCGGCATCCACCTGACGGGCGTCGAGCCGTTCCACACGGTCTACCTCTCGGGCCTCATCCGGGACCCGTACGGCAAGAAGATGTCGAAGACGAAGGGCAACGTCGTCGACCCGCTCGGCGTCATCGACGAGACCGGCGCGGACGCGCTGCGGTTCGCGCTCATCAACGGCGCGACACCTGGCAACGACCAGCGGTTCGGCCAGCAGAAGCTCGAGCACGCGCGCAACTTCGCCAACAAGCTGTGGAACGCGAGCCGCTACGTCGTCGGTGCGCGACCGTCGACGATCGCGGGCGAGGCAACACGGAAGCTGCCCGACCCCGCGCACCTGGGTCCCGGCGAGCGATGGGTGCTGTCGCGCGCGGCCGCGGCGACAGAGGCGGTCGACCGCTCGATCGCGGACTTCGCGTTCGGAGAGATGACGCGGCTGCTGTACGACCACGTGTGGAGCGAGTTCTGCGACTGGGGACTCGAGCTCGCGAAGGTGCGGCTCGCCGACGAGTCGCTCGCCGCGGCGGATCGCGAGGCGACGTGGTGGGCGCTCGTCGAGGCGCTCGACACCTACCTCCGGCTGCTCCACCCCGTCATGCCGTTCGTGACGGAGGCGCTGTGGGCGTCATTGCCGCACCGCGAATCCGATCCCGAGCTGCTTGTCGTCGCGCGGTGGCCCGGGGTCGCGGCGCGTGACCTGCGCGTCGAGGCGGACGTGTCCGCGGTGCTCGACCTCGTCCGCGGCGTCCGGAATGCGCGCGCCGAGGCGCATATCGAGGCGGCGACGTGGCTGCGCGTCGACGTCGCGATCCCGCAGCGGCTCGGCGAGACGTTCTCCGCGCTTCGGCCCGCGCTCGAGCGGCTGGCGCGGGCACGACCCCTGACGCGGCACCTGACACCCGAGGCGCTCCACGCGGCGACGGGGGAGGGTGGGCTTGCGGTGATCACAGGCGAGATGGAGGCCGTCGTCGGGCGGGACCTCGCGGCAGGCGCGGTCGACGAGCTGGACCACGCCCGGCTCGAGAAGGAGCTCGCCGACGCCGAGGGGTATCTCGCCGCGGCCCGCGATCGCCTCGCGAATCCCACTTTTGTGGCCAAGGCGCCGCCGGCGGTCGTCGATGGAGCGCGTGCCCGCGAGGCGGAGCTGTCGGAAACGGTCGACCGGTTGCGCGACCGCCTCGGCGTGTAGAACGCCCCCTACGGGACCTCGAACGTCGCGACGACCGGCCAGTGGTCGGACAGATCGCCTGCCTCGCGGACGACGCGGCATGACGTCGGCGCGAGGTCGCGGACGAGCAGGTGGTCGATGCGATCGGTGCCGCACGACTCGCGCCCGGGATTGCCCGGCGGTGTACCCGTCGCGGCAAACGCATCGACGAACCCGTCGCGCAGCGCCGCGAGCTCCCGCGCCTCGATCGGCGCATTGAGGTCGCCGGCGAGGACGACCCGCGGCGCCGCGCCGTCGGCGAGCGAGGCGAGTCCCCGCACCTGAGCCTCCCGCTGGCGCGCGCCCGCGTACGTCAAGTGTGTCGAGAGCACGGTGACGACGGCCGCGTCGACGGCGATGTCGCAGCGCAGAGCACAGCGCGGCTCTCGAACGCCCGGTGGCGCGTCGCCGTATCGAACGCCGGCACCCTCCCCGGCGGAGCCTGCCGGCTCGAGGAGCTCGTCGTCGCTGGGGCGCGGCAGCGCGAGCGCGGCGGCCGTCGTGATCGGGTGGCGCGACAGGATCGCGTTGCCCCACAGGCCTGCGCCCGTCGTGGCGGCCGTGGCGGGGTCGATGACGGCGAACGTATGCACCGCCGCGTACCGCGCCTCCATCCCGGTGAGCCGGGCAAGATCGCCGGGCATCTCGATTGCGACGCCGTCCGCGGAGATGAGCCCCACCTCCTGAAGCGCGACGACGTCCGCATCGAGGCCGACGATGAACGCCCCGATCTCGGCCAGCCGGCCGCGATCGATGTGCCGCCACCAGAACGACGGAAAGGGCCCGGTCCCGATGCCCGCGCGGATGTTCCAGGTCGCGACGACGAGGCCGCGCCCCGCCGTCACGCCGCGATCACTTCACCGAGCCGGCGAGGAGTCCCTGGACGAAGTACCGCTGGAGGCTGAAGAACACGATCAGCGGCACGGCCATCAGCACGAAGGCACCCGCAGCGAGGAGGTGCCATTCCGTGCCGTACTGCCCGAGCAGGTTCTGGACCTGCCGCGTCATCGGGAAGTTGGAGCCCGTCTGGACGAAGACCAGCGACATGAGCAGGTCATTCCAGACCCAGAGGAACTGGAAGATCCCGTAGGCCGCGATCGCCGGCACCGACAGTGGCACGACGATGTTGCGGAAGATCCCGATGTTCGACGAGCCGTCGATTCGGGCCGCCTCGATCAGGTCCTTCGGCAAGGTGATGAAGAAGTTACGCAGCAGGAAGATCCCGAACGGCAACGCGTACGCCGTGTGCGCCAGCCAGATCGCGAGGAACCCCTGCGTCCAGCCGAGTGGCCGGAACAGGTTCAGCAACGGGATGAACGCGAGCTGGACCGGGACCATCAGCAACGCGACGACGATGAGGAACAGCGTGTCGCGGAGCGGGAAATGCAGCCATGAGAACGCGTACGCCGCGCCGGACGCGAGGACGAGCGGGAGGATCGTCGACGGCACGGAGATCAGCACACTGTTGACGAACGCGCCGAGCATGCCGCCCTGTGCCGTGAGGACCTGTTCGTAGTTCTCCAGCGTGAACCGGAGCGTGAAGATCGTCTCCCACCAGCCCGTCGACTGGATGTCGCCGCGCGGCCGGAACGACGTCACAAGCAGACCGACCGTCGGGGCCAGCCAGATGAGCCCGATCAGCGCGAGCGCGATATGGATCGGCGTCTTGTTGATCGCCCGGACGAGGCGCTCGCTCGTCGTGCGCGGCTTCGGTCGGACGATGTCACCCGCGAACGCTCCCGCGCGCGTCACGTCACGGCCGCCGTTCGGAAGCGCCGCAAATTGAAGATCATCAGCGGGACCAGGATGATCAGCATGACCACGGCAACCGCGGCTCCCTTCCCGAACTGACCGGACGGGAACGACTCCTGGTACATCGTGAATGCCACGACACGGCTCGCCGACCCCGGTCCGCCGCCGGTCATGACGAAGATCAGGTCGAACAGCTTGATCACGTTGACGATCAGCGTCACAGCCAGCACGGACATCGGGAGGCTGACCATCGGGACGATGATCCTGGTGAAGATCTGGCGCTCGTTCGCGCCGTCGGTCCGAGCAGCCTCCATGATCTCCGTCGGGATGGCCTTGATCGCCGCAGACAGGATGACCGTCGCGAATCCGACGGATCCCCATACGCCGACCGCGATGAGCGCGGCGTTGACCCAGGCAGTGTCGCCAAGGAACGAGATTGGGCCGACGTGAGCGACGCCAAGGATCGAGTTCACCAGCCCGATGTTCGGGTCGGGCGAGTAGACGAACAGCCAGATGATGCCGAGGGCCGTCGCGGCCACGGCCATGGGCACGAACACGATCGCCTTGATGATCGACTCGTACCTCACTCGTGTCGCCATGACGGCAACCACGAGGCCAAGGAACAGCACGAACCCGACGTAGAAGATGATCCAGAGGACGTTGTTGAACAGCGCGCCGGACGGCGGAAAATGGCTGAGGTCGAGGAAGTCGGGATCGTTCCCCAGCAGATCCTGATAGTTCTTCAGCCCGACCCAGCTCGAGAACTCGCCGCGGCGGCCGCGGTTGAAGCTGAGGATGATCGTATAGATCGTCGGGTAGACGAGGAAGACGATCAACAGGACCGCGGCGGGGCCAAGGAAGAGCAGCGTGCTCCAGTTCCGGCCCTCGGAACGAAGGCGGTCCGGCGGCCTCGGTACGACAGCCGGCGCGGGCGCGACGCTCATCGGCTCTCCTGAATGGCTACGGACGCGGACGGGCGATGCCCGTCCGCGTCTCGTGTCGAATCGACTAGCTGGCCTCGGCGTCCCAGGCGGACTTGACCTTTGTCTGGAACGTCTGCAGCAGCGGAGCGAGGTCCTGGCCCTTCAACGCGCTCTGGAGGAGCGCACCGAGGTCCGGCGATCCGGAGGGCAGGAGGTCAGAGCCGTCGAAGCGGACTGCGGTCGCATTGGCGACCTGGGCCGCCTCGCGCTTGGTCTGCTCGTTGGGGTACACGTCAGGGGAGACGGACTTGATCGGCGAGATGATCGCGCCGGTCTTGGCCCAGACCTCGCCCGATTCCGGAGTCGTCATGTACTGCATGAACTCCTTCACGCCGGGCTTGTCGGTCAGAGCCGCGATGACGTCGCCGCCGATCGTGACCCCGCTGTTCCCGTTGATCGACGGGAAGTCGAACCAGTCGGCATCGGTCCCGAGCTTGGCGCTCTTGTTGACCTGGCCGGTGATGATCCCGCCGACGAAGCCGCCCTCGTAGTACATGTCGGCCTTCGGGCTCGCGCTGAAGACCTGACCGATCCCGTCCGTGAATGCCGCGCCGAGGGCGCCGTTGATCCCGCCGACGACGTTGTCGTCGTTGAGCACCTCGAGCATCGTCTTGATGGCCGTCTGGACCGAAGCGTCGTTCCAGTCCCCGTCCTTGCTGAACAGCTTGTCGTACGCCTCGGGACCCGCCTGGCGGACATAGATGCTCTCGAACCAGTCCGTCAGCGTCCACGAGTCCTTTGCGCCGAGCCCGAGCGGCTTGTCGCCCTTGGCCTTCAGCTTCGAGATGACGTCCTTGAGCGCGTCCCAGTCCTTGGGGACGTCGACGCCGGCGTCCTTGAGCTTCTGGGGGCGGTACCAGAACGTGCTCTTGCTGTTGAACTTGACCATGATCCCGTACTGGTCCTCGCCGACCTTGCCGATCTCGAGGATGCCGGGCGCGTAGTTGCCCGCGATCGACGCGGGATCGATGCCGAGGTCCTTGATCTTCTTGATCGATCCGTCGGCCGCGAACCGCCGGAGGAACCCGATCCCCGGCATGATCGAGACGTCGGGCGGGTTGCCGCCGCTGATCCGTGTCTGCAGCACGGTGTCGTACTGCGTGCGGATCGACTCGTACTTGGTCTTGATGCCGGTCTTCGCGGTGAACGCGTCAAGGACCTTCTGGAAGTTCTCCTGCTCCGCACCGCCCCAAAGGGACGTGACGGAGATCGTTGCGCCGGCGTTCGCGCCCGTTCCACCGCTGTCCGCGGCGCCACTCGCGGATGCCGCCGGCGACGCGCCGCCGGTGCTGGCCGCCGGAGCGGCGGTCCCGCCGCCGCTCGAGCACGCCATGAGGAGCGCGGACACGACGACGAGCGTCGTCCCGCGAAGGAATCGCGCCATGAAATACCTCCACTGATGCTCGGAGGCCCCGGCCCGTCCCGGGCGGTGCGGCCTCCACGAACGGTCGTTCGAAAGACCCACTGCCGGCCGGGTCGCTCCTCCTCGAGCGGCGGTCCGGGCGGCGGTACCGGTTCTCCATCCGGCGGCTCGTCGGTTCGGGCGGGAACTGGCCACGGACCGTCGAGTCGTCGCCGACCTCGCCCATCCGGTGTGGGGGACGAGGCGCATCGTGGACGGCCGCGCCGTCAGAGCGGGAGACTAGATGGGGTTCTGTGCCACTGTCAATCGGTCGGCGACGCAGCGGAGCGGAGGTGGGCATGACGGATGCGCCGTGGTGGCGACGGGGGGTCGTCTACGAGGTCTACGTCCGCAGCTTCCACGATGCGAGCGGCGATGGCGTCGGCGACCTGACAGGGATCGCCGGGAAGCTCGACTACCTCGCCTGGCTCGGCGTCGACGCCATCTGGCTGACGCCGTTCTACCGGTCGCCGATGAAGGACTTCGGCTACGACATCGCCGATTACCGGGACGTCGATCCGCTGTTCGGCACGCTCGACGACTTCGACCGGCTGATCGCGGCCGCTCACGAACGGGGAATCCGGGTCATCGTCGACTACGTCCCGAACCACACCTCCGACCGGCACCCGTGGTTCCTCGAGTCGCGATCGTCGCCGACGAGCGCCAGGCGCGACTGGTACTGCTGGCGCGACCGCGCCCCCGACGGCGCCCGCCCCAACAACTGGGTCAGCCTGTTCGGCGGACCGGCCTGGGAGTGGGACGAGGGCACGGGTCAGTACTACCTGCACATGTTCCTCCGCGAGCAGCCGGACCTGAACTGGCGGAACCCGGATGTGAAGGAGGCGATGTTCGATGTCGCGCGGTTCTGGCTGGACCGCGGCGTCGACGGCTTTCGGATCGACGTCGCGGGGATGGTCATGAAGGATCCGCAGTACCGCGACAACCCGCCGCGCGCGGACACGACGCGGCGGTCGTGGTTCGGCTCGGAATGGACGCAGTTCGAGCACCTCCACGACACGATGCATCCCGACGTGTTCGACGTCTGGCGCGACTTCCGGGCGCTCGTCGACGGCCACGGGCGTGGCGACAGGGTGACCATCGCGGAGGTCGCCAACCGGCCACTCGAGCGATGGGCGCGCTTCTACGGAGCCGACGGCGACGGCGTCCACATGCCGTTCGGGTTCCACCTGCTGCGGCTCGACTGGGACGCCGCCCAGCTGCGCTCGGTGATCGACGCCGTCGAGGGGATTCTGCCGCGTGGGGCGTGGCCGAACTGGGTGTTGAGCAACCACGACCAGCCGCGCATCGCATCGTGGGTCGGTCCCGAGCGAGCGCGGCTGGCGATGATGCTGCTGCTGACGCTTCGCGGCTCGCCGACGCTCTACTACGGCGACGAGCTGGGGATGACGGACGTGCCCATTCCGCGCGAGCGGGCGCAGGACCCGTGGGAGGGGAATGTCGCCGGGCAGGGACGCGACCCCGAGAGGACGCCGATGCCGTGGGATTCGTCGCCGAACGCGGGGTTCTGCCCGCCCGACGTCGAGCCGTGGCTGCCGCTCGGTCCCGCGGGTGCGGGCATCGACGTCGCATCGCAACGGGACGACCCGTGCTCGATGCTCGCGCTAACCCGCGAGCTACTCCGGCTCCGGCGCGAGCACGACGCGCTCGCAGTCGGGTCGTACATGCCGATCGACGAGGCGCCCGACGGCTGCTTCGCGTGGATCCGGGAGTGGCACGGCGAGCGCATCGCCGTCGTCCTCAACCTGTCCGCGGCGAGCGTCGTGGCGCCGCTCCCAAGCGCTGGGGGTGTGCTGGTGTCGACCGGGATGGACGGACGCGAGCGAGTCGAGCGGGGCGTCGTTACGGTCGCGCCATCGGAAGGGCTCGTGGTCCTGCTCGATTCGTGAACCGGCGCGGCGCGCCCGTTCGCGCGTGCGCGGCGGAGACGATCACGCGATGAAGCGCGCTCATCGCACGGATCGGCCCGCCGCGCCGCGGCGCGCGTTTCGTGACAGATACCACGGGCTGTAGTGGTAGCCGAGCGATGGACAGGCACACGACGGCTGGCGGTGCGTGGCCGCCGCGTGGGCTCCGGGCGCCTACCACCGGGAATATTGAGTGACCGCGATCCGCAGGGTTGCCGCGGCCACGACCACGCGGGTTGGTAGATGTCACGTTTTCCAGCGCGTGGGGAGGTGCGTACCACGCGGGGTGGTATCAGGCCGGGACGGCGTGGCGCGCACTCAGGTGACGGCCGCGGCGACGCCCGCCGCGGCTGCTGCTGCCTCCCCGCCGATCTCGACGCCGTCACGCTCGGCCTTGCGGCGCGCCATCGCCTGGCACGTGACGATGTCGGCGCGTCCGTCGGCGATCCCCGCTAGGGGCAGCGTTCCGTCGACGACGAACCGATGGAAGGCGAGCAGCTGCTCCTCGAACGCCTCGACGTAGCTGCCGCGCTCGGTGTCGCGGAACCCCGTTCCGTCGCGCTCCGTGATCGTGAGTCGCGTCGGCGCGTGCATGAGATACGGCGACGGGAAGAGGAGCTCGACCGTGGCGTCCTCGAAAACGAGTCTGACCTCTTCGCGATACGCGGGGAACCCCGAGAGGTAGTGCCAGCGGATCGAGAAGCGTCCCTCGTCGCGCAGCCGTCCACTGATCGAGACCGACGGCGGCCACGTGTCGCGAGGCCACGCGTCGACGTCGTCGATCGCTGTCGGGTCGCCGGCGAAATGCCGGATCTGCGCGAGCTCGTGGACGATGCTGCCCAGCAGGATCCCGGAGTAGAGGCGCTTCAGGTCCGCGGGCGCGCCACCGAGCGCCGCCGTCGCGAGCCGGTCGCCGGCGGCGCGGATGGCCGCGACCGCGGCGGCGGGCAGGTCGTCCGCTGGAGCCAGGAGTTGCGCGTGCGCGAGCTGTAGCTCGGATGGCGGGTGGAGGACGGTGACTTCGACCGAACGCGGCGCGCGTGCCACGTCACTCCGGGCGTCGAGCCAGCGCCGCGCGGCGACGACCGCCGGGTCGTACAGCTTCATGTAGCCGAGCTGGAGCCGCGCCCGCGGAATCGCGCCCGCGATCGCCTCGAGCTCGTCGGCCTCGGCGAGCGTCAGCGCGAGCGGCTTCTCGCACAGGACCGGGAGCCCGCGCCGCATCGCCGCGCCCGCGACGGCGCCGTGCGATCCGGAGCTGAGGACGACGACGGCGTCGATCGCATCGGATGCGATCAGCGCCTCTGCGTCCGTGAACCGCGCGGCTCCCGGGACGCGGTAGCGATCGGCCAGCGCCGTGACGAGCGACGGCGACAGGTCGCACACCGCGGCGACGGAGAACCGATCCGCGAGCCGGTCGAGGAGCGGGAGGTAGACCGCCTGCGCGACGGCCCCGAGCCCGACGATCCCAACGCGCACCCGGTCGGGTCGTTCCGGGGGCGACCGGCGCTCGGTGGCCATGGTGCGGCAGTATATCGACGGCCGGTCGGCGCCCCGCCTCATCCGCGGCGCCTGACTCGTCGCGCGTGGAGAGAGCACCGCCGCCGGATGGCACTCGAGTCGTTCCCCGAATCGACGCTTCCGAGCCCCACGCCGGACGCGGCCGCGACGTCCGTTCGGCGGCCGCCGCCCGTCGCCGGCGCGGCCTTCGGCGAGGACTGGTGGCAGCGCGGCGTCGTCTACCAGGTCTACCCGCGCAGCTTCGCGGATTCGACGGGTGACGGAGTCGGGGACCTCCCGGGGCTCATCGAGCACCTCGATCACCTCAACGACGGCACCTCGCGCTCGCTCGGTGTCGACGCGATCTGGCTATCGCCGATCTATCCGTCGCCTGGGCTCGACGTCGGCTACGACGTGTCCGACCACGCGGCGATCGATCCGCTGTTCGGGACGCTCGACGACTTCGACCGACTGATCGCGGAGGCGCATCGCCGCGGCATCCGGGTGATCCTGGACCTCGTGATGAACCACACGAGCTCGGCCCATCCGTGGTTCGGCGAGTCGCGCTCGAACCGCTCGGGTCCAAGGGCCGACTGGTACATCTGGCGCGACCCGCCGCCGGGGTTCCGGGGTCGGCGCCCGCGCCCCAACAACTGGGTGTCGTTCTTCGGCGGCCCGGCCTGGACGTGGGATCCCGTCCGCGGGCAGTTCTATCTCCACACGTTCCTGCCCGAGCAGCCCGACCTGAACTGGCGCAACCCCGAGGTCCGCGAGGCGATGCTCGGCATCGTCCGCGGCTGGCTCGAGCGCGGCGTCGACGGCTTCCGGCTCGACGTCTTCAACGCGTTCTTCAAGCACCCGGAGCTGCGGTCGAATCCTCGTCGCGTCCTCGGCCGGCGAGCCTACGACCGGCAGCGGCACTCGTACGACAAGGACCAGCCGGAGATGCACGACTTCCTCACCGAGTTCCGGTCCGTCGTCGACGCCGGCGGCGGCCGAATGACCGTCGGCGAGCTCTTCGCGACCGAGGCCCGTCGGGCCGGCTCGTATGCGGCGGATCGCCACCTCGTCTTCGACTTCCACCTCATCGAGCAGTCGTGGCGTGCGGACTCCTTCGCAGCGGCGACCGCGGAGCGCGAGGCGATCTTCGGCCGCGACCGCTGGCCGACCGTCGTTCTCTCGAACCACGACCAGTCACGGCACGCCTCGCGACTCTCCGGGGGTCGGCGTGACGATGCCGTGGTCAAGGCCGCGGCGGTCCTCCTCCTCACGCTTCGCGGCACCCCGTTCCTCTATTACGGCGAGGAGATCGGGCTGCGCGACGTGCCGATCCCGCGCGCCGAGATCGTCGATCCGCCGGCGCGCCGGGGCGGAGCAATCAGCCGGCGCATCTCGCCGTGGTGGAACCGCGACCAGGCGCGCGCGCCGATGCCGTGGGGCGAGGGCGCCAACGGCGGCTTCTCGCCGCATCGGCCGTGGCTCCGGATGGCCCCGGACGCGTCGATTCGCAACGTGGCCGCCCAGTCTGTTGACCCCGCGTCGGCGCTGTCGCTCTATCGGCGGCTCATCTGGCTTCGCCGGGAGCATCCGGCCCTTCAGACCGGCGGGTACCGCCAGATCGCCGCGTCGAAGGACGTCTTCGGGTACCTGCGCCTCGGCCGCGAGGAGACGCTGCTCGTCGCCGTCAACTTCGCCGACGCAGCCGGGTGGGTTCGCCTCGACGGCCACCCCCGCGCCGGCGGCTGGTCCCCGCTCGTCGGCACCCACGCACCGATCGGCCCCGGCCGGGGCGCCGGGGAGCGGGTCGCGCTGAGGCCGAACGAGGCGATCGTGTTCGCGGCGACGTGAGGCTGGGACCGCCCCGCCGAACGTACCGCTGCCGAGCGGCCCGACCACGCTGGTACGATATGCGTCGATTTCCGTCACCAGCGAGAGGAACTTCGTGCCCCTCGATTTCCTGAAGCGCCGCGGATCGGAAGCCCAGGCGACGGCCGGTTACACCAGCGGGCGCGAGACGTCGGCCATGCTGCCGGAAGAGGTCATCGCCCAGGAGTTCCAGCTCAAGCTCTACTACGCCGGCAAGAGCAGCGAGGGCGTCCGGATGAAGGGCGGCCCAACGACGCTGGCCGAGCTGCCCGGCATGCTGGGCGGGATCGCCAAGAGCGACGTCGAGGTCGTCGACCCGCTGCCCATCGAGTTCAGCCATGCGACCCCCGTCATTGCGCGCCCGTCGGAGGCGATGCAGTGGCTGAACGCGCATCACGAGAACTCCCCGGTGACCCGGCACGCGCTCGTCGTGCTCGAATCGATCGACGCCGTCGACCTCGCGTTCGACACGTTCGTGTGTGCGCTGCTCGACGGCGAGATCGACACGTCGGGCTATCCCGAGTACAACGCGATCATCGGCGGTGTGGCGTCCCACTGGGACGAGGCGACGGGCGACATGATCTGCCGCGCCGTCGTCGGCTGGGGTGGGCGCGGCGTCCGCGGGGACACCGATCGCGCCGGCGCACGGATTCTCGGCGGGCTCCTCGGCAACATCCTCGCCAGCCAGTACTCGCAGGGATTGACCGCCGTCGAGCGGCCCGTCCCGGCCGCCGGTCGCGGTGGGCTCGTCTGCGCGCACTGTGGGTTCGCGTCGGCCCACGAGCGGGCGTTCTACTGCCCCAAGTGCGGCATGCGCCTCCTCCGCGGCTGACGGCTCGAACGCCCGCGTGCCCACGTACGACTACGTCTGCTCGACCTGCGGTCGCCGTTTCGAGGTCATCCACCGGGTAAACGACGCGGGGCCGGAGACATGTCCGAACTGCGGCGCGGCGACGGTTCGCAAGGCCTTCAGCGCGCCGAGCATCCACTTCAAGGGCACCGGCTGGGCGAAGAAGGAGCGGAACTCGGCGTCGGCCAGCAAGTCGTCAACCTCGTCGTCCGGCGACTCGCCGTCCGGCGACTCGTCGGCAGGCGAATCGTCGTCAGGCGACACGAAGGACGCCGCGAAGGACGCGGCGAAGCCCGATGCGGGTGGCGCGGACAAGGGCGCGACGAGGGACGGCGGCACGTCGACGCCGACACCCGCGGGCCCGACGGCGGACTGACCGATGCCGCGGTCCGCTTCGGACTGGATCACTCTCGCCGAGGCCGCTGCGATCCTCGACGCAGCGAACGTGAAGTTCCGCCCGGCAACGATCGGGGCGTGGGCGCGAAGCGGAAAGCTCCAGAGCATCAAGTTGGGCGGACGACGTTTCGTGCGCCGCGGCCAGGTCCGCGGTCTCGTCGCCGCGCCGCGCCGCGTCCGCGCGGAGGAGCTCCAGCCGGGCCTGTTCGAGGACCTGCGGGGCTGACGCGGCGACGGCACGGCTGCGCATGACGCCGCCGCCCGCGATCCGCTCAGCCGCCGAGCGGGTCCTTCGGCTCCCGCCCGTCCTGGCCGCGAGACGCGTCCTCGATTCCTACGGCGCGGCCGGCGGCGGTTTGCTTGCCGGCGGGCTCACGTACAGCGCGGTGTTCGCGATCCTCCCGGCGCTGCTGCTCATCGCCGGACTCGTCGGGCTCGTCGTCGACGACGCCGGCCGGCGCGTCGCGATCGTCGGAGGGATCGGGCGCGCGCTCCCGCCGCTCGCCGGACTCGTGGCGAACGTCCTCGACCGCATAACGGAGGATGCCGCCGGCTTCGGGCTTCTGGGTCTCGTCGGCCTCGCCTGGGGCGCGAGCCACTTCTACGGCTCGCTCGACGACGCCTTCGGCCGCATCTTTCGCGACGCACCGAGACGCAGCTTCGTCGTCCGAACGGTTCGCGGCCTCCTGTCGGTCGTCCTGCTCGTCGCCGTATTCGTGGCCGCGCTCGCGTTGACCGGCGTCGCCTCGTATCTCGCCCGCGAAACCGAGAGCGCGCTCGGCGACGGCAGCGCGGTCTTCTGGCAGATCGCCTCACCGCTCCTCGCGGGAGTCGTGTTCGTCACCGCGACGATCGCGATCTACCGGCTCGTCCCCGCGCGCCGCGTCCCGTGGCGGGCGCTCCTGCTGCCCGCCGTCGTCGTCGGTGTGCTGCTGACGCTCCTGACCCAGCTGTTCACGCTCATCGCCCCGCGGCTCATCGGCGTCGCGTCGGTCTACGGCGCGTTCGTGGCGGTGTTCGCGGTCATGGTCTGGCTGTCGACGGGCTTCCAGCTCCTGCTTGTCGGCGCGGCGTGGGTGCGCGACCGCGTCGTGGGCCGCGTCACGCCGGACGAGCCGACGGCCCCGCGATGATGTCGAGGTGGCGGCGCAGTCGCGTCGCGCTCACTGTCAGGTCCCGTTCACGACGCCCTGTCACGATGTCCGCCGCGGCGTATGTCCGCACGAGGACCAGCGAGGAACGATGAAGCGACGCGATCTGGACACGACATTCGGAGCGGGACGAACACCGCCAGCGGGTCGTGGGACGTCCGGCTTCGCCACGGTCCTGAGTCTGGCTGCGCTCGCGGTCGCAGTGGTGGCGCTCGGGCTGACGCTGGTCCGCGGCGGGACGACCGCGACGCCGACCTGCCGCTCGTCCGCGTGGAGCGCGCTGCCCAGGACGGATGCGTTGCCCGCCGGCTGGACGGCATCGGGGACGTCGTTCTACGTGGACAGCATGGCGACGACACTGCTTGGCCCCGCGGCGTCGGACGGCGGCGGCGAGGCGCCAACGGTCTACCTCAGCGTCAGCTGCTACGGCGACGCCGCACGCGACGCGCTGGTCCGCTCGCGCAATGCCGCAATCGCCGGCGGGGCGACGGATCTCGCGTTCGCGAAGCTGGGCAGCGAGTCGTTCGCGATTCGCGACGCGAGCGCCGGCAGCGTATCGGTGTACGTGATGCGCGGCGACCTCGTCGCGAACCTCGCCTCGGCGGCCAACATCGACCTCTCGGCGCTCGAGAACGCCGCGCGCGCCGTCGACACCGCGATGACCGCCGCCCAATCCGGCGCAGCGGCCGCGGCGACGCCGGCGCCGGTCGCTACCGCCGGCGCCGCGGCGCCGAGCGGATCCGCCGATCCGGGCGACAGTCAGCAGCTCAGTCACGTCATCCCCGACCTCGAGAAGGTCCTCCCGAAGCGCGCCGGCGAGACCGACCTCATCACCGAAAGCATCGCCGGCTCGACCGCGATCGGCGACGACGCGGCGAGCGCCGCGCTCGTGGCCGCGCTCGAGAAGATCCACAAGAAGCCTGCCGACCTCCAGATCGCGCAGGCGTACGACGAGGCACGAAGCCTCGAGCTCTACGTCTACGCGTTTCGGCTCCCCGGAACGAAAAGCGCCGTCCTCGCGCCGATCGTCATCGACGACTGGCTCGCCCCTCCGGAAACTGGCGCGACGTCATCGAAGACGGCCGTGGCGGGAAAGCCGATGACGAAGGTGACGTTCGGAGATTCGGGTGCGGTCGACTACGTCTACCAGCACGGCGACATCGTGTTCGACATCGAGACGAGCGACGCGGCCCTGGCCGCGGAGATCGCCAGGCAGCTGCCGTGAGCGCGTAGACCTGAGCGGCGTTACTCGCCCTGGCGCGTACCGCAGCGACGGCAGAAGCGCGCTGTTGCGGAGAGTGAGAGGCCGCACGAGACGCACGACTGGATCCCGGCCGGTGGCGCGTCGCCGGCGGTCGGCGGGGCGAGGACGTCGCGGCTCGAGGCCGCCCAGATCGCGTCCGCGCTGCCCCGCGCGTCGCGCGATGCGAGGAACGCCAGGCTGTCGGTCGTCGGCTGGCGCGGCCACTGCGGCTCGGGCGGGTTGGCGGGCTGGCGCGACGCGGCGGCTGGGAACGGCTTGTCGGGCACGGGCCGCGGGCGCGGGGGGACCTGGGTCGGGCGCTCCGGCGACGTGATTCGCCACGTCGGGACGTCGACGCGGTCGTCACGCGGGGACGCCGGTGCCTCGAGCCCGATCATCTCCGGTTCCCGCGCGGCAGGCTCGTCCGCCGCGACGTCCGGCTGCGGCTCGAACCACGGCTCCTCGGCCTGCGCCGCGAGCGCGTCGTCTGCGCCGAGCTCGTCGGCCTCCGCCGTCGGCTCGTCGTGTGTTTCGGGCTCCGCGCCCGCGACCGGCGGCGCAGCGGTTGGGCCGCTGACGTCCGAACCGTCGCCGAGTGCGGATTCGAATGCATCGAGCGCCGCATCGAGGCTCTGGCCGGGTCGGAAGCGTCGGAGCAGCTCCGACGTTCGGACGGATGCTGCGGCGGCGCGGTCCCCCTCGACCGCCGGGTCGGCGGGCGACGCTGCCGGCTGGCGGACGCGGTTGATGAGGTCCGGCGACACCGGCTGGTCGCGGTGAATCGCACCGCGTCGCGATCCGCTCCGGACGTCCGGCGGGGCCGCGATGCTCGCAAGACGGGCGAGGATGTGCGGGTCCGTGTCCGACTCCGGCACGCCCTCGTCGTCGGCTTCGAGCTCGGACCCGTCGCCGAGCGCCCCCACCTCGTCGAAATCGGCGCCCGCGAGGGACACGGGAGCGTCGCCGGTGTCTCCATCGCGGTCCGCCATGGACGCGAGCGCGACGAGGCGTGGATCGGAAACGTCCAGGTCCGAGGACTCATCGGCGTCGCGTTGGTCTTCGGCGGCGACCTGCTCGATGTCGTCGGCGCCCGGGAGCGGCTCCGTGGGCCACGAGGGCTCGACCGGGACCTCGGGCGCGGCCGGTTCCGCGATCGCCTCCTCGCGGACGGGTGGGTCGAGCGGCCCGGCGGCGGCCTCGAGCCGCGACACAAGCGACGGACCGGTCGCCGGCTCCGGCGGGCGCTTGACGTCCGCGGTCGGCCACGCGGCGACGTCGACCTGCGGCCATTGCTGCGGCGGCTCGGGGACCGCTGGTGCCACCGAGAGGGTCGGGAACGTCAGGTCGAGCGTCTCCCGGCCGTTCCCCGGGGCGCAGGTGAGGCATCGGCCGGCTAGGTCGTTCCAGCAGTTCGCGCAGGTGTACTGCCGGCACTCCATGCAGAACTTGAAGGTCTTGTGGAAGGCGTCGAGCTGCTCGGTCGTCGTCTCGCGGTCACTCTCGCCGCGCGCGGCGGCGAGGGCCTCGTCGAGGGACGCTTCGTCGTCGAGGACGAAGTTCTTCAGACCCTTCGACAGCACCTTGAACTTGCCGAGCCGCTTGCCCGTCGGCGCGGCGGATTCGAACGTGTAGCGCGTGCCACAGCGTTCGCAGAAGGACTCGGTGAGGATCTCGGCCATCAGGCCCCCGGGGAACTCGCGACGTGACGGCTCCGGGCCGACGCGGCCGGAACGGAACCGAGTATAGGGGTGGGGATTCGGCCGCATCCGGGCCGCAGGTACCCCGGCCTCCGCACCGATGGTCCCGACATGCCGGCGACACCGGAACGGGCCTCGGCAGAGGAGGGCCGAGAGGGGCCCTCTGCTAGACTCCGCGCCCGATCATGCGTCCCCTCGCCGCCGTCGAGCGGTTCTTCGAGCAACTGTTCGAGCGCCCGACCGCTCGACTCTTCCGGCCGCGCCTCCAGCCGATCCAGCTCCAGCGACGCATCGAGCGGGCGATGGAGAACGAGCGGATGTCCGCGGCCGACCGGATCCTCGTCCCCAATCGGTTCCGGGTCCAGCTCCACCCGGAGGACCTCGAGTCGTTCGGCGAGCTGACCGCGACCCTTGCCACGGACCTCGCCGAGGGTGCACTCGCCTTCGCTCGCCGGCACCGCTACGCGGTCATCGATCGTCCGCGCGTGGACCTCGTCGCCGACCGGGCCGTCGGGCGTGGCGATATCAGGGTCGACGCTCGCTTCGCCGACAAGCCACGCGGAGCCCCGCTGAACGGCGACGTCCCTGGCGCAGCGGCGCCTGCCGCCCGCAACGAGTCGCATCCCGCGCACGCCCCTGCTGCGGCCCCGATCGCGCCGAGTCCCGCCGGGGACGACCCGTTCGACCCCTCGGATCCGCGCTTCATGAGCCGCACGATGGTGTTCACCGTCCCGACGCTCGACGCCCCGGTTGCTCGCCTCCGCGAGCTCCGCGCGAACGGCACGGAGCGGGAGATCACGGTCAACGGGGCGCCGCTGTCGATCGGCCGCGCGAGCGACAACTCGCTGGTGATCTCCGATTCGCAGGTGTCGCGCCATCACGCGCGGCTCCAGGCGCGTGGCGGAACGCTCGTGTTCACGGATCTCGCAAGCACGAACGGCTCCCGCGTCAACGGATCGCGTGTCGCCGAGGTCGTGCTCGGCGAGGGCGATCGGATCGAGATCGGCGGGACGGTCCTCGTCGTCGAGTCGATCCCCGGCGGCTGAGGCCGCGTGGATCCGTTCGCAGCGAGCCTCTGGCTCCTGCGGTTCCTGTTCCTCGCCGCGCTCTACCTCTTCCTGTTCGCCGTCGTTCGCGTCCTCGTCCGCGATCTGCGCGCCGCGGCGCGCGAGCCGGGAACCGAGGCGGGTCGGTTGCACGTGCTGGCGTCGCCTGGCGGCGAGCCGCCCGCCGGTGCCGTGTTCGTGCTCGACGCCGTCACGAGCCTGGGGCGCGACGTCAACAACACTGTCGTCGTCGAGGACCCGTTCGCGTCGGCCGAGCACGCGGTGCTGACGTTCCGCGGCCGGGCCTGGTATCTGGAGGACCGCGGCAGCACGAACGGGACGTACGTGAACGCGAGCCGGATCGAGGGCCTCGCGCCGATCGGGTTCGGCGACGAGATCCAGATCGGGCAGGTCCGGATGCGGCTCGAGCGACCCCGCGGATGACCGCCGCATCCGGGACGTCCCGCGGCGCGGAGCTGCCGTCGATCTTCGGCGGCTTGCGGCCGCACGCCCGCTGGCGTGAGCTGGGATTCCTCGCGATCGTCGCGACCGCGCTGACGATCGGGAGCATCTCGCTCGGCGCAACCCTCCGCGCGCGAGACCCTGAGCGCGGCGCCGGGATCCCGGAGGGCGCCTTCGCTCCGTACGGCGCCACGTTGCTCGCGATCTACCTCGCGGCGCTCCTCGTCGCCCACTTCGTCCAGGTGC
Source organism: Candidatus Limnocylindrales bacterium (assembly GCA_035264845.1). GTDB lineage: Bacteria > Chloroflexota > Limnocylindria > Limnocylindrales > CSP1-4 > JACDAV01. The sequence continues at coordinate 14,002 of DATFPL010000118.1, read as the reverse complement.
TTGCCGGGCGGCGGAGCGACCAGGTGCTGCTCCCCGCGGTCGGGCTCCTCGGGGGGATCAGCCTGCTCCTCATGGAGCGGCTGCCGCAGAACCTTGGCGGACAGTTCGGCGGCCTCGCCCAGACGCAGCTCGTGTGGCTGTTGATCGCGATCGCGATCGTCGCGGTCACTGCGGTCGCGGTCCGGTCCGATGCGTGGCTCCGGCTCTACAAGTACACGTGGGCCGCGGCCGGCATCGCGCTGCTGCTGCTGACGTTCGTCTTCGGCCGCGACGTGGGCGGCGCGCGCCTGACGCTCGACCTGGGGCCGTTGAGCGGCCAGCCGTCGGAGCTCCTCAAGGTGATCCTCGTCGTGTTCCTCGCGGGCTACCTGTCCGAGAACCGGGCGCTCCTCGTCGAGCAGTCGACGAGCATCGGGCCGCTGCGGCTGCCGCCGCTTCCGTATCTCGCGCCGATGGGGGCGATGTGGGCGATCGCGCTCGGCATCGTCGTGGTGCAGCGTGACCTCGGCGCGGCGCTCCTCTTCTTCGCCGTGTTCCTGCTGCTCCTCTACATCACGACGGCGCGCGCGAGCTATGTCGCGATCGGAGTCGTCGTGTTCCTGCTGGGCAGTGCGCTCATGTACAAGCTCTTCGCGCACGTCCAGCAACGAGTCGACATCTGGCTCAACCCGTTCGCCGATCCGTCGGGCTCCGGCTACCAGGTCGTCCAGGCGCTGTACGCGTTCGGTCGCGGCGGGATCCTCGGGACCGGGCTGGGGAACGGGCTGCCGACGGTCGGCGGTCGCCTGCCCATCCCGGAGATTCACACGGACTTCCCGTTCGCCGCGCTCGGCGAAGAGCTGGGACTCATCGGCCTGCTCGCGATCCTCGGGGTCTACCTCGTCGTCATCGTCCGCGGACTGCGGATCGCGGCGTCCGCTGCAGACGACTTCCGCGCGCTCCTCGCGGCCGGGCTGTCGCTCGTCGTCGGCGTCCAGGCGTTCATCATCGCGGCGGGCAACCTCAAGCTCATCCCGCTGACCGGCATCACGCTGCCCTTCATCTCGTACGGCGGGTCGTCGCTCCTCGCCAACGCCGTCGTCATCGGGCTCCTCCTTGCGCTGTCGGACCGCGGCGTCGAGCCGCCGCCCGTTCCGCGTCGCGGTCGCATCGCGCGGCTGCTCGACAGGGGAGCGCCGTGACCGCGGACACGTACGGCGAATCGTCGAACGGGTCGGTACGGCGGCCGCTCGGCCCGAACATCGTGCGCGTGGGACTGGCTCTCGCGATCGCGTTCGCGGCGCTCGCGGCTGGTGCCGGGTACTGGCAGGTAGCTCGCTCGGCGCCGCTGTCGGTGGCGCCGGACAACCCGGCCGTCGTCGCAGCCGCGCGAAAGGCGCTCCGCGGCCGGATCCTCGACCGCAGCGGGACGATTCTCGCGGACAACCGGAAGGACGACAACGGCGAGCCATACCGCGTCTACCGCGATTCGGCGATGAGCCCGATCGTCGGCTATGCATCGCGGCAGTTCGGGACCGCCGGCCTCGAGCGCGCCTACGACGCGGAGCTCCTGGGGAGCGTTCGACCCGATCCCGTCGCGGATCTCCTCAAGAAGTTCGAGCCCGACCCACTCGACCCGCAGCAGCTCAAGCTGTCGATCTCGCTGCCGCTCCAGCGCGCCGCCGTTCGGGCGCTCGGCAACGATCGCGGCGCGGTTGTCATCCTCGATCCGAAGACCGGCGAGGTGCTCGTGCTCGCCTCGACCCCGATTTACGACGCGTCGGCGATCGCGAACCCCGACACCGGCGAGGCGGCATTCGCCAAGCTCCGGGACGACAAGCGGCTGCCGTTCCTGCCGCGGGCGACGCAGGGGCAGTACGTCCCGGGCTCGGTGTTCAAGATCGTCACCGCGCTCGCCGGGCTCGGTTCGGGATCGATCAACCCCGACACGACGTTTGCACAGCAACCCAGGGCGGAGCAGGACGGTCTCGTCGTGTCCGGCTTCCGGGTCCGCGACGGTCACCACCTCGTGACGGGGTCGAAGGCGCTCGACTTCTACGAGGCGACCGAAGTGTCCTGCAACATCTGGTACGCCTTGACGGGGCTGAAGACAGGGGGCGACAACCTCGCCGCCACGGCGAAGAACCTGGGGTTCGGCGACAACCCGCCGTTCGACCTGCCGCTCGGGAGGTCGCAGGTGACGAACGGCGGCGGGAACTTCGGGGGCGGATTCAAGGATTCGGTCGAGCTGGCGAATGCGTCGTACGGCCAGGCCGAGACGGTTGTCACGCCGTTCCAGATGGCACTCGTCGCTGCCGCGGTGGCGAACGACGGCGTCCTGATGCAGCCGCACATCGTCACGTCGCTGAGCGGCAAGAAGAGCGGCACACGGACGATCGACCCGAGCGTGTGGCGACGGATCGTCTCCGCCGGCGTGGCGCGCGACGTGCAGCAGGCGATGCAACGAGCGGTCGAGGGACCGCTCGGGCGTCAGTTCACCTCCGGCGCCAAGGTTCCTGGCGTCTCGACCGCCGGGAAGTCGGGCACGGCCCAGCTCGGCGGGACCGGCGAGCCGAACTCGTGGTTCATCGGCTTCGCCCCCGTCGAAGACCCGCAGGTCGCGATCGCGGTCATCGTCGAGCACGGCGGCCGCGGCGGTGAGCGTGCCGCGCCGCTCGCGGGCAACCTCATGACGCTCGCGCTCAAGTCGCTCGCGGGCGGCTGACGCCCGTGACGGAGGGGGAGCGCATGCCGGACGCCGGGCGTGACGGCGCGCGTGACCCGGCGCCGGAACGCCGACCACGCCCGATCGTCGAGCGGATCGGCCTCGCGTTCGTGGCGGGTTTGTTCGGTGCGATGTTCGGCGGGGTCGCCGTCGCAGCGTGGATCGGCGGCGAGGTCTTCCTCGCCGCGATGGGCGCGATCGGCTGCCTGATGACGGTCTGGGTCGGGCTGCTGACGCTGATCCGCGGGTAGGGAGCCCGTCAGCTCCCCGCGAGGCGGTCGATCTCCTTGGCGAGCGCGACATCGCGGGCGGAGATGCCACCGTCCGAGTGCGTCGTGAGCGTGAACGTCACGGTTCGGTAGCTGGTCACACAGAAGTCCGGGTGGTGATCCCGGCGGTCTGCCTCCGCCGCGACGGCGTCGACGAGGGCGATCGCGTCACGCCAGTCGCGGCGCTTGATCGTGCGGACAAGCGTGTCGCCCTCGTGGCGCCAGTCCGGGAGGTCGGCAAGAGCCGCATCGATCGCGGCGTCGTCGAGGTGTGCCACGAGGCGAATCTTGCACCGACCGTTCAACTGCCACACGGGACGCCTCGCGAACCCACTTCGCGATCCGGACGTACTATCGTTCGCAACCCACCCCGTCCGCCGATCGTCCGATCGGTCACTCCACCCGGCGTGTCCAGCGGCGACGCGTCCCCCGAGGGAGCTCGATGACGAAGATCCAGGAGACCGGCGACAAGGTCCTCGCCAACGTCGAGCGAGTGATCGTCGGCAAGCACAACGAGGTCCGCCTCGCCCTCGTCGCGCTCCTCTGCCGCGGCCATCTCCTCATCGAGGACGTGCCCGGCACGGGCAAGACCGTCCTCGCCAAGGCGATCGCCCGCAGCCTCGGCTGCTCGTTCCGGCGCATCCAGTTCACGCCGGACCTGCTCCCGTCCGACGTGTCGGGACTCTCGATCTACAACCAGAAGACGCACGAGTTCGAGTTCCGCCCCGGGCCGATCATGAGCCAGGTCGTCCTCGCCGACGAGATCAACCGCGCGACGCCCAAGACCCAGTCGTCGCTCCTCGAGTGCATGGAGGAGCGCCAGGCAACGATCGACGGGACGACCTACTCGATGCCGGATCCGTTCCTCGTCATCGCCACCCAGAACCCCATCGAGTACGAGGGGACATTCGCGCTCCCGGAGGCGCAGCTCGACCGGTTCATGATCCGGCTGCGACTCGGCTACCCGCAGCCGATCGAGGAGATCGTCATCCTCGACGAGCAGAAGCGGTCGCACCCGCTCGAGGAGCTGAGCGAGGTCTGCGCCGTCGAGGAGCTGCGCGAGATGCAGGACGCGGTTCGCGAGATCTACGTCGACTCGACGATCAGCGACTACATCGTCCGCCTCGTCAATGCCACCCGGAACCATCCCGACGTCTACCTCGGCGCGTCGCCGCGCGGGTCGATCGCGCTGTACCGCGCCGGCCAGGCGCTGGCGGGGCTCCTCGGCCGCGACTACGTCATCCCCGACGACATCAAGGCGCTCGCCGAGCCGGCGCTCGCGCACCGCCTGATCATCAAGACGAGCTCGACGATCCACGACGTCGCTCCGGGCCAGGTCGTTCGCGAGCTGCTCGACACGACGTCGATCGAGAACATCCGCCCCACGGGCCAGACCGGCGGTCCGCGCGACCTGCGCGCGCCGGCGCAGGCTCCCGGCGCGTAGCTCCCCGCCACTAGCGGACCGGGGACGGCGAGGATGTTCCGTCGCATCCAGCTCTTTGTCATCGGCGCGGTGCTGCTCGTTGCCGCGTTCTCGACGGGGCTGCCGTTCCTCTTCTACCTCGTCTACCTCGCCATCCTCGTCGTCGGCGGGTCGTACGTCCTGACGCGTCTCGGGCTGTCGGACCTCGAGGCCGGCTACGCCGTCAGTCAGCTCCACGGCCATGTCGGGGACAAGCTGAAGGTCACGTACACGCTGCGGAACACGAGCCGCATTCCGAAGTTCTGGCTGGAGGTCCACAACCCGACCAGCCTGCCGGGCGGGCTGCCCGGCCGCGCGATTGGCCTGGGTGGGCAATCGGAGCGGTCGTGGCTCATCCGCGCGCCCCTCGTCCGCCGCGGCCATTTCAGGATCGAGCCGCTCCAGATCCAGACCGGCGACCCGTTCGGGTTCTTCGAGGCATCGGCCTCGGTCGGGCAGGGCGTGTCCGTCGTCGTCTATCCGCGGATCGATCCGATCCCGCTGTGGCGAATCCCCGCGGCGAGCATCGAGGGCAGCAACTCGGCGCCCGAGCGAACGCTCCAGACCACGGCCCTCGCGACGACCGTCCGGCCATGGGCGCCCGGCGACAGCTTCAACCGGATCCACTGGAAGTCGACGGCGCGGCACGGCGACATCCAGGTCAAGGAGTTCGACCTCGAGACGACCGCGGACGCGTGGATCGTGCTGGATCTGGACCGGTCGGCACAGGCCGGCCGTGGCGACGAGTCGACGGTCGAGGCGGCGGTTCGCGCTGCGGCGTCGATCGCCGACAAGGCGCTGACCGAGAACCGCTCCGTCGGGATGACCGTCAACGGCCACCGGATGGCGATCCTGCCGGCCGATCGCGGCGGCCGACAGCACCTCAAGATCATGCAGCTCCTCGCCGCAGTCGAGGGCGATGGCGCGACGCCGCTCGTCGAGGTTCTCGTCGCGACTGCCGGCCGGCTTCGTCGCGGGATGACGGCGATCGTCATCACCCCGTCGCTCGACACGTCGTGGGTCCGGCCACTCGCGACGCTCCGCGGCCGCGGCGTCGGGTCCGTGGCGATCACGCTCGACGCGGCCGCGTTCGATCGCGTCGCCGCCGACGAGGATCGGCGGCTCGCTCACCTCCCGGCGTACGAACCGGACGCCGGGGCGGAGGCGGTTCGCGCGCAGCGCGTTCGAGCGCTTCGGCACGCGCTAGCGGAATACGAGCTCCACACGTACTCGATCACGCCGGGCCGCGCACTGGCGGAGGTTCTCGCCCGATGACTGCCCTTCACAGCGACGTTGCCTCGGGATCGACCCGCGCCGCATGGATGCGGGGCTTCGCCCTCACGCCCGCAGAGGGTTGGCTGTCGCTGATCCTCGTCGCGCTCATGGCAGCCGCGGTCGGGCTCTCGATCGACGACGCGGCATGGGTCCTCGGCGACCCGACGTATGGTGACTTCCTGCCCTGGGTCGGCGTCCTGGCGACGTTCATCACCTTCGTCGCGGTCAAGGCCGGCTGGCCCCGCTGGGCGACCCACGTCGTTGGCGCGGTGTTTGCGGCGCTCGTGCTGCCGCTCCTCGTCGGGGCCGTACTCCTCCCCGACGGCGCGTCGCCCGTCGAGCTCTATCGCGCGACGGCGACGTCGGTGACGAACGCGTGGATCGACCTTGGTCCCCTCCACCTCGCGGTGACGCGCGAGATCGGGCACTACCTGCTCGTTCTCGGCATCGTCGTCTGGTCGGTCGGACAGTTCGCCGCGTACGCGGTCTTCGGCCATCGCCGCCCCCTCGATGCCGTCGTCGTCGTCGGCATGGTGCTGCTCGCGAACATGGCGCTCACGGTGCGGGACCAGCTGTCCCTCCTCGTTCTCTTCACGCTCGCATCGTTGTTCCTGCTCGCGCGTGCGCACGCACTCGAGGAGCAGACGGCGTGGCTGCGCCGCCGGATCGGCGATGCGACGGCGGTGCGGTCGCTCTATCTCCGCGGTGGAACCGTGTTCATCGTCGCCGCCGTCGTCGGGTCGCTCGCGCTCACCGCGTCCGCGTCGTCCGCACCACTCGCCGGCGCGTGGGCCGGCGTCGGCGACAAGCTTGTCGAGGTCAGCCAGTCGCTCCAGCGGTACCTGCCGTTCGGTGGGGCGCCCCGCGCCGTCGGTTTCGGGTTCGGCCAGACAGCGACGATCACCGGCAGCTGGTCACAGCAGGACGCCCTCGCGCTGACGGTCCACGTCGCGCCGCCCGACAGGAACCGCTATTACTGGCGCGCGGTCGCATACGACAGCTTCCAGGGTCAGGCGTGGGCGTGGACGGGCGCGCGCGGCGTCGAGCGCGATCGCGGCGTCGACACGCTCAAGGACGAGGCGGACGATCCGACGAGGCTCGGGCTCCGCGCGCCGGTCACCTTCACCGTCGAGCCCGGGGCGAACAAGGGGCCGTACGCGGTCAGTCCGCTCGATGGGCGAACCGTCGACCAGGGGTCGAAGGTCTACGTCGTCGGAGCGTCTGGCTACTTCAGTGCGCTCCAGCTGAGCGACGGCGGGAGGTCGTACACGATGACGGCCCTCGTGCCGGTTGAGGTCGATCAACCCGGCGGTCGCACGAAGAACCGGCTGCGGGCGGCGGGGACCAACTACCCCGCAGAGATCGTCGACCTCTACACGCCGCTCCCGAAGGACGCGCTCGGACCGAACTCGAAGGCCCTCCTTGCCGACATCCTCGCCAAGTCACCCAAGGACAACCCGTACGACATCGCCGCGACGATGGAGGCGGAGCTCAAGACGTTCCGCTACAACTCGAATGTCTCCGGGATGTGCCCCGTCGGCCAGAGCGTCGTCGAGTGTTTTGCGACCATCAGGCAGGGCTACTGCCAGTACTACGCGAGCACGATGGCCGTTCTCCTGCGGGAGGAGGGGATTCCGGCCCGCATGGTCCAGGGCTACCTTCCCGGCACGCGCGACTCGGTCACCGGCGAGGAGCCGATCCGTTCCGACACCGCGCATGCCTGGGTCGAGGTCTACTTCCCGGGCTACGGCTGGCAGATGTTCGACCCGACCGGCGGCGGCCTCGCCCGCAACGACCCACCACCCGAGGGACAGGTCGTGCAGCCGTCGGCGTCGGCCATTCCGGCGCTGCCGAGCGGCCGCGGCGACAACGAACCTGAACAGGGACGGCGCATCCCCGCGGGTCCGACGACGGGCAGCGGCCCGACGCAAGGCACGCCGGGGCTGATGATCGTGGTCGCTCTCGTGCTGCTCGTCGCGATCGGAGCGCTCGCCTTCGTCGCCTGGCGACGCGGACCGCGCCGGGATGTGACGGCGGATTCGGTCTGGCGAAGCATCTCGCGCACCGCCGCTCGGTTTGGCTTCGCGGCGCGACCGACCCAGACCGTTTACGAGTACGCCGGGTCGCTCGGCGACGTGCTGCCGACCGCTCGGCCGGCGCTCGAGACGGTGGCGCGGGCGAAGGTCGAGGTCGCCTACGGCAACCGCGAGCTGGGTGCGGAAAGAGTCGGCGCGCTGCGCGACGCACAGCGCCGGCTGCGCGTCAGCCTGCTGCGGCTCGCCTTTCTGCGCGAGGAGCGACGGCGCCGCCGGCGGCGGTAGCGCGCACGACCGCAGTAACCGCGCGCGCGGCTAGAGTGCGCCGGAGCGTTCGCGCTCCTCGCTCACGGCGAGCGCCTGCTCCTCGAGCATCGGCGCGAGGTGGTCGGTGAGGTTGTGTGCGCGGAGCCTGGGCTGCCCGGAGCGGATGTCGACGATCGTGATCCCGCAGAGCGCGAACGGGAACAGCCAGAACCGCTCGAGCGGCAGGTCGAACAGCGTCAGCAGCAGCACCTTCAGGACGCCGTCGTGGGCGACGACGATCGACCACGGGTTGCGGGAAGGCCCGTGGCCGCTGCCCGGCACCGGGCTGTGATCGACATCGCGTCGCCCGTCGGCGGCGAGGGGCGCGAGAAGCGCCGGGATCGACGCACGGACGCGCGCCGAAACGTCCGCGAGCGATTCGCCGCCGGGCGCATGCGTCTCCGTCGGGTGCGCCCACCACGCCTCGAGGATGTCGCGCCACCGCTCATCGATCTCGCTCGACAGTTGCCCCTCCCACTCGCCCTGACCGATCTCGAGGAAGCCCGTGTCGGGACGCAACCGGATCCGCTCACCGAATGCGTGGTCAGCGGCGGCAGCGGCGCCGACGGCCTGCGCGGTCTGGGTCGTCCGCGAAAGCGGCGAGTGAGCGATCTCGAGCGGCGCGCCCAGCGGCACGGGGAGCTCCGGCGTCGCGTGCGGGTGGGCGAGCCGCGCGGCGGCAAGCTGCGCCTGCCGCCGGCCGATGGGCGACAGCGGTGTGTCGAGCTGGCCCTGGAAGCGTCGCTCGACGATCGCCATCGACTCGCCGTGGCGAAGCAGGACGACGGTCGCGTCCAGATCCGCAGGAATGAGCGGTGCGGTCACGCGATTCCCGGCGGGGCCGCTGCCGCGTCTACCGCTCGCCGCCGAGCCTGATGGTCCACAGGTCGATCACGGCGTCGTTCGAGCGGATCGCGTCGGCGACGGGTGCGGGGACGTCGTCGTCGAGGGCGAGGATCATGAAGGCGTCCTCGCGTGGACGTGTCCGGGCCAGATGCATGGCGCTGATGTTCACGTCGGCGTCGCCGAGCATCTGCCCGATGCGGCCCATCGTGCCCGGCTTGTCGTGGTGCCGCGTGATGAGCATCACGTCCGCCGGCGCCATGTCGAGCCAGTACTCGCCGAGCCGGCTCAGGCGCGGCTCACCGTTCGCCACGGTGCCGGCGACCGTCGTGCGGCCGTCCGGACCGGACACGCTGAGAAGCGACGCGAACGCGCCCGCCTCGGGCGTCTTGCGCTCGACGAGCGTGATGCCGCGGGCCTTGGCGAGCGCGGCGGCGTTCACCAGGTTGACGCGCTCCGTCGTCGCGTTCTCGAGGAGGCCGCGGAGCAGCGCCGCGGTCAGCGGCGACGCGTCGAACTCGGCGAGCGCGCCGGCGATCTCGAACGTCAGCGTCCGCACCGCCGACCGCGAGAACTGGGCGAAGAACCGGCCCAGGATCTCGGCGAGCGGGAGGTATGGCCCGATCGCCTGCGCGGTCTCCGGCGTGACGAGCGGTGCGTTGACCGCGTAGCGGGCGGGGCGGCCGGCGAGGACGTCGAGGACCTGGTCTGCGACCTCCTCGGCGACGAGGACCTGTGCCTCCTCTGTCGACGCGCCCAGGTGCGGCGTCAGCACGGTGTTGGGTGCATCGAGCAGCGGCGAGCCCGTCGGTGGCTCCTGCTCGAACACGTCGATCCCCGCGCCGCCGAGCTTCCCGTCACGCAGCGCCTGCGCGACCGCGGCCTCGTCGATCACGCCGCCGCGCGCGACGTTGAGCAGCAACGCTCCCGGCTTCATCCGCGCCAGCGCAGCGCGGCCGATCAGCCCCCGCGTCGCCCGCGTCACGGGTACGTGGACGGTCACCACGTCGGCGCGCTCGAGCAGTGCGTCCATCTCGACCAGCTCCACGCCGTGCAGCGCGGCCTGCTCGGCGGTGACGAACGGATCGACGCCGAGGACGGCCATCTCGAGGCCGCGGGCGCGATGCGCGATCGCCTGGCCGATCTTGCCGAGGCCGACGATGCCGAGGGTCCGGCCGCGCAGCTCGTGACCCGTGAACTGGCTGCGCTTCCACTCGCCGCGCCGGACGGACGCGTCGGCGGCGGCGATCTTCCGCGCCACCGCGAACATCAGCGCGAGCGTGTGCTCAGCGGCCGCGATCGTGTTGCCGGTCGGCGCGTTGACGACGGTGATCCCCGCGTGGGTCGCGGCCTCGAGATCGACGTTGTCGACACCGACGCCGGCGCGGCCGATCACGACGAGCCGCCGGCCCGCGCCGATCAGCTCCGCATCGACCTTGACCTGGCTCCGGACAACAAGCGCCTCGTAGTCGCCGACCGCGCCGCACAACTCGTCGCGCGACAGTCCGGGCCGCTCATCGACGTCGTGGTGGGCGCGGAGGAGATCGACGCCTTCGCGGGCGAGGGGCTCCGCGACGAGGACCCTCATGTCGTCGCGGCAGCGGCCCGTGCGAGACCGAGCGACTCGAGCGCCGCTGCCTGCGCCGCGCCGACCGCGGCGCCGGGCCGGACGTCGCGCCCGTGCTGGATGCTGACAGTCTCGATGACGGCGATCGCGCCGAGAATCTCCTCGACCGTCACCGACCCGAGGTGTCCCAGCCGGAAGATCTTGCCCGTAAGCTTGCCCTGGCCGCCGGCGAGCACGAGGCCGTGCTTCTTGAGGTCGCTGTTGAACGACTTCCAGTCGAGCCCGTCCGGGATCGTCACCGCGGTCACCGTACGCGAGGCGACGCGCGGATCGGCAAGCAGCTCGAACCCGAGCGCATCGAGCCCGGCGCGCGACGCCGCAGCGCACGCCTCGTGGCGCGCGAACACGCCCGCCGGCGTCTCCGCCTCCATGAGCTTCAGACCCTCGTCGACCTGGTAGACAACCGCGATCGCCGGCGTCCACGGCGTCTCGCCCCTCGCGTGCGCGTCGCGATGAAGCCGGAGGTCGAGATAGAACCGCGGCATGCGCGCCGTTTCGACCGCTGCCCAGCCCCGCTCCGACGCCGCGATCATCGCCAGCCCGGGCGCCGCCATCCATGCCTTCTGCGACCCGGTCACGACGACGTCGATGCCCCACTCGTCCATCGCGAACGGGACGGCCCCGAGCGCGGACACGCTGTCGACGAGGATCAGCGCATCAGGCTGCGTCTCACGGATCGCGGCGGCCAGCTCCGGGATCGGGTTCATCACGCCGGTCGAGGTCTCGTTGTGGGTGAGGAGGACGGCACGGTACGGACCCGTCGCCTCGAGCTCCTCGCGAACGGCCGCAGGATCCGCCGCGCGCCCCCACTCGACGTCGATCTTCGTGACGTCCGCCCCGTAGACGGAGGCGATCTTCGCGAATCGGTCGCCGAACGAGCCGATCGACACGCCGAGGACGCGATCGCCGGGCGACAGCGTGTTGACGACGGCTGCCTCGAGCCCCCCGGTACCGGCGCACGAGAGCATCGCGACGTCGCCGGTCGTGCCGAAGAACGGCTTCATCCCGCTCAGGATCCGGTCGAGCATCGCCGCGAACTCGGGGCCGCGATGGTTGATCATCTGGCGGCCCCCGGCCGCGCGGACCGACGGCGGCAGCCCGGTCGGACCCGGGATGCGGAGGTTCGGCTCGAAGCGGTCCACGGAGGTCCTCCTGGCGGGCAGCTGAGGTCGCGGTGACAGGCGGGTCGATGTTCGCAGAAGCCCCGCGTTCGTGCCACTCCGCGAGCAGCTTCGTTGGACGTCCGCCACGATGTGCGATCAGCCCAGTTACCGAGGGAGGCAGCGGTGCGGATCGGCGCGATTCTCAGTCCCGTCGCCGACTGGCAGCCGATCCTCGCGGCGGCGAGGCGTGCCGACGAGGCGGGGCTCGACGCCGTCGGGTTCTGGGACCACTACCACTCGGGTCGCCCGGATTGGGCGTACGCCTGCGGCTGGTCGGCGTACGGGGCGGTCGCGGCTTCGACGTCGCGTGTCCGGCTCGTCCCGATGGTCCTCAACAACCTTCACTACGAGCCCGGGGTCCTCGCCAAGGAGTCGTCGATCCTGTCCATCGCCAGCGGTGGCCGGTTCGAGCTCGCGATCGGCGCGGGGGACTGGCCGGAGTCGTTCGCGGCGTGGGGCCGGGAGTTCCCATCGCGCGACGAGCGCCTCGACCGCCTGGTCGAGACGGCGAAAGCGTTGCGGCTCGTGTGGTCCGGCGAGGAAGTGTCGTACGACGGCCGGTACGTGAAGCTGTCGGGCGCGATCTGCACGCCGCCGCCGCCGCGCCCGCCGCGGATCGTCATCGGTGTCGGACCGTCGCGGCGGACCCTGGCTCGGGCGCTCGACGTCGCCGACGAGGTGAACGTCTACGACGACCGGGCGTTGATCGCCGACGCGCTCGCCGCGGCTCGCGACGCGCCGCGACCCGTCGACGTCTCGGTGTTCGTGTCGTGGGAGTGGGACAAGTGGCCGGCGGATCCGGCGGCCGAGGTGCGCCGCCTGGCCGATACCGGGGTCTCCCGCGCATACGTGAGTCTCGGCGGCGAGGACATGACGGACCGCGTCGACGCCCTCGCCGACGCGGCGCAGTCCGTCGCGGCTCCGTGATCGCTCGCGCTTGACGTTCGCGAGTGCGTCGCGCACCCTCCCGTTCCCGGCTGAGGAACCGGCAGCTCGAGGAGGGTTCATCGACATGGGTCGCGCCGTGATTGCGGACGAGCAGACAAGGTTCGTCCTGACCGAGGATCGAATCCCGCGGACCTGGTACAACATCGCGGCGGACCTGCCAGTCCCGCCGGCGCCGGTGCTCCATCCCGGCACGGGCCAGCCCATCGGCCCCTCCGACCTCGCGCCGCTCTTCCCGATGGCGCTCATCGGCCAGGAGGTCAGCGCGGAGCGGGACATCGAGATCCCCGACCCGGTCCGCGACGCGTACCGCCTCTACCGTCCTAGCCCGCTCGTCCGCGCGCGCCGCCTCGAGAAGCAGCTCGACACACCCGCGCACATCTACTTCAAGTACGAGGGCGGGAGCCCCGCCGGCTCCCACAAGCCGAACACGGCGATCGCCCAGGCCTTCTACAACAAGGAGGAGGGCACGAAGCGGATCGCGACGGAGACCGGCGCCGGGCAGTGGGGGAGCGCGCTGTCGTTCGCGGCCGCGATCTTCGGGATCGAGACGAAGGTCTACATGGTCCGCGCCTCGTACGACCAGAAGCCGTACCGCCGGATCCTCATGGAGACGTACGGTGCGGAGGTCGTCCCGAGCCCGTCACCCACGACCAACTACGGCCGTGCAGTCCTTGCCGAGCATCCGGACAGCCCGGGATCGCTCGGTATCGCGATCAGCGAAGCGGTCGAGGATGCCGCGACGCGCGACGACACGAAATACTCGCTGGGCTCGGTGCTCAACCACGTGCTGCTGCACCAGACCGTCGTGGGCCAGGAGGCGATCGAGCAGATGGCGATGGCCGACGAGGAGCCGGACGTCATCATCGCCTGCGCGGGGGGCGGCTCGAACTTCGCGGGGCTGGCGTTCCCGTTCCTCGGCCAGACGTTCCGCGGTGGACGGCGCTACCGCGTCATCGCGGTCGAGCCGGCCGCGGCGCCCTCGATCACCCGGGGCCGGTACGCGTACGACTTCGGCGACACCGGGATGATGACGCCGCTCGTGAAGATGCACACGCTGGGCTCCGGCTTCATTCCCGCGCCGATCCACGCGGGCGGCCTTCGTTACCACGGCATGGCACCGCTGGTGTCCCTGCTCGCGGACCACGGCGACATCGAGGGGCGGGCCGTGCATCAGCGTGAGGCATTCGACGCCGCGCTGACGTTCGCGCGCACGGAGGGAATCCTGCCCGCGCCGGAGTCGAGCCACGCCATTCGCGCGGCGATCGACGAGGCGCTCGAGGCGAAGCAGGAGGGCCGCGAGCGGGTCATCCTGTTCAACCTCTCCGGCCACGGCCACTTCGACTTGGGGGCATACGAGAAGTACCTTCGC